>JAIOYN010000008.1 GCA_021741065.1 Sphingomonadaceae bacterium | reverse complement strand
AACGTTGAATTCTTCTTCAAACGCCATCACGAGTTCAACGATATCAAGGCTGTCTGCGCCCAGATCATCAATGAAGCTTGCCGCTTCCGTGACCTTGTCGGCTTCAACGCCCAGATGTTCAACGACGATCTTTTTGACCCGTTCCGCAGTATCGCTCATTTTTTGTGCCCCTTATTGGTTGGGAGGATGAATTTCAGCTATCGCCCTAATGTGCAGATTAGCCGCTGGCAAGTGGCAAGCGACGCTTATGTATTAAAGCATCGCCATGCCGCCATTTACATGGATTGTTTGGCCCGTAACATAGCCCGCTTCTCTCGAGGCGAGATAGGCCACAGCAGCACCAATGTCGGCGCCTTCGCCCATGCGGCCCATCGGAATACGCGCATTCAGCGCCTCTTTCTGTGCGTCAGGCAGGGTTTCGGTCATCGCGGTTGCGATGAAGCCTGGTGCGACGCAATTGGCGGTCACATTGCGGCTGGCGAGTTCTTGTGCAATCGCTTTGGTCATTGCCGTGAGGCCGCCTTTGGACGCGGCGTAATTGGCCTGGCCCGGGTTGCCCGTGGTGCCGACAACGCTGGTGATGGTTATGATACGGCCAAAGCGCGCCTTCATCATGGGTTTCGTGGCCGCGCGCATGAGGCGAAATGTTGCCTCAAGATTGATGCGGATGACGTCATCCCATTCTTCATCCTTCATACGCATCGTTAAATTGTCGCGCGTAACGCCGGCGTTGTTTACCAAAATGTCGATCTGGCCCAGTTTTTCCAGCGCAGCAGGAACGAGCGCCTCAACGCTATCCTTGTCGCCCAAATTGCAGGGTATCGCAACATGGTAGCCGCCTAAGGATGCCCTAAATGCTTCCAGCTTTTCCTCGTTGGAGCCGGATACCGCAAGGCGCGCGCCTTGGGCTGCAAGCGCATGGCAGATGGCACTGCCGATCCCGCCCGATGCGCCTGTAACGAGCGCGGTCATTCCGGTTAGATCAAACATTTCATTCCCCCTTAAATTCGGGTGCGCGTTTTTCGAGAAACGCAGTTATGGCCTCATCATTGTCCGCAGTGGCATGCGCAAGGCTCTGCATCGCGGCGGACATTTCGAGAATGTTTTTGAGGTCAGCGGTCTGCCCCTCGCGCAGTAAGCGTTTCGTCATGCGGACGGCATGTGTCGGGTTTGCGGCGATTTTGTCTGCAATCGTGCGTGCTGCGGTCATCAAATCAGCATCATCCACTACTTGGGTAACCAGCCCGATACGCAAGGCTTCTGCGGCATCGATTGTTTCGCCCGTCAGGGCGAGCTCGGTTGCTTTTGAAAAACCGACGATGCGCGGCAACAACCATGCGCCGCCATCACCCGGCGTAATGCCCAACCGCACAAAGCTTTCGGCAAATTTAGCCGAAGACGCGGCAATCCGAATGTCGCACATTGTGGTCAGGTCAAGCCCTGCACCTATGGCCGCGCCGTTGACCGCCGCGATGACCGGAACCTCAAGCGCTTGGAACATCAACGGCAGACGCTGGATACCATATTTGTAATTGCGGCGGGTTTCGGCAGGCAATCCTGCCCGCAAGCCGCCGCTATCCGGACGCATTTGTTTAAGATCACCGCCGGAGGAAAACACCGTTCCTGCACCCGTCAGTATGACGCAGCGTACCGACATATCCTGATCAGCCGCGATGAACGCGTCGCATATTTGTTCCACGACAGACACATCGGAAATCGGGTTACGCTTTTCGGGCATATTCAACGTGATGGTCAGTATGCCGCCATCGCGCGACTGGAGAATTTGGTCGGTCATTAGATATCTTTCAACAATGCTTCGATGTCATCCATGCTGATGACAGTTGATGCGTTAATGTCTTCGCCTGCACTGCGCTTTACCATGGGCGAAAGCACCTTCCCCCCAAATTCCACGAAATGCGTGACGCCGGCCTCTGCCATGGCAATTGCCGACTCACGCCAGCGCACGCGGCCAGTGACTTGCTCCACCAATTGAGCCGATATGGTCGCAGGGTCGGATACCGGCGCAGCGGTGACATTGGCGAACAAGGGCACCAATGGCGCCTGGATAGTCGTTGTTGCAAGCGCGCTTGCCATGTCATCGGCGGCAGGTTGCATCAATGGACAGTGAAAGGGCGCAGAGACGGGCAACAATATGCCCCGTTTGATGCCATGGTCCTTCGCCAAGGCGATCGCACGATCAATCGCGCCTTTATGACCGGAGATAACGACCTGCGATGGGTCATTGTCATTGGCAACGGTGCAGGTTTCGCCTTCTGCAGCAGCAGCGGCCAAGCTCTCAGCTTTTTCGATATCCGCGCCAAGCAACGCGGCCATTGCGCCGACGCCAACAGGCACGGCGGCCTGCATCGCGCGCCCACGCAACTTCAGCAATGCCGCCGTCACCGACAAAGGCAAGGCGCCTGCGGCACATAAAGCCGTATATTCGCCCAAGGAATGGCCAGCGACGAAATTGCATTTTTCTGACAACCGAACACCGCCTTCCTTTTCCAGTACGCGCAATGTGGCGATAGCATTTGCCATGATCGCAGGCTGTGCATTTTCGGTCAGTGTTAGATCGCTTTCCGGGCCTTCGCACATCAGGCGAAATAGATTCTGGCCAAGCGCTTCATCTACCTCTTCAAACACTGCGCGCGCGATTGGGCTGGCTTCGGCGAGTGCCTTGCCCATGCCAACGGCTTGGCTGCCTTGCCCGGGGAAAATGAATGCGCGCATAACTGCTCCTGTTGGTCCGTGTTCGTGCAAATTCGCCTATGGCGCACCGCTGCATGTTGCAAGCCCGAACGGTACAATCCGGTTGTAGGCGTCATGGCCAATATCCGCGCGACCCAGATAACTTATGCCCATTTTCGCGCACCAGCGTTGTGCGATTTCCTCGGCATCTTCGCCAAAGGGGCGATCATTGATAGGCACATCGCTGACGCGGCCAAGCCGTAATCCAGCCAACCCGGCAGTTTGCAAATGGCTCGTGAGGTGGAAAAAGGCGCGGTCGTAGCCGTAGAGATATTCGCTGACTTCCTCGACCATCAACACATGGTCGTTCAGATCAGGCATTAACGGCGTGCCGACCATCATCGCCAAGGTCATTAGGTTGAACGCCGCATATTTTGTGCCTGACTGTATATGCGGCTCAAGCGCCTGCGGCGATTCATGCAGCATCCAGTCGAGTGCGCGCAGGACGGCGGCCTCACCACCATCACGCCGGATGTCGGCTGGCATCGGCCCATAGCAGACACGGCCAATCTGGGCACCATAAAGCGCGCCGAGTAGATTGCCCGCGTCGCTATATCCGATGTAAATTTTATCCGCCGCTGCTGAATTGAGCGCCGCGACCGCGTCTTGTGCGATCCGGCAAGCGCCATAGCCGCCGCGCACGAACCAGACCGCATCAAAGCTTGGGTCATTGGCAACGTCCACAATCGCGGCGCAGCGCATATCGTCGGGCCCAGCGAAATGGCCAGCTTCGGCAAAGCATTGGTCGTGAAAGACGAGTTCAGCGGTCGGATGCGTCGTTGCAGCAAGCGCTGAAACGCGCGCAGCGTCTTCGCGCGTAAATGGCGTTGATGGCGCGCAGATAGCTATCCGCATGTTTCACTCTTTCCCTCATTTGTTACCCCAGCTTTCGCTGACGCGACGTGGTTTTAGAACAGAGCGTTCAGCGTCCCATTGCAAAAACTCGCGCCAACTCATAACCGCCACTGATGCACAAAAACAAATCCTATTTCTTCTGTGGCGTCGGTGGCTCGGGCATGTTGCCCTTGGCCAATATCGTTCGTGATGCAGGCGCAAGCGTCGCCGGTTCCGACCGCGCACTGGACCAAGGCCGGTTGGGGCCGAAATTCGCATGGCTACAAAGCCTTGGCATTGACTTGTTTCCGCAAGACGGCAGCGGCCTTATCAGTGGCGATCAAATCCTGATTGCGTCCGCTGCGATTGAGGACAGTGTGCCGGACGTCGCAAAGGCCAACGCGCTGGGCTGCACCCGCATGACCCGCGCCGAACTCCTCGCTGATCTGTTCAACGCCGCCCCGCGCAGCGTTGCGGTTGGCGGCACCAGCGGCAAATCCACGGTAACAGGCATGATCGGCTGGATATTGACCGACGCTGGACGCGACCCGACGATCATGAATGGCGCCGTGATGAAGAATTTTGTCGCTGATCATGCGCGCTTCGCCAGCGCGCGCGTGGGGCAGGGAGAGGCTTTCGTTTCGGAGGTCGACGAAAGCGATGGCTCCATCGCGCTATTCACGCCCGAAGTTGCAGTGCTCAATAATGTCAGCCTTGATCATAAAAGCCTTGATGAATTGCGCCAGCTATTCGGCGACTTTGCCAAAAAGGCGAAAGCCTGTGTCTGGAATGCCGATGATGCGGAGACCGCGGCGTTGGTCGTGCCAATGGCATTGCAAGACGCGGTCAGCTTTGGCTTTTCCGCTGAAGCAAATTTCCGTGCAACCGACATCACTGATCTTCCACTCGGCAGCCGCTTTACGCTGCATGCGATGGGCGAAGCTTACCCCGTGACCTTGATTGTCCCCGGTCGGCACAATATCGCCAATGCGCTTGCTGCGATTGCCGCAAGCGTTGCACTCGGCGTGTCCGTTGCGCAAGCGGTGCGCAGCGTAGAGAGCTTTTGTGGCCTCGCCCGCCGTTTCGACATTGTTGGCACGGCCAATGACATCACGGTCATCGACGATTTTGGCCACAACCCGGACAAGATCGCCGCGACGGTTGCCACGCTCAAGGCCTTCCCCGGCCGCATCATCGCCTTCTTCCAACCCCATGGCTACGGCCCCATCCGCGTCATGGGGGCTGAACTGGCAGGCGTCTTTGCAGATAACTTGGGCGCGGATGACCATCTGATCCTCTGTGACCCCGTCTATTTCGGCGGCACCGTGGACAAAAGCATTGGCAGCCAAAGCATCACCGACGCAGTGGCGGCAGCGGGCGGCAACGCTGAATATATCCCCAGCCGCGAAGACTGCGGCAACCGCATGGTCGAACTGGCAAGGCCGGGCGACCGGATTGTCATCATGGGGGCAAGGGACGATACGCTGAGTGCGTTTGCGGCGGGCATCTTGCAGCGGTTAAAGCTGTAGGGGGCTGTCCGCATATTTTCGTAAACCCGCGAATCGCTTGCATTCCGCACCAATCCCCCCTATCCGCGCTCCTTCGCTCAGGTTCGCCTGTTCGAAATAGAAGAAAGCCGGAGGGGCGTATGCATGGTGCTGCGTCAGCGATCGGTAGGAACAAGGAAACGCCCATGCCGCTGTACGAGCATGTATTTTTGGCGCGTCAGGACCTTTCACAGGCCCAAGTTGATGCGCTGGCAGAAACTGCCACCAAGATTGTAGAAGACAATAAGGGTAAGGTCGTAAAGACTGAAACTTGGGGTCTTCGTACATTGACCTACAAAATTCAAAAGAACCGCAAAGCGCATTTTGTGATGCTCGACATTGAAGCTTCGGGCGACACCATCGCTGAGCTTGAGCGTCAGACACGCATGAACGAAGATGTGATCCGTTACATGACCGTCCGCGTGGAAGCGCATGAAAAGGGCCCATCGGTCATGATGCGCAAGAGCGACCGTCCAGAGCGCAGCGAGCGCGGTGAGCGTGGCGGTTTTGGTGGCGGCGACCGTGATCGTGGCGCACCTCGTCCAGACCGCGCGTACCGCGCAGAGCAGGAGGCTTAAAACATGGCACGTCCGTTTTTCCGTCGCCGCAAGTCATGCCCATTCCAAGGTAAAGATGCGCCGCAAATCGATTATAAAGATGTACGCCTGCTTCAAGGTTACATTTCAGAGCGCGGCAAGATTGTCCCATCGCGCATCACTGCCGTTTCGGCAAAGAAGCAGCGTGAGCTGGGCCAAGCTATCAAGCGCGCCCGTCACATCGGCCTTCTGCCGTATATCGTGAAGTAAGGAGCCGAAACATGGATATCATACTTCTCGAACGCGTTGAAAAGCTTGGTGCAATTGGTGATGTTGTCACCGTGAAGGACGGCTATGCCCGTAACTTCTTGCTGCCAAACAAAAAAGCGCTCCGTGCAAACGAAGCCAACCGTAAGGTTTTCGAAGCCAACCGCGCGAAAATTGAAAGCGATAACGCAAGCCGCCGTGATGAAGCGCAAAAAGCTTCGGGCAGTGTTGAAGGCAAGCAGATCGTCCTGATCCGCGCAGCTTCGCAAACAGGCCAGCTTTACGGTTCGGTGTCGGTCAAGGATATCGTTGACGGTCTGGTCGCCCAGGACGCCAAGGTTTCCAAGAGCATGATCGTGCTTGAGCGCCCAATCAAAACGCTCGGCATTTTCGGTGTCAAAGTCGTTCTGCACCCTGAAGTTTCCGTCAACGTTCAGGTCAATGTGGCCCGTTCGGACGACGAAGCCGAGTTGCAGAAGGACGGCGTCAACGTTCTCGACCAGATGTTCGAAGACGAACAGGCCGAGATCGCTGCTGAAGCCATTGAAGCCCAAGTTGAAGCTGAAGTTGCAGCAGACGCAGCCGATGCTGCCGAAGCGGCTGCCAATGCAAAGCGCCGCGAAGAGCAAGCTGCTGCCAAGGCTGCTGCTGAACCAGCTGGCCTTTCGGCTGAGGCAAGCGACGAAGCATAAAGCTTTCGACTGCTACATACAAAAAGCCGCCTTGTTGCAAGACAGGGCGGCTTTTTTTTGTCCTCTGCAAGGCATCCTGATCTTGTTTCTTGTTTTCTGCATGTGCATCAAACGACGGCCTGCTGGGCATGATGGACTCTGAAACAAGTTCAGAGTGACGTCTGATGGTAATGTGTTGTTTCATTGCTAGGAACAGGTGCTACCATCCTTCCCATGACCGCGCCGATCATCATCACTGCCGACATGGGCAAGACCGACCAAGCATGGGCCAACGGTCTGCGCCGCGCGCATTTTCCGGCCGAACGCAATTTTGTTGATGCGCATATCACGTTGTTCCATCATTTGCCGCCAAGTCATTTGCCAGAGATAAAATCGCGGCTGGCGGCGTTGGTGAAGGACTATCCTGCGCCAGCCGCGTATCTCAGTGATGTGATGTTGCTCGGCAAAGCCGTGGCGTTCCGCGTGGATAGCACCGAGCTGCTCAGCCTGCGGGAGGAACTGGCCGACACGTTTCGTGGGCTATTGATCCCGCAAGACCAGGCTCGGCCCAAATTGCACATCACGGTCCAGAACAAGGTCGAGCCACCCGTTGCCAAGGCGCTCCATGCGCAATTATTGGGCAGCTTCCGCCCGCGTCCGCTCGCCATTTCGGGCCTATCCGCGCATTATTATCGCGGCGGGCCGTGGGAGCATATCGGAAGATGGTCATTTCGCGGCTGACAATGCTTGACCCGTATAACCCCCGCGCTTATAGCGCCGCGTGCTTCCCCGCAAATGCTGGGATTCACGCTTGGATGGCGAAGTAGCTCAGCTGGTTAGAGCGGTGGAATCATAATCCATAGGTCGGGGGTTCAAGTCCCTCCTTCGCTACCATTCTTCGTGTGTGCAATTCGGGCGCGCCTTGACGGCAGCGCGATCCGTCCGCTCCATATCAGAGCAACAGGCCAACCTATTGTCGCCGCGCTTTGTGCGGTTGCCGTGCTTTGCTGCGTCGGCTACGTTAAGTATATGAAAGACTGCTCTCAATGCATTGTAAGGAACCGTGCAATTTGCGCCGGGCTCGAAACAGCCGAGCTTGAGCTACTGGGACGGCTGGGCCGAAAACACAAAGTTTCTAAGGGGCAAACTATGTTTTGGGAGGGTGATGACGCCGTCGTTGTCGCCAATGTCATCGAGGGCGTGCTGAAGGTTTCGATGAGTATGTCCGATGGCCGCGAGCAGATTGTCGGGATTGTTTTTTCATCGGATTTTATTGGCCGGCCCTTTGGCCAGCAAAGCCCTTATAGCGTCACTGCGCTCACCGATGCGGAACTGTGTGTTTTTCCGCGATCCACCTTTGACAGCTTCGCGCGCCAACATCCTGAGCTAGAACATAAGTTGTTGCGCCGGACGTTGAATGAACTGGATCGTGCGCATGAATGGATGCTGCTGCTCGGAAAGAAAACCGCGACCGAACGGATCGCGACTTTGTTACTCGAAATGTCTGTTCGTCTCGGCGAAACGGGCTGCACGGTTGATAACGGTGCATTGGACACATTTGAATTGCCGCTTGATCGCCGACAAATTGGCGATGTTCTGGGACTAACGATTGAAACCGTAAGCCGTCAGTTTTCTAAGTTAAAGGCCGATGGCGTTATCCATTTGCCGGATCGTCGGACTGTTTCCATACGCGACCGTGCGCGGCTTCAGGATCTTTCGGCTGCTGCCTGAAGGGCGGTTTAGCAAAGCTTGGGCTTAGCTTAGCCTGGAATGTTATCCGCCGGGCCACCAATGAGCACAAAATGCCGGTCGCAATAGCCGCAATCGACATAGCCTTTTTCATCAATTTGAAGCCAGACGCGGGGATGGCCCAATGCGGCGGGAATATCTCCACTGCCGTCGCAAGCAACACGCGGTTCGCGGACTCGGATTGTTTCGGGGGCGTTGTTGTTCATGTGCGCCGCTTAGCAAAGCCGCAACGTGGCTGCAACGGGTGAGACACGATGTGGTGACGATAATTGGGCCCGCAGCCTCCATATCATTGCGCTGACATCATGCGTTCGCTATCGCAACAACATGTCCGAACAAGCTATCTCGATCCATAACCTGTCCAAAAAATATGCAGGGGGAAAACAAGCGCTAAACGATGTCAGCTTTGACGTTGCGCAAGGCTCGATTTTCGGTCTTCTTGGGCCCAATGGCGCCGGCAAATCCACATTGATTAACATCCTGGCGGGCCTGGTGATGAAGACATCGGGCAGCGCGTCCATATGGGGGTTCGACATTGACGCCCATCCGCGCAACGCCAAGGCGTCCATTGGCATTGTACCGCAGGAAATTATGTTCGACCCGTTCTTTACACCGAAAGAAGCGCTTGAGTTGCAAGCGGGTCTGTATGGCGTGCCCAAGTCGAAACGGCGGACGATGGAATTGTTGAAAGCTGTGCGGCTTGAAGACAAGGCTGATGCCTATGCGCGAACCCTGTCGGGTGGGATGAAGCGCCGTTTGCTGGTGGCCAAGGCAATGGTCCACGCACCGCCCGTCATCGTGCTCGATGAACCGACGGCTGGTGTCGATATCGAACTGCGTCAGCAACTATGGGATTATGTGCAGGAACTGAACCGCCAAGGCGTCACGGTCGTGCTCACCACCCATTATCTCGAAGAAGCAGAGCAATTGTGCGACCGGATCGCGATCATCAACCATGGGCAGTTGATTGCCAACAAGCCGACGCGCGAACTGGTCGGCATGGCGCGCGAAAAGGCAGTAGTATTAACGCTGGACCGCGATGTAGCCGCTGCGCCTACACATGAAGCCTTTGAAAAGGCCGAGCTCGTGGGCGAGCGCACGGTTGAGATTACCTACAACAAAGACCGCATGAACGCAGGCGAAGTGCTCTCCGTCATTCAAGGCCTTGGCTTGGGCATCATCGACGTAACCACCAAGGAGGCGGACCTCGAAGACGTATTCCTTCGCCTAACAAGCGCTGCTTGATGGAAGCGGATGTTCTGATCATTGGGTCGGGCGCTGCGGGGTTGACGGCGGCGTTGCAATTGGCGGCGACGCGCAAGGTTGTGGTGCTGGCCAAGGGGTCCATTTCCGACGGCGCAACGGCATGGGCGCAGGGCGGGATTGCTGCGGTGCTTGAACCTGGCGACAATTTTGCGAACCATATAGAAGATACGATGGTCGCCGGCGCAGGGCTGAATAACCGCGCCACGGTTGAATTTGTCGTGGAGAATGCGCCGCTCGCGATTGAACGGCTGGCAAAGCTTGGCGTGCCGTTCAATCTAGAAGGAAATGACTGGCATCTGACCCGCGAAGGCGGGCATAGCCACCGGCGCATCGTCCATGTTGACGACGCCACGGGCTGGGCTGTGCAGCAAGCGCTAGAGGCCGCGGCCCGAGCGCATCCGAATATCAGTTTGGTTCCGGATATGGTCGCCGTCGACCTAATTCTGGGGCGGCATCAGGAACGCTTTTCGACCTCAGGCCGCATTCACGGCGTATACGCACTCAACCGCAAAACGGGCCAAGTGGAGACCTTCACTGCGCGTGCGACCATTCTCGCGAGCGGCGGCGCTGGCCGGACCTATCTATATTCCACAGCGCCGCGCGGTGCGACGGGTGACGGCATTGCCATGGCGTGGCGCGCGGGGTGCCGCGTGTCGAATATGGAATTCATGCAATTCCACCCGACTTGCCTCTACAATCTTGAGGTCAAAAATTTCCTGATAACCGAAGCTGTGCGCGGAGAGGGCGGGATCCTTAAAAATCCGAAAACCGGGCATCGTTATATGCCCGATTATGACGATCGCGCAGAGCTTGCGCCGCGTGATATTGTCGCCCGAGCCAATGACGCCGAAATCAAGCGCGATGGTCTGGATTATGTCCACCTCGATATCAGCCACAAGCCGCCAGAATTTGTCAAAGCGCATTTCCCGAACATTTATGAAAAGTTGCTTGGCCTTGGCATCGACATCACGCGCGAGCCTATCCCGGTGGTGCCAGCGCAGCATTATACCTGCGGCGGTGTGATTGTGGATATGGACGGCCGAACCGACGCGCCCGGCCTGTATGCCGCTGGCGAGGTGACGCAAAGTGGCCTGCATGGCGCGAACCGTCTGGCGTCGAATTCCTTGCTGGAGTGCTTTGTCTTTGGCGATGCCTGTGCGCGGCATATTGAGGCCAATTGGGACCGCCTGCCGCCTCCGCCACCAATCCGGTCATGGGATGAAAGCCGCGTGACCGACAGCGATGAAGAGGTAGTTATCGCGCAATGCTGGCGCGAAATACGGCAGTTTATGTGGAATTTCGTGGGTATCGTGCGCACGACCAAACGGTTGGAGCGGGCGCAGCACCGGATTGATTTATTGCGTAGCGAGGTTGAGGATTATTACAGCCATTTCCGAGTCACCCCTGATCTAATCGAACTACGCAACTTAGTCGAGGTTGCCGCCTTGATTATCCGGTCTGCGCTGGCGCGGCATGAAAGCCGGGGGCTGCACTATACGCTCGATTATCCCGAAATGGCAGATGAAGCGCGCGACACGATTTTGATGCCATAGCCACAAAACGCTTTCCTGCCGATGGTAACTTCAGGCAGAACCGCATTTGGTAACTTGGAGAGTATTATGGACGTTCGATGTCAAGTCACAGCTGTTCAGTTGCGTAAATTCGTGCATGTGTCTGTCCTCGCGCTGCTGGGGGCCATAGCGATGCCTGCGGTCGCCGCGACGCCCGAGGAAATCGCACGCGAAGTGCTGGCCAAATCGCCTATCGTTGATGGCCATAATGACACACCGCACCAAATTGCCGAGTTGTTCGACCGTGATTTTTCAAAGTTCGATCTGTCTGCGTTACCCGCGGACGTGCTTGCTAAAACGCACACTGACATAAAAACCGCGCGCGCCGGATATCTGGGGGGACAATATTGGTCGGTCTACGTCGATGCCGCTTTGGCCAAGCATGAGGCCGTGACCCGCAATATTCAGCAAATCGACGTCGTGCGGCAGATGATGGCCCGATACCCCGAAACATTCAGTTATGCTGGAACGGCCGCAGAGGTTGAGGCGGCGATGAAAAAGGGCAAAATCGCCTCGCTTATTGGCATGGAAGGCGGCCATTCCATTGGCAGTTCGCTCGAAATCCTGCGGCAGACTTATGCCCTTGGCGCGCGTTACATGACCCTCACGCACAGCCGGACTACCGATTGGGCGGACAGCGCAACCGACGTGCCAAGGCATGACGGATTGTCGTCCTTTGGTTTTGAAGTGCTCGCCGAAATGAACAAATTGGGCATGATTGCCGACATCAGCCATGTGTCAGAGGCAACCATGCATGACGTGCTGGATAAGAGCACTGCGCCGGTTTTGTTCACGCACAGCAACGCCCGGGCGGTAACGCCGCACCCACGCAACGTGCCCGATTCGGTCTTGAAACGCCTGCCGCAAAATGGCGGCGTCGTTATGGTGACGTTCGTACCTGGATTTACTTCGGCCGAGCGGCGTCAGTGGGAATTTGAGCGTTCGGCCGTCGCAGGGCGCGCTAAGACTGAATTTTCGGGAAACCCAGTTGGCGAAAAGGCCGCTGTCGACGCATGGATTGCTGCCAACCCGCAACCAAAGGCAACGCTGGCGCAAGTCGCCGATCATATCGACCATATCCGCAAAGTTGCAGGGGTTGACCATATCGGTATTGGCGGTGACTTTGGTGGCGTGGACGAACTGCCAGTTGGCCTGGAAAATGTTTCAACCTATCCCGCCTTATTCGCCGAACTCGTCCGCCGCGGTTATTCGAAGGCGGACCTCGCCAAAATTGCTCAAGGCAATGTCCTGCGCGTGATGCGCGGAGTGGAGAAGGCCGCGGGTAAGTAATTTAGGCGGCAAACCCGTCGGCTAGATGTCGTTCGGCGATAGCGGCATGAAGGGCGGCGCCTCGCGCCCTGACGCTGTCGTCGAGGACCATGCGGTTGGAGTGCAAGCCACAGCATGTACGCCAGTCATCGCCTTCATGCGATGCGCCAAGGAAGAACATCGCGCCGGGAACTTTTTCAAGGACATAGGCAAAATCCTCTGCACCCATAATAGGCGTGTCGAGCGTGATCCAGCTTTCGGGGCCGAACATGTCCTCGACCACTGATTGTCCGAATTGGACAGCTCGGTCATCGCAGACGGTTACCGGAAAGCCTTGTTCAATATGAACATCCGCGCTGCAACCATGGGCGGCGGCAATACCAGGGGCGAGGCGGTGCAATTCCTCGGCTACCCGCGCCCGCTGCTGCGGTGAAAGCGTGCGGATTGTGCCAAGTAAATGCGCTGTTTCGGGAATGATATTGTTGGTGGTGCCTGCCGATATTTTGGCGATGGTGATGACCGCCGGATTGAACACTGAAATCTTGCGCGTCACCATCGTTTGGATGGCCGACACAATTTCGCAAGCGACAGGGATGGGGTCAATCGCATCATGCGGCATCGAGGCGTGGCCGCCAGCGCCCTTGACGGTGATCGTCAGGACATCGGACGATGCCAATAATGGACCACTGCGCCCACTAAACACCCCGCGCGGGGCGTTGGGCATGATGTGCAAGGCAAAGGCGGCATCGGGTAGGGGGTCAATCAAACCGTCGTCGAGCATGAAGCGCGCCCCATGATGGCCCTCCTCGCCTGGTTGAAACATGAACTGCACCGTACCCGGCAATTGGTCGCGCTTGGCGCATAGCATCTTTGCCGCGCCAACGAGCATCGCGACATGGGTATCATGGCCGCAGGCATGCATCGCGCCTTCAGTCAGCGAGCTATATTCAAGTCCCGTATCTTCATGCAGTGGCAAGGCGTCCATATCGCCACGCAGAAGCACCGTACGCCCATTGGCGGGGCCTTTAAGAGTAGCAATAAGGCCCGTCGTTGATGGCCCCTCACGAAACTCAAGCGGAAGGCCAGCAAGCGCTGCCTTTATCTTTGCCAGTGTCTTGGGATTTTGCAGGCCCAGCTCCGGCTCGGCATGAATAGCCCGGCGTAGGTCAATAAGGTCGGGAAGGATATGTTCGGCGTCGGCGCGCCAGTCAGTGCTGATTAAGTCCATAGCTTAACTAGCACTAGCCTGATGCTGCCGACAACCGTCTTTACTTCTCCAGACGCACGGTCACATATTGCGTCGCCGCACCGCGACGTTTTACGCCAAGCAGGATGGCGCCGCGCCCTGCGGCCTGAGCGTCTTTAATGGCAGCTGCGAGTGCGGCAGCTGTGCTCAGATTCCGGTAATTGGCTGACACGATTACATCACCGCGCCGCAAACCGACCTGCGCAGCTGTGCCAGCACCTGGAACGTCGATGACCACGCCTTTAACGTCTGTGGTCATACCAAGCGCTCTGGCTATTTCCGCATCCAACGGAATGACGCTGAGGCCAATCGAGTCGCGAATGACCTTAGAATCCGGTGTATCGGTTTGCTTGTCGAAGTCCTTATTTTCTTCTGGATTGAAATTGCGTTGGGCCAACTTCTCTTCCGGTGGACGCGCGCCAACCGTTGCTGTCAGCGTCATGGGCTTACCTTCGCGCAAAATGTCGAGAGGAATGCGTGTTCCAGGTTTGATGTTCGCGACAATATAGGACAAGGTTACTTCAGGCGTGACCTCGCGGTTATTGACGCGCAGAACGATATCGCCTTCTTTCAGGCCAGCTTTGTCTGCTGCCTCACCGGCGACGACACGCGCGACAAATTCACCACGGTTCTTTTCAAGACCAAGTGCGTCGGCAAGATCTTCGCTCACAGGCGTAATGCTGATGCCAAGATAACCACGTTCCGGCCGAACACCCTTTTTCAGGGACTCAATAACTGGAATGGCCTCTTCGGCCGGAATGGCAAAACCAACACCAATATTCGCGCCGACTGGTGAAATTAGGCGGTTGTTGATGCCGACGACTTCACCCTTCATGTTGAACAATGGTCCACCCGAATTACCCGGGTTAATTGCGGTGTCGGTTTGAATGAAGCGGTCATAAGCGCCACCAGCGCCGATGTTACGTTGAAGTGCCGAGATGATACCTGCGGTCACTGTATTGCCGAGCCCCAGGGGGTTGCCAATTGCGATAACCCAATCACCCACACGGCTTTTCTGCGCCTCTACCATTTTCACAAAAGGGAGGCCTGAAGCGCGGATCTTGAGCAAAGCAATATCCGATGATGGGTCGCGGCCAATGATTTCGGCCTCATATTCCTTACCATCAAAAAGGGTGACGGTCACCCGGTCCACTGCGTCGCCAGCCGGGCCACCGGCCACCACATGATTATTCGTGACGATGTAGCCGTCGGCAGAGATCAGAAAGCCTGAGCCGCCACTGGCTTGTTCCTGAGTCACAGGGCGGCGTTCGCCCGTCATCGGGTTCAGGCTGGTGGCTACCTGCACCTTTTGCCGTGTGGCGATATTGACCACCGCTGGCTGCAATTGTGCGGCAAGATCCGCAAAGCTGGAGGGCGCACCGCCGGGGGCGAGGTTAACCTGTTCCGAAACCGATAGTCCGGTTTGCGCGGTGACAGGGTTGCCGTTGACTAAAGCAACTGTTCCGCCAGCCATCAAAAGCGCGGTGGTAACTGCATAAGCGTAATGCACGGATATCATTCCTCTCGTTTATTCAATTGGGCAACGCCCAGAAATTCTGTTCATCTTTGACCCGGTAAAGCTGAACGCCGATTGAATGGATGCCATTCCTCCGACCAACAGCATTTGTCCTTCGATTAAATGCCTTTACGGAATTTTTCCAGATAGGCGTTTTGCGGTGACAAGATGATATTGCTTGCACCTTCACCATTCTGGAACGTCTGACGATAGCTCTGCATCGCGCGATAGAAATCATAGAAACCCGGGTCCTTGCCATAGCTTATGGCGTAGATGCGGGCGGCTTCGGCTTCAGCGTCAGCGCGGATAATTTGCGCTTCCTTTTGGCCTTCTGCGTCGATGGCGATGGCCTCCTGGTTTCTCGCGCTGCGCATACGGTTATAAGCCGACTGTAATGTTGCGGCTGGCAAGTCGGCACGCTTGATGCGCACGTCAATGACTTCGGCTCCATATTTGCGCGCTTCGCGGTTTAACGCAGTCTGGATATTCTCCATCACTTCGCCGCGTTCGGCGCTCAACAAGGCGGCAAAGGTCCGCTTGCCGAGCTCGTTGCGCAGCGATGAACCCAAAATCGTCCGCAATTGGTCACGCAGGCGATCCTCGGTTCGGATTGTGCGGTACATTACAGCGGGCTGGGTAATGCGGAACCGGGCAAAGGCATCCACCTGCAAGCGCAACTGGTCGGTGGAAAGCACTTCCTGCTGTTCCATCTGAACGCTTAAGACGCGCTTGTCGATCATCTGGATCTGTTCAACAAAGGGAATGCGGAAGGTAAGTCCAGCGCGTGTCTCGCCGAATTTCTCGCCGGGCTTATAGGGGTTCACGATCCGGTCGACCTTACCATAGCTGCTGATAATGGCCTGCTGAGTTTCGGGAACGACATTCACCGACATGCTCATCAATATGAGCGCGCCTATTGCGCCAAAAGCGAGATAAATCGGGTTGCGAAGGAGGCTGCTGGTCATTGCTTTGTCCCTGTAACGGTCAAGGGTTCGGCTTTTGGAGCCGATCTTTTCTGGAATTCGGGAATAGGAAGGTAAGGCGTTACGCCGCCCGTTTCGACAATCGTCTTGTCGACCTTACCCAGCACTTGCTCCATGGTTTCATAGTATAACCGGCGCTTCGTCACCTCGGGTGCGGCACGATATTGCACATAGATTTTATCGAACTCGGCGGTTTCACCCAATGCAAGCTCGGTCACGCGGCTGGCATAAGCGCGGGCATCGTTCAGATAGCTCTCGCGCCGTTGCTGCGCCGCGTTCACTTCGCGGAAGGCGTCATTGACTTCAGCTGGCGGGTCCGATTGGCGAATCGAGATACTCTGTATCAACACGCCAGCCCGATATTCATCGAGCACCTGTTGCATCCGGCGGCGCACCTCAAGTTCGATCGCGCCACGACCGGGGCCAATGGCTTGTGTTAGGTCAAAATTAGCAACCGCGGCGCGCATGGCACTTTCCGCGACTTCTTTGACAGTTTCCTGCGGGCTGTCGAGTTGGAACAGGTAGAGCTCCGGATCTTTAATTGACCAGCGGACATCATAGGCCATGTCGATGATACTTTGGTCCTTCGTTAGCACCAAATTCTCGCTGCTTGCCTTTGGCGAGCCTATGGATGTCGTCTGAATCTGCTGCGTATCAATTTTCGTGATGCTTTGCAGTGGCGCAGGCAAAGTGAATTGAATTCCAGGCGGCAATGTATCAGAATATTTGCCCAATTGCGTCACGACACCCTCTTGCTCGGGGCCAATGCGATGAATGCTCGTCCAGACAATCCATAGCGCCACTAAGCCGCCAATGATAAGCGGGAACCAGCTTTTACCGTCGGGGCGTTGCGGCAAACCACCAAATCCACCGCCTTTTCTGCGCAGCAGTTCCTCAAGCGATGGTCCGCGCGAACGAGCGCGTCCGGCAGGTTCGGGTGTTGGGTCCCACGGATTCACGGGGTCGGGCTTCGATCCGCCTCCGCGTCCGGTTGAATTGCTTGTGCCGCCTGTTTCCCCAGAATCGGAGGAATCCCAAGGTCCTTTGCCATCTGTTGCCAAAATCACGGGTCCTTGCTTGTCAAATTTTCTGCTCATAAAACCTTTATAGGAACGGTTTTTCAGAAAAACAGTGTCAATCCCGCAATTCTGAATCTATTCGGCAAGTCATGTCCAATTTTGCTATATTTTCCGATGCCATTTTTGCGGTTGTAGGGAACCGCGCGAGTGGTTTGAAGGTCACCGAAAATGCGGTCTCGCTGATGCTTGACGTGTCCGGCTTAAATGCCGAGCAGCGCGCTGAAATCGAAGCCGATGTCCGCACGGCAGCCACGCAGGCCGGCGCGCAATCGGTGCGTGTGATGTTGACCGCCGAACGCATCACGCCGCGCCTGATTGCTGTGGCGAGTGGCAAAGGCGGCGTCGGCAAATCTACGCTGTCGACAAACCTTGCCATCGCCATGGCATGTGCTGGCCGTTCGGTTGGTCTGGTGGATGCAGATATCTATGGCCCGTCGCAACCGAGATTGATGGGTGTGGAGGGCGTGAAGCCCCAAGCGGAAGGCAACATGATCATCCCCGTGATGGGCGCAGGCGGCGTGCCGTTTCTGTCCATGGGGCAATTGGTCAACCCGGGGCAAGCCATTGCATGGCGCGGACCGATGGCGGGTAATGCGCTGTCGCAACTTGTCGATGCCAAATGGGGCAATGTCCGCGACATCGTGGTCGATATGCCGCCTGGCACAGGCGATATTCAATTGTCGATGGTCCAGAAGCACAAGCCCATCGGCGCAGTCATCATCTCCACGCCACAGGACCTTGCCCTCATTGACGCGATGCGCGCCATCAGCTTTTTCGATACGGCAAAAGTACCGATCATTGGCCTTGTTGAAAATATGGCTGGGTATCTTTGTCCGCATTGCGGGGAAATGAGCGATCCTTTCGGTTCGGGCGGTGCAGAGGCAGCGGCGAAGGAATTGGGCATTCCGTTCTTGGGACGGATACCACTCGACATTAAAATCCGGATGGAAAGCGACGCTGGCACGCCACCGGCATTAGGTGAAGGACCGATTAGCGACGCTTATGCTGCGATAGCGCGGCAAGTCTCCGCGTGGATTGATTCGTCGAAAGATACCGCTGCATGAATGAAGCGCCAGCAGCAAAGGACGGCATAAGCCGCCGGAAACTGCTGGTTGGCGGCGGCGTAGGCGTCGGACTTTTGGTGGCATGGGGCCTATGGCCGCGTCGCTATGCGCCAAACATGCGTGCGGCGGATGGGGAGCATCTTTTTGGTCCATGGCTGAAAATTGCGGAGGACGGCAAAGTCATCGTCGCCATCCCACAGAGCGATTCTGGCCAAGGTGTTTATTCGGCGCTGGCGCAGATCGTGGCCGGTGAATTGGGGGCGGACTGGCGCTCGGTCGCGGTGCAGCCGGTTCCCGCTAGTCCGATCTTTGCCAACACACTGTTGGCGCGCGATTGGGCGACGGCGTTCTTACCAGAAAATATCGCGCTCAATGTGCATGTTGGTCCCGTTGCCAGTAGCATCAACGAAATCGCTCGCCGCGACATGTTCGTCGTGACCGGCGGGTCGTCCTCGATCCGGCAATTTGAAAGACCGTGCCGTGAAGCTGGCGCTGCGGCGCGGACTTTGTTATGTCAGGCAGCAGCAGCGCGTTGGGGCATCGCGTGGGAGCAATGCCGGACCGATCGTGGCTTTGTCATTGCTGGCCAACGGCGCTTGTCCTTTGCAGAATTGGTGGTTGAGGCATCGGCGCTTGATGTACCGTCGCCCATTCCGCTCAACCCGTCGGCACGCAACCGGCTGTCCGGACGCGATGCACCGCGCCTTGACCTGTCAGCCAAGGTTGACGGTAGCGTAAGTTTTGCCGGCGATGTCCGTTTGCCCGACATGTTGTTTGCGTCGGTTCGCGCTGGGCCAGCGGGTGACACCCGCCTGTTGTCGGCTGATGAGAAGGCTGCGCTGAAAATGCCTGGCGTCCTGCAGGTGGTGAAGACTGATAACTGGGTCGCGGCGGTTGCAAGCAACTGGTGGGCGGCAAACAATGCCCTTGATGCCATGGCACCCGTGTTCCGCACCAAGGGCCGGATGGCAGACAGCACCGCAATCGCGCAGTCTTTGTCCAATGCCATTGCCAAAGGTCCCGGCTTTCGCGCCACCAATGTTGGCGATATTGATGCAGCCATGGCACGGGAAGCAGGCGCACGGATATTCAAGGCGGATTATACCGTCGGCGCGGCCGTACACGCACCGATTGAGACACGCTCCGCAACTGCAAACTTTAAGGATGGGCGCTTACAATTGTGGCTCGCGACCCAAGCGCCGCACGCCGCGCGTCTGGCGGTGGCGAAAGCCATTGGGATTAACGTGGATGATGTTGTGCACCACCCCGTGATAGCCGGTGGCAGCTTTGACCGCAATTTCGACAATGGCATAGCCGCGCAAGTGGCGGTCATTGCCAAGGCAGTGGGCAGGCCCGTCCAATTAACATGGTCCCGGTCAGAAGATTTCGTCCGTGATCACGTCCGTAGTCCCGCTTTGTGCAGGCTTTCTGCGGCCATGAATGCGGATGGCGCGGTGACGGGCTTAACAGTTCGTGTCGCCGCAGCTTCCACGATGCGTGAGTTGGCCCACCGGATCGAAGGACAGCAGCCCGACAAGGCGCGTAAATCGGCATCCGGCCAATATGATGTGCTTGCGCTGGAAGGTGCGCAAATTCCTTACGCCATACCAAATATCACCATTGACCATTTCCCTGTGTCGATGCCCATGCCAACGGGGCCATGGCGCGGCCTTGCCAACAGCTATAATTGCTTCTTCGTTGAAGGATTTATCGATGAACTGGCGCATAAGGCAGGGGTTGAACCCTTGACGTTCCGTATGCAAATGCTGGCTGGCCAGTCACGTTTGGCGCGATGCCTGACAGAGGTAGCGATCATGGCTGGCTCGGATAGCGGTGCTTCGGATAGCGGACGTGGCATTGCGTGCCACAGCATGCGCGGCAGCCATATTGCCGTCATGGTGACCGCCCGCAAAAACGACACCGGCGTGCGCGTGGACCGCATTCATGCCATGGCTGATTGTGGTCGTTTGATTAACCCAGACCTTGCGCGCCAGCAAATTGAAGGCGGCATCGTGTTTGGATTGGCGCAAGCATTGGGATCCGCTACGGATTTTGAAAGCGGGCTTCCCACTGCACGGCGGTTGCGCGACATCGATTTACCCAAATTGGTTGATGTACCTGAAATTACAGTTGAACTTGCTCGTAATGATGAATCACCTGGCGGCGTGTCCGAATTGGGTGTTCCCGCTGTCGCCCCTGCGATTGCTAATGCCATTTTCTCCGCAACCGGTATCAGGCTGCGCGAATTACCTTTATTGTCTAGAGGACTATGATGACATTACCGATTGATCACCCGCCCGTAGCAACACCAAAGATTGGCGTGCTATTAGTAAATTTGGGGACGCCGGATGCGCCGACGAGGTCTGCTGTGAAACGCTACCTCAAGCAGTTTCTATCCGACCGCCGTGTGGTCGAAATTCCGCCGATCATCTGGCAACCGATTTTGCGTGGCATCATTTTGAATACGCGTCCCCAGAAATCTGCGAAAGCTTATGAAAAAGTGTGGACTGACAAAGGTTCGCCTCTCGCGTTTTTCACTGCTGGGCAGGCGGACGCACTGCAAGCGCGTATGGGCGATAGCGCCGATGTCCGTTACGCCATGCGCTATGGCAACCCGTCGGTCGCTGATCAACTCGCCGCCATGAAGACCGCCGGTTGTAACCGTATTTTGATCGCGCCAATGTATCCGCAATATTCTGGCGCAACGACGGGAACTGTTTTGGATGAGGCCTATGCCGCATTGACCGCTATGCGCTGGCATCCCGCGATACGAACGCTGCCTGCCTATCATGATGACGCGGCCTATGTTATCGCACTGAAAACGTCGATTGAAGCTTCGCTTGCCGGACTTGATTTCGAACCCGAAGCTATCGTCATCAGCTTCCACGGCATGCCCGAACGCACATTGCAATTGGGGGATCCTTATCATTGCCATTGCCAGAAAACGGCGCGTTTGCTGTCTGAGGCAATGGGGCGCGCATTGGTTGTCAGTTTCCAGTCACGTTTCGGTCGTGCCAAATGGCTTGAACCCGCAACGGACGATACGCTGATGCGGTTGGCGCGCGAAGGCACCAAAAAAGTCGCAATTTTTGCGCCCGGTTTTTCCGTTGATTGCCTCGAAACGCTCGAAGAATTGGCTATGCAGGGCCATGAGCAGTTCGAAGAAGCAGGCGGCACGCATTACGCATATATGCCATGCCTGAACGACAGCGATGTCGGCATGGACATGGTAGAAGGCATAATCCGTCGTGAACTCGCTGGCTGGATTTAACATTAGATACAGCTGCTTATGAATTCTTCCGACTAACGTTAACGGCAACTTGCGCTTGCGTGCGTGCACGGTAATCATCGTCAAAATTGAGCGAGGAGAGCGGCGCATGACAAAGGTGGCAGTGGTTACAGGCGGTACCAGAGGCATTGGGGAGGCGATTAGCCTAAAGTTGCAAGAAAAGGGGCGTCTGGTAATCGCCAATTATGGCGGCAATGATGCTGCAGCAATGGCTTTCTCCCTGCGTACCGGCATCGCCGTTCGGAAATGGGACGTAGGCGATCATAAAAGTTGCATTGATGCCTGCGCCGCCATTGAAGCCGAATATGGCCAGATCGACATCATGGTCAACAATGCGGGCATAACGCGGGACGCCACAATGATTAAAATGACGTTTGAACAATGGGATGAGGTAATCCGCGTTGACCTTACGGGCTGCTTCAACATGGCGAAGGCGGTATTTGCGGGCATGCGTGAGCGCAAATGGGGCCGAATTGTCAACATCGGCTCGGTCAACGGCCAAGGGGGACAAATCGGTCAGGTGAACTATGCCGCCGCCAAATCGGGCATTCATGGCTTTACAAAATCCCTTGCGGCGGAGGGCGCACGACATGGCGTGACCGCCAATGCCATCGCGCCAGGATATATTGGTACAGAAATGCTGTCGACTATTCCTGACAATGTTATGGAGAAGATTGTTGCCCAGATTCCTGTCGGCCGCCTTGGGCAGCCTGAAGAAATTGCGCGTGGCGTCGAATTTCTCACCAGCGATAACGCAGGGTTTATAACCGGATCGACTTTGTCGATCAACGGTGGCCAGCACATGTATTGATGGGCATCCGATCTTGAGCGACATCTATCACCCGCCTGTGAAACGCAGCATGACCGTAGCCGGGCATCAGACGTCAATCAGTCTTGAACCGTTATTTTGGGATCGGCTTCGGGCAATTGCGGAGGCAGATGGCCTGCCGGTCAATGCTTTGGTGGCGCAGATTGATGTCGCGCGACTTGAATCGCGAACGCCCTGTGGCCTTGCAAGCGCCATTCGGCTCTGGCTAATGGCGCGGGCATAAAGAACCGCCACATGTGTGATGTCACGGGTTGAAAACACTGGGCCTTCAAGGCTCCGCTGCTGGCCCAGATATGGCTGGTAGTTTGCAACCCTAAGGTCGGATCAAAGACCCGCTTCGACGGCAATTCTCACCGCATCTGCGGCGTTTGAAGTTGAAAGCTTTTTAAACATTAACATGCGGTGCATTTGAACCGTTTTTTCACTCAGTGACAGGCGGTAGGCGATTTGCTTTGTGCGGAAACCGCGCGCCATTTGCTGTAGTATTTCGCGTTGGCGTGGCGATAGGCGGTCAACAATTTGTGCCGCTTTTTGTTGCCGAACGAGTCCAATGCTCTCTTCTTCTGGCAGAACCTCAATTTGAGATCCGACGAAAAGCTCAAGCTTTCCTTCATCATCAAATAATGGCGCAATCATTACCGCGTTGCGAAAGGGGGACCCGTCTTTGCGGTAGTTGATAAGCTCAGCCAAGGCTGGGCGTTGTCCATAAACCGCCGAGCGCAATTTTTCGGTCTGACCGTTTTCGGTGTCGGGACCACGAAGGAACCTGCAGTTACGTCCAATCGATTCCGCTTCGGAATATCCGGTCAGCGCGCAGAAGGCAGCATTCACAGCAATCAGGGGATTGTCAGGCTGTGTGGGGTCGCTGACGACTGTTGCAATCGGGCTAAAAAGAATCGAATCCAAAACCGGATGGCTGCTGGACACGCTGTTTTTTGAGAAAAGTTCGTCTGTCACTTAGGGATTAATACTGTAAAAATCCAAAACTGGCAACCTTTCCTTCGCGCCATAGGTCAATATGCAGCGTTGTGTATTACTCCGCACCGACACGTTCGACGTCCGCCCCGACCAGCTGAAGCTTCTCCTCAAGCCGTTCATAACCGCGATCAAGATGATAGAGCCGGCTAACATGCGTTTCGCCCTCTGCTACCAATCCAGCGATCACTAGGCTCATCGACGCCCGCAAGTCAGTTGCCATGACGGGCGCGCCAGTAAGCTTTTTGACCCCATGGACAATTGCCGTGCGGCCCTTTGTCTCGATATGCGCCCCCATCCGATTAAGTTCGGGTACATGCATATAGCGGTTTTCAAATATGGTCTCGGTAAGCACGCTAGCGCCGTCTGCCATGCACAGCATGGCCATGAACTGCGCCTGCATATCGGTCGCAAAACCGGGATAGGGTGCCGTGGAAATGGTAAGCGGCTTTAATCTGCCATCTGAAGATACGCGAATGCCAGCTCCTGTATCTTCGACCTTAGCACCGGCTTGACGCAAGGCATCCAGCGTCGCGTCCATCTCACTGGCTTTTGCACCGACGAGCTCGACATCGCCGCCCGTGATAGCAGCGGCACAGGCGTAGCTGCCGGCCTCGATACGGTCGCTCATCACGCGGTAGGTTGCGCCATGTAGGCGGTCTCGACCTTGAATGATCAAATCGGATGTGCCTATGCCTTCAATTTGCGCTCCCATGGCGACAAGCAGGTTGCAGAGGTCTACAATTTCCGGCTCGCGCGCCGCATTGTGCAGCACGCATGTGCCCTTGGCGAGACTGGCCGCCATCAAGGCGTTTTCGGTCGCGCCGACGGACACGACAGGAAATGTGTATGTCCCACCCGGAATGCCCTTTTTGGCAATGGCTTTGACATAGCCGGCTGCTACTTCAATCTCGACGCCAAAGGCCTCTAACGCCTTTAGATGAAGGTCAATCGGCCGGTTGCCGATCGCGCATCCGCCCGGTAGCGAAACAGTCGCTTCACCAGCGCGCGCCAGCATTGGGCCAAGAACAAGGATAGAAGCACGCATTTTGCGAACAAGGTCGTAAGGCGCGATGTTGCTGGTGATCCGTGTGGCTTCCAACGTCATCACACGGCCGAAATCTTCAGGGCGTGACCCAGCAACCGTCGTTGAAATGCCGAACTGGTTCATCAGATGCTGAAAGCCGTCAATGTCGGCCAAGCGCGGCAAATTACGCAAAGTCAGCGGTTCATCCGTCAGCAGCGCGCAGGGGATCAGTGTCAATGCACTGTTCTTCGCACCTGAAATCGGAATTTTGCCCTTGAGTGCGTTACCGCCACGTACGATTATCTTATCCATCGTACCGTATTTAGCGGGAATTGGATAAGGCGCAACTTAGGATTTGGTGAGCGCCGCCTCAACCTGCCCAAGCCTCTCCTTTCCCCAGAACATCTCTTCACCCACAAAGAAGGTCGGCACGCCAAATGCGCCGCGCTTTGCGGCGGCTTCGGTATTGGCTATAAGCTGGGCCTTCACTTCCGGATCATCCGCCAGAGCCAGCAATGCGCCGCTGTCTAAGCCAGTCTTGTCGAGAACATCGCGCACAACATCAACATCGCTCAGGTCCGCTCCGTCATGCCACATCGCCGCCATGACCGCGTCCACATAAGACGCAAAGCAGCCGAGCCTCTGGGCCGCAACTGCGCCGCGCATCACGTGTAGCGTGTTGATAGGAAAACGTGGATTCATCTTAAACGGTATCGCGTGCGTATTCACGAAGCGTTGAAATTCCAGCATCTCATATTTCTGTTTGGCGGGCGTTTCGGCATAGCGCATCATTGGCGCCTGATTATTGGTAAGCTTGAACAAGCCACCGAGCAGGATAGGCACATACACGACTTCTGCACCGGTTCTTTCACAAAGATCCGGCAACATTTTGTATGCCAAATAGCTATTCGGTCCGCCAAAATCGAAAAGAAACTCAAAGCGCTTTGTCATTAGAAACTCTCCGTCCAGGGGCGCAAGTCCATTTCGTGTGTCCATGCGCTGCGATGTTGCTTGTGCAGGGCAACATATTGCAGCGCAATCGCGTCTGGCGACAATATGCCGTCTGCTGCCTTTGCGGCATCGAAATCCGGACGGATACCGCGTATGAAAGCCGTATCGATGCCACCATCGATTAGAACGTGCGCGACATGAATGTCTTGCGGACCCAGCTCACGCGCCATGGATTGCGCCAGCATCCGCAGCGCGCCCTTTGCGCCAGCAAAGGCGGAGAAACCTTTGCCGCCACGTATACTCGCCGTTGCGCCTGTGAAGATGATAGTGCCCGATTGGCGCACGACCATTCGGCGTGCGGCCTCACGCCCCATCAGAAAGCCAGCAAATGCCGCCATTTCCCATACCTTGCGATACACTTGCGAGGTCATATCGAGTATGGAAAAATTGACGTTCGCGCCGATATTGAAAACGGCAACTTCAATTGGCCCGACGTCGCGTTCAATCGCATCGACCATCGCCACGACTTCGTCTTCGATCCGGGCGTCCGCGGGGTAAGCGCGGGCTTCATATCCCTCATCGCGTATCGATTGTGCAAGTGCTTCCAACTGATCGGCGTTTCGCGCGCGGCGGTTGACGCAGACGACATAGCCTTCGCGCGCAAAGGCCCTCGCGATTGCCCCGCCTGTGGCGTCACCGGCACCGACGATCAGGGCCGCCTTACTCAATCTTTCTCCAGCGTGCATTGCAGCGGATGCTGGTTCTTCTGCGCGAAGTCCATCACTTGCGTAACTTTGGTTTCGGCCACTTCATAGGTGAAAATGCCGCACACGCCGACCCCTTTTTGGTGGACATGCAGCATCACACGAGTCGCCTGATCGGTATCCATCTGAAAAAACGCCTTGAGGACATGCACAACAAATTCCATCGGCGTGTAATCGTCGTTCAGCAGCAGCACTTTATAGAGGCTTGGTTTTTGGGTTTTTGGGCGCGTGCGCGTAGCCAGGCCGACCCCGGGTCTGCCGCCATTTTTGTCATCATCATCTTGCGCCATGAAAATCTTCATCGGACTGAAATAGGTCAGAGCAGGGGGAGTCTGCAACCCCCGTTCGTCATCTATTCTGCTACACCAAAAAGAAACCGCCCTTTCCTGACCGGAAAGGACGGTTGCTCTGTGGAATTGTACCGGGTGATCTCGACGTCCTGCCGCCAAAAGGAGGAGAGAGAGGGTGGCAGGTGCATGACCCACCGGTACAATATCGTTCGAGAGCTTATGCAGCTTTCTTGAAAAGTTCTGTCGTCGCCGCGATGCGGTTCGAGATTGGCTGGAACATTTCGCTGACCAACTTGACCATCGCTTCCGTGTTTTTCGAGCCCTGAGCAACGGCGGTGTCGAAACCCTTGCGGGCCAATTCGCCCTGAAGCTTAACGAAATCCGTTGGCGACTTGACCGAAGTCAATTCCTTGACGGCAACCTGAACTTCTTCGAAATTCTTCTTTGCGAATTCCATGTTGGTCTTGCCGATTTCCTGAGCGCCCTTAGCAACAATCTTGCCAGCTTCAACTACGGCTTCAACATTTGCCTTGTTGAATTCAACGGCTTCAGCAGCAAACTTCTTGCCCTTTTCCGAAGCTTCGTTTGCCTTTTCACGGACGTCAGCGAAAAACTCAGTCGCCTTTTCTGCAGTCGTTTTAACAGTGTCAGTCATGTTTGATACTCCTTGAGCAATCGATGTTGTTTCAACAGACACGGATTGAGGATCCGACGAAGCAGCAGATGTTTCCACCTTAGTCTTCCCAGTGGTGTTTGGAGCATTTTTCGCAGCGATGACCTTTGGCGCTGCAACTTTTGCAGTTTTTGCCGGGGCATTGATCTGTGTTTTGCGAGCCATGTGTACGCACCATTTCTGTTGTGTTGCACTGCACAATAAATGCAAATGCAAACTATGTCAACAAAAAATGGTGCAGTGCACAAAAGTGATTTCTGGCGCTTTAATCCGCCAAAGTCAGCCGTTCAAAACGTTCATAATGGTGATCCGCAGAGCCAAACTGGTTCTCGATCATCGTTGCCCGCTTAAAGAAGTGACCAATGGCCAACTCTTGCGTGATCCCAATGCCGCCATGCGTTTGAATGGCACTTTGCCCAACAAACTTTGCCGAGCGCGACACCTTTGCCTTGCATGCCGATACTGCCGCCATACGTTCGGCCGCGGGTAGATCGAGTTTAAGCGTCGCCATTGTGGTCATGGACTTTGATTGCTCAACCTCCATGAACATGTCGACCATACGATGCTGAAGCACTTGGAAGCGCGAGATTGGCTGACCAAATTGGTTGCGCTGACGCGCATATTCCAACGTACCCTGATGCAGCTTGGCCGTCACGCCGCACGATTCTGCGCAGACGGCAACTGTTGCTTCATCAACGATACGTTCAATAAGGGGCAGGCCCGCGCCTTCGTTACCCAATAAAGCATCCGCAGGGATTGCAGCGTTTTCAAAATAGATTTCAGACGCCTGAAAACCATCCACAGTCGGGTAATCGCGGCGAACAATGCCCTTTGCATTGGCGTCAATCAGGAACAATGACACGCCGTTTACATCGGTGGCCGCGCCGCCTGTCCGTGCGGTGACGAGCAAATGCGTGGCCCATGGCGCTGCGTACACGACCCCTTTATGGCCGTTCAGGACATAACCCGCGCCGTCCTTCTTCGCGGTCGTGCGGATATTGGCGAGGTTATAGCGGCCCTGAGGCTCCGCATAGGCAAAAGCGATGATGACGTTGCCATTGATGATTTCAGGGATGACAGCATTCGCAACGGCACCGCCCACTGCCTTTAACGCGCCGCCGCCGAGCACCACAGTCTGGAGATAAGGCTCAACCGCGATGACTTTGCCCAATTCTTCCATGATAAGCGCATTTTCGAGATGTCCGCCGCCAAGCCCGCCATGCTCTTCGCTGAATGACGCACCCAACATGCCCAAATCTTGGGCCAATGCCTTCCAAATAGCGGGGTCACGTCCCGTGCCGCTGGCGATCATCTTGTTGCGGCTATCGAAGTCATAGGTGTCCGCCAAAAAACGGCTTAGGGTTTCGCGGATCATGTCCTGCGTTTCGGTGTAGCTGAAATCCATTATAGTTATCCCGTCTAATAACCCGTCATGCTGACCTTGTTTCAGCATCTTACTTTCGGCGTTGCGAATTAAGACCCTGAAACAAGTTCAGGGTGACGGTGCAATGTTAGCTTAAATCCCCAATACCATCTTGGCGATGATGTTGCGTTGGATCTCGTTCGATCCGCCGTAAATCGTCGTCTTGCGGGTGTTGAAATAGGTCGGTGCAGCGCGGTGTGCGTAATCTGGACCAATGGGGTGTTCATTGTCGCCTTCGCCAAAGCCGCGGAAATAGGGCGCACCATAATGGCCGACCGCTTCCAGCGCGAGTTCGGTAATCCGTTGCTGGATTTCGGACCCTTTGATTTTCAGCAAGCTCGATTCAGGGCCAGGGCCCTTGCCTGCTGCTTCACCGGCAAGGCTACGCAATTCGGTAAATTCAAGCGCCGTGAGATCAATTTCAAGTTCCGAAATCTTGCGTTTGAAGAACGGGTTGGCAATTAACGGGCGGTCGCCATCCTGTTCGGTACGGGCAATCGCCTTTATCTTTTCCACGCCGCGCTTTGAACGCGCAACGGCGGCAATACCGGTGCGCTCGTGCGCCAGCAAGAACTTGGCGCAGGTCCAACCCTTGTTTTCTTCGTAAACGCGATTTTCCACAGGTACGCGAACGTCTTCTAGCCAAACTTCGTTGACCTCATGCTCGCCGCCCAAGGTGATGATCGGACGGACTGTCACGCCAGGCGACTTCATGTCAATCAATAGGAAGCTGATGCCCTCTTGCGCTTTGGCATCGGTATCGGTGCGCACCAGGAAAAAGCCCCAGTCGGCATGCTGCGCCATGGTTGTCCAAGTTTTCTGACCATTAACCACATAATGGTCGCCGTCACGAACGGCCTTGGTACGCAAAGATGCAAGGTCGGAACCAGCGCCGGGTTCGGAATATCCCTGACACCACCAATCATCGCCCGACAAGATACCTGGGAGGAATTTGGCTTTCTGCTCAGGCGTGCCGAAAGTGTAGATCACCGGACCAACCATCGACAGACCAAATGGCATCGTTCCTACGCAGTCGGCAGATGCCAGTTCTTCGGACCAGATGAAACGCTCCGTCGCGGTCCAACCAGTACCGCCATATTCGACGGGCCATGCAGGTGCGATCCAGCCCTTTTGGGCGAGAATGCGATGCCATGACAGAAAATCTTCCTTCGAAAGATCATGCCCTTCGTCTTGAACAGAACGGAGATTTTCGGGGTAATTGTCGGCGATGAATGTCCGCACTTCCTTCTGGAAGGCGATTTCTGCGGGGCTGAATTCGAGTTGCATCACGATTCTCCTAAAAAGCTGACACTGGACTAGTCGACGTTTACGTAAACGTCAATTGAATCTCATCGTGCCTTCACATAGCTTCCTGGAGCCGATTCCAGCGCCTTCAGGGTGCCTTGGCCTGGTTGTCGCGGCCCGGTCGCTGGCACTCGCTTGGCATTCTTCTCTGTGAGCCAGGCGAGCCAATCGGGCCACCAGCTACCCTTCGTCTCCGTGGCGCCCGCAATGAAGGCCGCGAGTGAGGGCGGCGATGTGTCATTGGTCCAGTATTGATATTTCATCTGCGCAGGCGGGTTAACGACACCCGCAATATGGCCGCTGCCCGCCAATAAGAATTTGGTCGGGCCAGTGAAATTCTCCTGCAGTTTCCAAACGCTTTCGGCGGGTGCAATATGATCCTCGCGGCCGGCCTGAATATAGGTCGGTGTTTTTACGCGGCGCAGGTCAATTGGGGTACCGAGTACCGACAAATCATTTGGCTTCACGAGCCGGTTATCGCGATAAAGGTCGACGAGATAGTTGCGGTGCCATTTGGCGGGCAGGTTGGTGACGTCGCCATTCCAGTGCAGCAAATCGAACGCAGGATAGTCTTCACCTAGCAGATAATTTTTGACGACGGTGGACCATATCAAATCCTTACCGCGCAACATGTTGAAGGTCAGTGCAAGAAAACGGCCATCCAAATAACCTTGCGGTGCACTCAGCGCCTCCGTCATTGCAATTTGCTGATCATCGATAAAATGCAAAAGTTCGCCGCTGGAACTAAAATCGACCTGTGCTGTAAAAAAGGTCGCGCTGCACACTTTGTCAGCAGCGTCCGTTGCCGCGAGGACCGCGAGCGTTGCGGCCAAGGTCGTGCCCGCAACACAATAGCCAATCGTATGGACATCTAGCACATCAAGGGCACTGCGCACTGTATCAATTGCGTCAATCTGCGCCGCGACATAATCGTCCCAAATAATGTCCTTCATCGAAGCGTCTGCCGATTTCCACGACACGACAAAAACCGTGATGCCATGGTCGACGCAATATTTAATGAAGCTTTTTTCCGCCGTCAGATCGAGAATATAAAAACGGTTGATCCATGGCGGGAAAATGATGAGCGGCGTTTCCAGCACATTTTCCGTGGTCGGGTCATATTGAATGAGCTGATATAAAGGCGTTTGGTGCACAACCTTGCCCGGTGTTGCCGCAATGTTTTCACCAAGGGTAAATGCGCTTGAATCGGTATGGGTCAACTGCCCGCGCTGCATGTCCTGCATCAGGTGCTGCAACCCGGACATCAGGCTCGCGCCGTTGGATTCTAGGGCGCGTTCGAGTGCAACCGGATTAGTAAAGGGCGAATTTGCAGGGCTCATCGCTTCAATGATGCTACGCAGAGCAAAGCCCATTTTTGCTCTATCATTTTCGGACAAGCCATCCAATTGGTCAGCTGCGGTCAACATATGTTCGGACATGACCTGATAGCTTTGACGGACCAAGTCGAATACGGGGTGCTCCCATTGCGGCGCGGCAAAACGGCGATCTGTGGTATCGACCTTGTCCCGGCCAGCTTTGGCTAGGGGTTCCAACAAGGTTCCCCAGGCATCCAACGCCGCGCGATAGGCCTTTAAGGGGTCAGTTGTCGTTGCACCGGTTGGCACGAACAACTTTATGAACTGAGTGGGGTCCATAAAAGGCGGGATTTCGGATGAGTCGGCCATTTAGACAGGCATATCAAAGGAAATGAAATTGTCGAAGATTGTTTTGTTGTGCGGCGCAGCATGGACATTGCGTAAAAAAGAGCGCAAAGGCGCGGCATAATGACATTCGAAAACATTCCCCCGCTTCTCGATGAAGCGCTCACCGCGCGTGGATATACCACGCTAACCCCTGTTCAAGACGCTGTAATTACTGAGGAAGCCGTCGGACGCGACCTCGTCGTGTCAGCGCAAACCGGCTCGGGCAAGACCGTGGCCTTTGGCCTCGCTATGGCACCCCAAATCCTTGATGGTGGAATTGTTAGCCTCGCCCGAGAGCCTGCTGCGCTCATCATCGCGCCGACCCGCGAGCTTGCCTTACAAGTGAGCCGCGAATTGATGTGGCTCTATAGCAAAGCAGGCGTACGTATTGCGACCTGCGTCGGTGGAATGGATGCGTCGAAAGAGCGCCGCACATTGAACCAAGGCGCGCAGATTGTTGTCGGTACCCCCGGACGGCTTCGCGACCATTTGGAGCGCGGTGCGCTTGATCTGTCGGCGTTGAAAGTCGCCATCTTGGATGAAGCGGACGAAATGCTCGACATGGGCTTTCGTGAAGAGCTTGAAGAGATATTGAACGCTACGCCTGAAGGCCGGCGGACATTGCTGTTCTCGGCTACGATGCCGAAGCCGATTGTTTCGCTGGCAAAACGATATCAGCGCGACGCTTTGCGCATTTCAACCATTGGCGAAGACCGCGGCCATGGCGACATCAGCTATCAAGTAGTCACGGTTGCTCCACCGGATATCGAAAACGCTGTCGTGAACTTGCTGCGTTTGCATGAGGCGGAAACCGCTATTCTGTTTTGCGCCACGCGCGAAAATGTTCGCCGCTTGCATGCCAGCCTGACCGAGCGCGGCTTTAACGTCGTGGCTTTGTCGGGTGAGCATTCGCAGTCTGAACGCAACCACGCGCTTCAGGCTTTGCGTGACCAGCGGGCGCGCGTTTGCGTAGCAACCGACGTTGCCGCACGCGGGATCGATTTGCCCAACCTATCGTTGGTTGTGCATGTTGAACTGCCGCGCGATGCAGAAGGGCTTCAGCACAGATCGGGCCGTACGGGTCGTGCAGGCCGCAAGGGTACTGCCGTATTGATCGTGCCCTATCAGCGCCGCAAGCGCGTGGAATCCATGCTGCGCGGGGCAAAGATTGAGGCGGACTGGATCAAGGTTCCTACCGCTGCGGATATTCGGGCCAAGGACCATGAGCGCCTGCTTGAAACGCTTCTCACGCCTGTAGAAGTTGAGGACGAAGACCGCGCGCTGGGCGCCCGCTTGCTCGAAACTATGTCGGCCGAGGACATAGCGGCCGCTTTGGTGCGCGTGCATCGTGCCAAGATGCCGCAAGCTGAAGATTTGCTGGATGACGGCAGTCGTGAACGTCAACGTGACGACCATCGCGCAGGGTTTGACGATTCCGTGTGGTTTAAACTGAACGTGGGTCGCCGTAACAATGCCGATCCTAAATGGATATTGCCATTATTGTGTCGCCGTGGCGGTGTGACGAAGAACGACATTGGTGCCATACGCATTGCCGCAAATGAAACCCATGTTGGAATTGCGGCAGCTGCGGTCGCCAAGTTCGCTAAGTCGATTGCACAACCGGGACATGAGGAGGACAATGACGTCGAAATTGTCCAAGCTAATGGTCCGCCAAGGGAAGCCGCACGCGAAAACAAGCGCAGGGGCCGCGATGGCGATCGTCCGCAACGTGCGAAGCTTGGTGTTAATTCACGGAGCGATGGCCCACCAAGTGGTGACGGTCCACCCCGTGGCGGCAATTTCCGCGGAGACGGACCACGTGGCGGTGGTTCAAGCCGCGACGGCGCACGTCCTTTCCGTAAGGATGGCCCGCCCCCGTCCAAGCATGGGGTCAAGCACAAGGCAAAGGGCAACCGTCCGCGTTGATTGATGAGCCTATAGTTTTTCTGGAAATGCATGAAAACTTCGCGCATGAGTGCGGTTCTGCAATTAACTAACCGGAAACGGGAGCCAATGTCCGAAGAATTCTACCGCATCAAACGCTTGCCACCTTATGTCATCGCTGAGGTCAATGCGATGCGTGCGGCGGCGCGCGGCGCGGGTGAGGATATCATCGATCTTGGCATGGGCAATCCTGATTTGCCGCCGCCGCCGCATGTGATCGAAAAACTGTGCGAAGTGGCGCAGAAGCCCGATGCCCATGGCTATTCCGCGTCTAAAGGCATTCCCGGTCTGCGCAAAGCACAGGCGAATTATTATGGGCGCCGTTTTGGGGTCGATGTTGATCCCGAACATGAAGTCGTTGTCACCATGGGGTCGAAGGAGGGGCTGGCGAGCCTTGCTACGGCCATTACCGCGCCGGGCGATGTCGTTCTGGCGCCGAACCCGAGCTACCCCATTCACACCTTCGGTTTCATAATTGCAGGCGCGACTATCCGTTCGGTGCCGACCACGCCCGACGAAAATTACTTCCGCTCGCTGGAGCGTGCCATGGCCTTTACAGTGCCGCGTCCGTCGATATTGGTTGTAAACTATCCGTCAAATCCGACCGCCGAGACCGTTGATCTGGCCTTTTACGAAAGGCTGGTTGCATGGGCGAAACACAATAAGGTCTGGATATTGTCTGACCTCGCTTATTCCGAACTTTATTTTGACGGCAATCCGACACCATCGATTTTGCAAGTCAAAGGCGGCAAGGATGTTGCCGTTGAATTCACGTCCTTGTCCAAAACATATTCGATGGCCGGATGGCGCGTTGGTTTTGCTGTCGGCAACCGCGACTTGATTGCGGCGATGACGCGGGTGAAAAGCTATCTCGATTATGGTGCCTTTACCCCAATTCAGGCAGCGGCCTGCGCCGCGCTGAACGGACCGCAGGATATTGTTGAGCAGAACCGCCATCTTTACCACAAACGCCGCGATATCCTTGTGGAGGCGTTCGGACGTGCCGGTTGGGATATTCCGCCGCCGCGCGCATCGATGTTTGCATGGGCACCCTTGCCGCCCGCGCTTGCGCATTTGGGCAGCCTTGAATTTTCCAAACAATTGCTGACCGAGGCGAAAGTCGCTGTCGCCCCGGGCGTTGGCTATGGCGAAGATGGTGAAGGTTATGTCCGCATTGCCATGGTCGAGAATGAACACCGGTTGCGGCAGGCTGCGCGCAATGTGAAACGCTATTTGCAATCCATGGGCGTCAACACCCCTGCGCAGTCCAAGGCGATCTGACATGGCACGTGGCGACTTTGCTTTTCATCATAGCCTGCGCGTGCGCTGGTCGGAAACAGATGCACAAGGCGTGGTGTTTAACGCCCGCTATCTCGATTATGCTGACGTGGCGGTTACCGAATATTGGCGCGCCGTGAAGTTTCGCGAATATGCCGATAATGCGCCGATGGAATTTCATGTCAAGAAAGCCACCGTCACATGGTTTGCACCGATCAAGCCCGATGAGATGATTGAAGTCATGGCGCGGACCATCGCAACGGGGCGCACAAGCGTGACTCAGCTCGTTGAAATTCACGGCCTCACCGAAGATGGTTCGGACGATTTGCGCGCAACGGTAGACTTGGTTAGCGTGCATGTGGACCTTGACGTGCATCGTCCCATCCCCTTGCCCGATTGGGTGAAGGACGTCTTTACCGCGTTCGACAGCCAAGCAACCAACAAGCCATCTGCGCTGGCCGAGGCTTGAGGCATTGGACCATCAGCCATGACTGCTAAGATGATGGCGCTAACGCTTGCGATGCTGCTTATCGGCGGCTGCCAACAAAGCGCGTCGGAAACGCAAAGCGCAACCGCGATGGAATTTCCGCGCCCTGATCGCACGGTATCGGCGATTGGCGACACAGAATTTTCGACGGAGGCTGCCCGTGACGAGGCGGGCGAAGCTGACTATGTCATGGATTGGGCGGGCATTCAGTTGGAGACTACTGTGGCCGACATTGGCGCAGGAGAGGGTTATTATACCATCCGCTTAGCCGAGCGCGTTGGTCCCAAAGGCCGCGTCTTGGCGCAGGACATTAATCGCGGCGCGCTGAACCGGCTTGGGGAGCGCGTCACCCGCGAACAGCTCGACAATGTCGCCATCAAAGAAGGGGCCGTGGATGATCCCCGTCTGCCGGAGAACAGCTTTGACCGGATTTTCATGGTGCATATGTATCATGAGATTGAAGAGCCTTATGCGTTTCTGTGGCGGATGCGGCCTGCGCTGGCAAAAGGCGGGCAAGTGATTGTCGTCGACCGCGACCGATCGACGCACCAGCACGGCATCCCGCCAAAGCTGTTATTCTGTGAATTTGAGGCGGTCGGTTATCGCCTGACGGGCTTTACCGAGCAATTGGCGCTAGGTGGCTATATCGCCCGGTTTGAAGTGAGTGGCAAGCGGCCTGAACCATCGGCCATACGGACCTGCGCCAGCCGTTACCCGCAATCCTGAGGTTTCTTAGTCGCCGTCGAAATCGATGAGGGCGCCGACACGGATGTTTTGCGCGCGCAATTTGTTGGCGCCGCCGAGGTCTGGCAAATCGACAATGAACAAGGCTTGTTCCACATTGCCGCCGCCCTGACGGATGAGGTCAACGCCAGCCAAAGCCGTGCCGCCGGTGGCGATCAAATCATCCACCAGCAGGACTTTCTGGCCCACCTTTAGTTGGCCGATATGCATTTCGATGCGGTCGGTGCCATATTCGAGCGTGTAATCGGTGCCGATTTTTTCACCCGGCAACTTCCCGGGCTTGCGCAGCATCAATTGCCCTAAGCCAAGGACATAGGCCAGCGCCGAGGCGACGATAAAGCCGCGCGCCTCAATGCCCGCCACCAGCTCGGTATCTGGATCTACCAAGGCCGCGAGCCGGTCAATGGTCATGCGATAGCCATCTGCATTGAGCAGCAGACTGGACACATCGCGGAACATGATCCCCGGTTTTGGATAATCCGGAATGTTGCGGATCAGCACCGCGAGGTCTGCGTTTTTGGTCATCATCGATATCTGCCTGTTGCCGGGCATGATTTCAAGAAGTTCCGGCACGCCAGAATAGTGCACCCGGATCGCACAAAAAAGGGCGGCCTATTGCTAGACCGCCCTTTTGTATATCCCGAAAGGGAGACTGAATTACTTCAGTTCTACGGTTCCGCCAGCAGCAAGGATCTTCGCCTTGATGTCTTCGGCTTCTGCCTTGTTTACGCCTTCCTTGATCGCCTTTGGCGCGGACTCAACAAGAGCCTTTGCTTCGGTCAGACCCAGGTTCGTGATTGCGCGGACTTCCTTGATGACGGCAATCTTGTTTCCGCCGTCGCCGGTCAGGATAACGTCGAATTCAGTCTGCTCTTCAGCAGCTGGTGCAGCAGCGGCCGCAGGGCCAGCAACAGCAACAGCAGCAGCGGCGCTAACGCCCCACTTTTCTTCCAAAGCCTTTGCAAGGTCAGCCGCTTCAAGAACGGTCAAAGCCGAAAGTTGGTCTACAAGCTTTTCAATATCAGCCATTTAAATAACACTCCGATTTTCTGTCATATCTGTAGGGCTCGCCCAAATGGACGCAGCCGGTTTCTTTAAAAAGTTACGCTGCCTTTTGATCAGCATAGGCACCAAATACCCGTGCCAATTTCGCAGCCGGTGCGGTCGAAAGCTGAGCGAGTTTCGTTGCCGGCGCTTGTACAAGCCCGATAACCTTCGCGCGCAGTTCGTCGAGCGATGGCAATGAAGCCAGCGCCTTTACACCGTTTACATCGAGGAACGTGTCACCCATCGCACCGCCGACAATTTCAAGCTTGTCATTGGTCTTGGCGAACTCGACCGCAACCTTTGCAGCGGCGACCGGGTCCGACGATGTGGCGAGCGCCGTAGGTCCGGTAAGCAATTCTGCTACCGCACCATATTGCGTTCCCTCAAGGGCGATTTTGGCAAGACGGTTCTTGGCAACCTTATATGTTGCGCCCGCATCGCGCATCTTCAAACGAAGATCGGTCGATTGTGCAACTGTCAGCCCGAGATTACGGGTAACAACAACAACCGCCGCTTCATTAAAAGTGGCATTCAGCGATGCAACTGTTTCGGTCTTTTCAGAACGGTTCATGCATTACTCCTTATTCGGACTTTCCCGGCGAACCGGATCAGCCCAACACGAAAAGCGAAGCACCCGGCTGGGCGCCTGCGCTGACTTAGTCCGTGGGGAAGTTTCATGCCGAACGCACACGACAGTTTGTCGGAGCAGTGGCGAAGGATGGCAAAGCCAATCCTGAAATCTCTATCCCCGTCTAGGCTGGACATTAAGATGAGCAAATTCCCATCACCAACTGTCTCGGACGGTTGCCGGTGAAGCCGTCGCTCCACCGAACAGGGGTGCAACTAGCAGGGTTAGGGCCAGAGTCAAGGGCGTTGCGGAAAACTGCGCTTTACAAGGTCGCTGCTTGTTTGAAAACTTGTGTGGCTTTGGACAATTTATCTTACTGGACAAGCTTCGCTGCGCTGACTTAATCCGCTTTCTCCAGATTTGAAGCAAGATAGGAGCAAATATGCCGGATGTTCGTGAAAATACTATGGCCCTAATCGCGCGTTATTATGCCGCGTTTAACGCCATGGACATTGACGCTATTTTGGCCTGTCTGACCGACGATGTGGCGCATGATATTAATCAGGGCGAACGCGAAACCGGCAAGGATGCGTTCCGCGCGTTTCTGGGCCGGATGGACCATGCCTATAGCGAGCAGTTGCGCGACATTATCATCATGACGAGCACGGATGGTGCCCGCGCTGCTGCCGAATTCATGGTGCACGGCGTGTATAAGGTCGCCGACGAAGGCTTCCCACCAGCCCATGGCCAAAGCTATGTTTTGCCGGCTGGCGGCTTTTTCGATTTAAAAGATGGCAAGATTGCGCGCGTATCGGTCTATTATAATCTGGCCGACTGGATCGCGCAGGTTTCATGACCATACGCGTCCGCAGTTTGACAGATAAGCAGGAGCGCCATGCGGCGATTCCGGCACTGTCCGATCTGCGGATCCGCATCTTTCGCGGCTGGCCCTATCTGTATGACGGGACGGCGGATTATGAAGCTGAGTATCTTGCTGAATTCATCGACGAGACCGGCGCGGTGCTGGTCGTCGCAACCGATGATGATGTGGTGGTCGGTGCGGCAACCGCGTCGCCAATGGCGGGACAGAAGGTCGAATTTCAGTTACCCTTGCGGGCACGCGGGTTGGATGTTGCGCGGATCTTCTATTTCGGGGAGTCGGTTTTGCTGCCTGAGTATCACGGGCAGGGCATCGGCCATCAATTTTTCGACGCGCGGGAGGCATCGGCGCGGGCGGCGGGTGCTGCCCAAGCCAGCTTTTGTGCCGTTGTC
>JAIOYN010000007.1 GCA_021741065.1 Sphingomonadaceae bacterium | reverse complement strand
AACCAAGGAAATGCGCGTTCAGCCTGATCACGCGTTGGTCGAAATGCATAATGCCATTTACATGCCGATGCTGCAGACCGCTGAAGTCGTGGCCAAGCGGTACAATGTCAGCCGCGATGCGATGGACGAATATGCCCTGCAATCGCAGCAGCGCACCGCCCCTGCACAGGCCGCTGGCTATTTTGAAGCAGAAATCGTGCCCGTGACCACGACCATGAACGTCGTGAACAAGGAAACCGGCGAAGTCAGCCAGAAAGAAGTGACCATAGCCAAGGATGAAGGCAATCGCGCGGATACGCAGCTTGCCGGTCTACAAGCGCTGCAGCCTGTGCTTGGCCCTGACATGACAATCACTGCCGGTAACGCAAGCCAGCTGTCCGACGGTTCGTCGGCCTCCATCCTGATGGAAGCAAAATTGGCCGAGAAAAAGGGCCTCAACCCGCTTGGCCGTTATGTCGGTATGGCGGTTGCAGGCACGGAGCCCGATGAAATGGGCATTGGTCCTGTATTCGCAATCCCCAAATTGCTGCAGCGTTTTGGCCTGAAGATGGACGATATCGGCATCTGGGAACTGAACGAAGCATTTGCCGTGCAAGTCCTCTACTGCCGCGACAAATTGGGCATTCCAAACGAATTGCTGAACGTCAATGGCGGGTCGATTTCGATTGGCCATCCTTATGGCATGACGGGCGCACGTTGCACGGGCCATGCCTTGATCGAAGGCAAGCGTCGCGGTGCGAAATATGGTGTTGTCACCATGTGCGTTGGCGGCGGAATGGGTGCCGCTGGCCTCTTCGAAATCTTTTAATCGCAAATAAGGAACAGCCTCATGTCCGCCATTGGTGTAATCGCGACGTTAACCGTTGCCGAAGGCAAGAACGAAGATTTTGAGGCTGTTTTTGCAGAACTGTCTGCAGCGGTTCGGGCGCATGAACCGGGGAATGTATTTTATACGCTCACCCGGTCAAGGTCCAACCCGCAAGTGTACAAAGTGCTTGAACAATATGTCGATCAAGACGCACTGACCGCGCATGGCGCCAGCGACTATTTCAAAGCCGCTGGCCCCAAGCTTGGTCCATGCCTCGCGGGCGCGCCTGAAATCGAGTATCTCGACGCGCTATAAGGCTTAAAATCTGCATTAGGCCGGGGACAAGCGTCCGTTTGCAAAGCGGAATCCGTCCGGCCGATCCTTTTGCAATAACGCAGGTCCATCAAGGTCAACCCAAGATGCCTTCTGCGCCACCAGGAACGCCGCCTGAATGGCAAGGCTGGTCGACAGCATACAACCGACCATGACGTCCATTTTTGCGCTCTCCGCAGCCTTACGGAGCGCCAGAGCTTCGGTCAGGCCGCCGGCTTTATCCAGCTTGATATTCACGCCCTGATATAATCCGGCGAGGCGCGGGACGTCGGCCGCCACATGACAGCTTTCGTCCGCGAAAATCGGCAATGGCGACGATAGGTTGGCAAGCGCGCCGTCTTGTCCCGCGGGCAAGGGTTGCTCAATCATGGCCACGCCCAGCGTCTTGAGGACTTCCGCCTCGGCAGCAATATCCAATGCGCCCCAGCTTTCATTGGCGTCCACAATGATATGCGCTTTGGGTGCGCCCGCGCGCACGGCGGCAACACGATCACGGTCGGCATCGCCATTCAATTTGAGCTTCAATATGCCATAGCCACTCTTGGCCGCTGCCCGCGCATCGGCATGCATCGCATCGGGGGTGCCCACGGATATGGTGAAGGCGGTCTCCAAAGGCGTGGGCGGCGATATCATGCCGGTCACTGCCCATAAAGGCTGCCCTGCCTGCTTGGCCTCCAAATCCCAAAGCGCACAGTCCAGCGCATTGCGCGCCGCGCCGGGTGGTAGTTCGGATTGCAAAAGCGCGCGTGCCATCGGGACAGACTGCGCGGCGATTGCGTCCGTGACGCTTACGATCTGGCGCAGACATTCTTCGGCGGTCTCGCCGCGATAATAAATCGCCGTGCCCTCGCCCTGTCCGATATGCGTGCCATCGCTGACCGCGACCACAAGCAAGTCGACAAATGTCTTTGCCCCGCGCGCGATGGTAAAATGGCCGTTGACTGGCCAGCGTTCGACTGTGGCTTCAATATGCAGGGTCATCGCTGAAAACCCGCAGAAATCCGTGCTGCGCAAAATGCTATTAAGCAGGTCCAAATAGCGGGGAACATAAGGTCGCTCAATTGTGGCTGGATATCCAGTTTTCGACAATAGGCGCAATTTTTTCGCGCCATTTGCTGCCGTTGAAAATGCCATAATGGCCGACTTCTGGCGCCATATGATATTTCTTAAACGCCGCAGGCAAGCCCGTTGCAATGTTCAACGCGGCCTGTGTCTGGCCCAAACCGCTAATGTCATCGCGCTCACCCTCAATCGCCAACAAGCCAATATCGGTGATGGCGGCAGGATCAACGAGCTTGCCGCGATAGTTGAATTCGCCCTTAGGCAGCAAATGGCGTTGGAACACTGTGTCAACAGTTTGCAGGTAGAATTCCGCCGTCATGTCGCAGACCGCGCGATACTCGTCGTAAAATTCCTTATGCCGATCCGCACTTTCACCATCGCCTTTGACGAGGTCGGAGAACATCGACCAATGGCTCATCATATGATTGCCAAGGTTCATCGACATAAAGCCCGAAAGCTGCAGAAAACCTGGATATACGCGGCGGCCAGCGCCCTTGTAATAAGGCGGGACAGTCGCAATCACATTTTGCACGAACCATTCATGCGGACGCTGGGTCGCGTGGTTGTTCACCGCCGTTGGCGCTTCGCGCGTATCGATCGGCCCGCCCATCATCGTCAACGTGCGCGGACGCAGCGGATGGCCCTTTGCGCTCATTACGGCTGCCGCGGCATACGCCGGAACCGATGGCTGGCAGACGGCGAGCATATGCGCGCCGCGCCCACCTGCGTCGGGGCCGAGAAATTCCAGCCACTCAATGAGATAATCAATGTAGGTTTCAAGATCAAACCCCCCGCCCGTCAGCGGCACATCACGTGCGTCTTTCCAGTCGGTGATGTAGACGTCATGTGTGGCCATCATGCGGTCAACTGTGTCACGCAAGAGCGTTGCAAAATGCCCGGACATAGGCGCGCAGATAAGGAGGCGCGGCTTTTCGCTGCTGCCCTCGTAAACGAAACGCTTCAATTGGCCAAATGGCTTACGCGCAAGATTTTCTTCCTGAACCACCAAAGTGTTGCCGTCGATGACCACTTCGTTCAGGCCGAACGCAGGTTTTCCACGCGGCAGAACCGAATGCGCAAAAACCTCAAGAGCTGAAGCCGCTACGGGGGCCATGCCGCCATGTTTGAACGGCGAAGGCAGCGCGCTGAGCCAATCCGCCTGTTTTTGCGCTACCCAACCTGCGCCCGCAAGCCAGCCGCGCTGAAGGTCATATCCCGTGTAAAGCATATTCAGGCCTTTAATATTTGTATCGGCAATATTCTGCCGCAGTGACTTGTGGTTTTACGCATTTATTGTGCATCGCACCATAGAAAAAGCGTTTACATTCTCCGTGGCGGATTGTTACCCGACTGGCGCACTGCTAGGCGGGCGCAATGACAAACGATATTTCCGAAACGCCTACCATAGCGACATCCGAAGAAGCGGCTCCCGCCAAGCCCAAGCTTAACTTTGGCAGTTTGCGGATGATCGGGCATTTTACCATCCGGTATCCCCGCCAGATTACTTATGCCCTGCTCGCCTTGATTGCAGCAGCGGCGTCTACGCTTGCCATCCCTTATGGCTTGCGCCTGATCATCGATGAAGGCTTTGTCAAAAATGGTGGGGACCCGGCGCCTTATTTCTATTTGCTACTTGGTATCGTGGTTATCATCGGCGTTTCGACGGCGTTTCGTTTTTACTTTGTCAGTTGGCTCGGTGAACGTGTGGTGGGCGATATTCGTGTTGCGGTGCAGCAAAATCTGTTACGTTTGGCCCCGCGCTTTTTCGAAGATAATCGTCCCGGGGAAATCGCCAGCAGGATGACTGCCGATACGGCGATTATCGAACAGATTGTCGGCACCACGGTGTCAGTTGCGCTGCGCAATATCTTTATTGGCGTTGGCGGCATTACCTTGCTCTTCGGACTCGCTCCAAGCCTGACCATATGGTTGCTCGCAGGCATTCCGGTCGTCGTTCTACCAATTGTGTTTCTGGGACGACGCCTGGAAAAGGCATCGCGCAACAGTCAGGATAATGTCGCCAGCGTTGGCACGATCATTTCAGAAGCGCTGGGCGCGATCAAGATCGTTCAAGCTTTTGGGCAGGAAAGCCGAGAAGGCATGAGATTTGCCGATGCTGTCGAAGGCACGTTCAACGCCGCGAAAAAGCGCATAAGATTGCGGGCGTTCCTCACCGCATTAGTGATGGCATTGATATTTGGCGGCATCACAATGCTCGTTTGGGAAGGTACCGACCAAGTTAAAGACGGGGTCATATCGTCCGGAACCTTGTTCGCGGTCGTCTTGTACGGGGCATTGGTCGCAGGGTCATTTGGCGCGCTGACGGAAGTCTATGGCGACCTTGTGCGCGCCTCGGGCGCTGCGTCGCGACTTGCCGAACTGCTGAACGAAGTGCCTGAGATCGCGTCGCCTGCTAGCCCTGTTGTTATGCCGCCAGCGCGCGGGCAGTTGGAATTCCAACATGTCCGCTTCCGATACCCGACGCGACCGGAAGTGGCGGCACTCGATGATTTCAGCCTTAAAGTATCGCCGGGGGAGACGGTTGCCGTTGTCGGGCCGTCCGGCGCAGGCAAATCCACATTGTTCCAACTGGCCGAGCGGTTCTATGACCCCGAGATTGGAACCATCCGCATTGACGGTGTCGCGCTGACCAGCGCGGATCCTGCCGAATTCCGGCGCCGTATATCGTTGGTGCCACAAGACACGGTGTTGTTTGCAGCCTCGGCGCGCGACAATCTGCGTTACGGCCAATGGGATGCAAGCGACGATGCGATCTGGGCGGCAGCTGAAAAGGCAAACGCAGCAGGTTTCCTAAGTGAATTGCCGGAAGGCCTTGATACCTATTTAGGTGAAGGCGGCGCGCGGCTTTCCGGTGGTCAGCGGCAACGGCTTGCCATTGCCCGCGCCTTGTTGCGCGATTCGCCAATATTGTTGCTCGATGAGGCTACGAGCGCCTTGGACGCCGAAAGTGAGAAATTGGTGCAGGACGCGCTGGAGCGTTTGATGGTAGGGCGCACCACCATTGTGATCGCGCACCGGCTGGCAACCGTGCGTTCTGCCGACCGTATCATCGTGATGGACCAAGGCAAAATTGTTGAAGAGGGCGATCACGCAACCCTAAGCGCTGCAGGCGGATTATATGCCCGCCTCGCCAGCCTGCAATTTGATGCTTAAAAAGTCGAAACTAGCCTTTCACAACTAGGCGATAATGTCTGGAACCAATTGGTCTTCCAGACGCATGATCTGGTCCTTCAAGATCAGCTTTTTCTTTTTAAGACGGGCGATCTGAAGTTGATCGACTAACGTTTGCGCGCTGAGCGCCTGAATGGCATCGTCAAGATCGCGATGCTCAATCTTAAGCTGTGCGAGCTGCTGCTGATACCCATCATCGTTCATGAAACTATTCTACACAGACTGTGGTCAACAAGTCATCGTTAAAAAAACGGCGTTTGACCCGAATCTGGTTTTTAGGCGCGCTGGACCGATAAATGTCCTCAAGACTCTCGCGAAAATTCTTGATTTACTCCGTGGCTCAGATTGAAGGAGAAGGATGTGCATAATAATCATCTGTCCGCGCTTCGCAACAAGCACGCCGAACTCGAACAAAAACTGGAGCGCGAAGAAAACAGACCGCTCCCCGACAGCAAAACTATTCTCGATCTGAAAAAACAAAAGTTGCATCTTAAAGACGTTATTCTGCATGAAACGGCCTCAACGGCTTGACTACGAATAATTTAACAGTTTCTATCGCTTGCCCGTTCGGTCTCTGCTAAGTGCATCCTATGGAAAGCGCTACCCGTTCTGCCCGTAATATCCTGACTGGCCTGCACGAGGTGATGGCCTCGAAAAATCATGCGCAGGGTAAGTTGAATCATGTGGTCAACATCATCGGCGAAGCGCTTTCGAGCGAAGTGTGTTCGATTTACTTGTTACGCGATGGCGCGCTTGAATTATTTGCGACACGCGGATTGAACCAAGCTGCTGTGCACATTACGCGGCTGGGTCTGGGCGAGGGTCTCGTTGGAACAATTGCTGAAAATGTCGAAACACTGAACCTGGATCAGGCGGCAGCACATCCAAATTTCCGTTATGTCCCGGAAACGGGTGAAGAACGCTTTCACAGTTTTGCCGGCGTGCCAATTGTACGGTCCGAACGGGCCGTCGGCGTGCTCGCTGTCCAGCATGTCGAACCGCGTAAATATGAAGAGGTCGAGATTGAGGCGCTTCAAACCGTCGCCATGGTGTTGTCGGAACTCATTGCCAACGCCGACCTAATTGACGAACCAGCTGCCCGGGGTGGCAATGAGACTGGCACGATTAGTCTCACAGGATTACCGCTAGTTAAAGGTGCGGCCGCTGGCGTCGCTATTTTTCACCAGCCAAATGTGCGCATCGAGCACACGGTTGCCGAGGATATCGAAGCCGAGCGCCAGCGTGTCTATTCCGCATTCGATAAAATGCGGGAGCAAATCGACCGCATGACGAGCCAGATAGATTTTGGCACGGGCGGAGAACATGAAGAGGTCATCGCGACTTACAAAATGTTCGCTTATGATGAGGGTTGGAGCCGCCGGATCAACGAGGCCATTGATAGCGGTCTAACCGCTGAAGCGGCCATTGAACGCGTTCAGCAACGCACGCGCATGCGCATGCGGCAGATTGACGATGCACTGCTTGCCGATCGCATGCACGATCTGGAGGACCTTTCGAACCGTTTGCTGCGTATCGTTTCCGGGCAAATGAGCACCGCCGCGCAACTGGGACTGAAGAAGGATTCCATCCTGATCGCACGCAATTTGGGTCCGGCAGAATTGCTGGAATATGACAAAAGACGCCTGCGCGGCGTGATCCTAGAAGAAGGCTCGCTTACCGCACATGTGGTGATCGTGGCACGTGCCATGGGCATTCCGGTTCTTGGCCGAGTACGCGGCATTCGCCACAAGGTACGTGAAGGCGACATGCTGTTACTGAACGCTGATGACAAAAGCGTCATTGTACGGCCTTCTTCTGCGGCAGAAGAAATATTCCAACATGATCTTGTGGATCGGCAGAAGAAAAAAGCGCGCTATGCCGCGATGCGCGATGAAGCATCCGTCACGAAAGACGGCGTGCCGGTTACACTCATGATTAACGCTGGCTTGCGTGATGACATGTCGGCTTTGGCGACAACCGGCGCGGAAGGCGTGGGCCTTTTCCGGACCGAGTTCCAGTTTTTGATTTCGGCGACCTTGCCCCAGCGCGAGCGGCAGCAACGCTTCTACCGTGACGTTTTGGATGCGGCTGGCGACAAGCCAGTCATTTTCCGCACGCTGGATATCGGCGGAGACAAGGCGCTACCATATCTGAAGGACGAAACGAACGAAGAGGAAAATCCGGCGCTAGGCTGGCGGGCGCTGCGGCTTTCGCTTGATCACGCCGGGTTGATGAAAGCCCAGGCACGCGCATTGATTGAGGCAGCAGCCGGTCGTACGCTGAACGTCATGTTCCCTATGGTCTCTGAGCCATGGGAATTTGATGCGGCCAAGGCCATTTTCGACGGCCAGATTGAATTTTTGGGGCGGCAGAAAAAGATACTACCCAACAAAATCCGTTACGGCGCTATGCTTGAAGTCCCAGCTCTAGCCGAAACGCTCGATATCCTGCTGCCCAAGATTAACTTCCTGTCCATCGGCACAAACGATCTGACCCAGTTTCTTTTTGCGGCGGACCGGGCGGATCCCCGTTTGGCAGAGCGCTATGACTGGTTGAGTCCCGCTATCCTGCGGTTCATCCGCCGGGTAGTCAAAGCTACCGAGGGCCACGACGTCGACGTCGCCGTGTGCGGCGAAATGGGTGGGCGGACGCTTGAGGCGCTTGCCCTCATCGGCATTGGTATTCGTCGATTGTCGATCACTCCAGCCGCCGTTGGGCCGATCAAGGCCATGATCCGATCAACTGGCCATTCTGATATCCACGTAAAAATGGAAGAGTTGCTCAACAATCCTACAGAGAATTTGCGCGACGAATTGGCAAGTTGGGCAATTGGCCAAGGCATTGAAATCGGATAAATAATTGTGACTTAATTATTTGATTATCTGCAATAAACATTGACATTATTCATTTGGTGCCCATTATCCGCGCAACTGCACGCAGATGTTGGGGAGCGGGTCGTGGAGATTGCAGTGGACGAAATGCCTCATGTGGAAGCTGAGCCTACGACTGTAGGTGAAGAGCTCAAGTCCGCGCGCGCGCGGATGGGCATGAGTCTTTCCGATCTCGCAGCCGAGACACGCGTACCCATGCGACATTTGGAATCTATTGAGCGATCCGAATTCAGCGCATTGCCGGGACAAACGTATACGGTTGGTTTTGTTCGGTCTTACGCCCGCGCGGTTGCCTTAGACGATATTGCGATAGTGAATGCGCTACGCGCCGAATTATCTAGAGGGGGGCATGAAAGATATGAGGCCCCACTCCAAAATTACGAGCCAACGGACCCCGCGCGCATTCCTTCCAAGAGCTTGGTATGGACCGCTACGGTAGTTGCGGTGATGGTTCTGGCCGCTTATTTAGTTTTTAGAAGCTACGCATTACAGCCAAATCCGGCGCCGCAAATGCCGACGTCAGCGCCCATAACAGTGCCAACGACAATGGTGCCCAAGCCTGCCGCGACCGTGGATGGTGAAACAGCCGTTACGAGCGGCAGCATGGACGAAAAAGCGCCTCTTCCCGGCACAACTGTGGTAGCCACCCCAAATCAGTAAGCCCCATCATTACCGCGCGAAATTCCTATACATTCCAATTTTTTTGTCGAAATGCAGCCTGGGCCTTTATCGCGGGCTTGCACTAAGCTATACCCGCCATTCGAGCTCAGTAAAGGGAAGTAACTCAATGTATTTTCGGCGCGTTATCCTTGGCAGCGCAGCTTTAGCGCTTAGCGTACCCGCAATGGCGCAGGACGCGAACATTGACACGCGCGTGGGCAAACTCGAGAAGGAGATGCGGGCGGTTCAGCGTCAGGTATTCCCCAATGGTGCCGGCAAATTTGTCGAACCGGAAATCCAGTCACCGACAGCGCCAAGCACGGGGAGTAGTTCAACCACTGTAACAGTCGATCTGACCGCGCGTGTGGATGCATTAGAGGCGCAGCTTGCGACTCTGACCGGGCAGGTCGAATTGCAAGGCAACAATATGCGCGGACTCGAGGGCCGTTTGAAGGCGCTTGAGACACAAATGGCTGCCCAGGCAGCATTGCCCGTCGAAAAAGTTGAACCAACGGCAACGCCTACGGCAGCAGTGCCGAAAACTAAAGCCGGCGTAGTTTCAACAAAGCCTGCAACCTCCGCTAAGCCAAACCCGGCCCGCATCGCTGCAGTTGCTGCGATCGAACGCCCGGCCAGTGGCGATGCGTTCGAAGATGGTTACAATTATGGCTACCGTTTATGGGAAGCTAAATTCTATCCAGAATCGCAAGTAATACTTGAAGAAATCGTGACAAAATTTCCAAAACATAAACGTGCAAGCTATGCGCGAAATTTGCTTGGTAGAGCATGGTTGGATGACAAAAAACCCGCAACTGCGGTGAAGGTTTTCTATGAAAACTACAAAGCTGATCCACGCGGTGACCGCGCGCCGGATAGCTTGCTGTTCTTGGGGTCGGCTTTGACCGACCTTGGAAAGGCGGCTGAGGCATGCGAAGCCTTTGGTGAATTGGCAAAAGCATATCCTGATGCGGCGACTGGCCGCTTGGCCGAACGCCTCACATCCAGCAAAACAAGGGCGAAGTGCAAGTAAGTCTGGCTTCGGTCGTTCTCGACCGCTTCAGGGCAGCACTTTGCAGGCTGGACTGTGCCGATGATCGCTTTTTGTGCGCGGTGTCGGGCGGCCCCGATAGCCTTGCTCTTTTGCTGTTGGCGCAGCATGCTTTGCCCGGCAAATTGGTCGCCGCAACAGTAGACCATCAATTGCGGGCCGAGTCCGCTGATGAGGCGCGGATTGTTGCCGAAATTTGCCGCAATTTGGGCATACCGCATATCATTTTAACACCTGACGAAAAGATCTCAGGCAATCTCCAGTCATCCGCGCGCGGGGCCCGTTACGGTTTGTTGGAACGGGCGGCCGATACGCAAAATTGTCGGCACATTGCAACGGCACATCATGCCGATGACCAATTGGAAACTTTGCTCATGCGGCTAGCCCGGGGCAGCGGCGTCGATGGATTATCCGGCATTCGCGCTCGCAATGGACGCGTGGTCCGGCCGCTTTTGGAATTCACGAAGGCGGAGCTGATCGACATCTGTTCCAGCGCGGGCATTCAATGGGTTAACGACCCCAGCAACGCAAACATCGATTTTGACCGAGTTGCGATCCGGAAATGGTTGGCCAACACGCAGCATCCATTCTCTGCACCCCGCGCGCTGCGCACAGCCAGCGCCTTGGCAGACGCATCCGATGCTCTACTCTGGATGACCGACACGCTGGCCGAGCAGCGGATAAGTCAAGAAAATGGCGTTATCACCTGCAAAGTCAACGGCCTGCCTCGTGAATTGAAACGACGCTTGTTAATCCGTTGCCTTAGGACCTTGGACGTGGGTCTTGCTCCCCGTGGTGACGCAATCGACCGCTTGTTAACCGACCTCGAAAATGCGCGGACTGCCATGATCGGCAATATCAAATGCCTAGGCCAATCTGATTGGCAGTTTTCCAAAGCACCGCCCCGACGTAGTTAAGAAAAACAGCCCGTAAGTTTTGCCAATCGCTATATTGTCATTCACACATTCGCCCCTACATTAGCTGGGTATTTCCGCGTATATAGCGCGGGCACAGAACAAGGCAGTGATGATGAACGACGAACAAGAACCTAAAAGCAACCCGATGCTCCGCAACTTGGCCATTTGGTCCGGGATCATTGTAGCGCTTTTGCTTGTCGCCTCGATATTCAACGGTTCGTCAGAAACCGCGAAGGGCATCAGCTATTCGTCGTTCCGCGACAAAGTTGAGGCGGGTGAAGTCAAATCCGTCGCGATTGCGCCGGAGCGTATTAGCGGCAAACTGCAGAATGACGAAACCTTCGTCACCGTTCCAATTCCAGGCGACAATAGCCTCTATCCTTTGCTTGATGAAAAGGGCGTAGATGTTCAAGGCAAGGCCGAAGAACAGCCCAGCCTCATTCTAATCCTATTATATCAAGCGCTGCCGTTCCTTCTTATCCTTGGCATCGCATTTTTCGTTTTGCGGCAAATGCAAAAGGGCGGCGGTGCTGGTGGAGCCATGGGTTTTGGCAAGTCGAAGGCGAAATTGCTGACTGAAAAGCATGGCAAGGTAACCTTTGATGACGTCGCCGGCATTGATGAAGCCCGTGAAGAGCTTCAGGAAATCGTCGAATTTTTAAAAGACCCGCAAAAATTCAGCCGCCTTGGTGGAAAAATCCCCAAGGGCGCTTTGCTTGTTGGATCGCCAGGTACTGGTAAGACATTGCTTGCCCGCGCAATTGCTGGTGAGGCTGGCGTTCCGTTCTTTTCCATCTCTGGTTCTGACTTTGTCGAAATGTTTGTCGGCGTTGGTGCAAGCCGCGTACGTGACATGTTTGAGCAGGCGAAGAAAAACGCACCCTGCATCGTCTTCATTGATGAAATCGACGCCGTCGGCCGCAGCCGTGGCGCTGGCTTGGGCAATCAGAATGATGAGCGCGAGCAGACTTTGAACCAGTTGCTGGTCGAAATGGACGGTTTTGAAGCCAATGAAGGCATCATCATCGTTGCGGCCACCAACCGCCCTGATGTCCTTGACCCCGCTTTGCTGCGTCCTGGCCGTTTCGACCGTCAGGTTGTCGTGCCGCGTCCGGACATCGATGGCCGAGTAAAGATTCTCGCCGTACACATGAAAAAAGTGCCATTGGCACCTGACGTTGATGGCCGAGTGATTGCGCGCGGAACGCCCGGTTTCTCAGGGGCCGACCTTGCCAACCTTGTGAACGAAGCTGCCTTGCTTGCCGCACGTCGTGGCAAGCGGTTGGTCGCGATGCAAGAATTTGAGGATGCCAAGGACAAGGTCATGATGGGCACCGAACGCAAGTCGATGGTCATGACCGAAGATGAAAAGAAAATGACAGCCTATCATGAGGCGGGGCATGCCATTGTTTCGATCCATGAGGCAGCGTCGGACCCCATCCACAAGGCAACGATCATTCCCCGTGGTCGAGCCTTGGGTATGGTCATGCGCCTGCCCGAGCGCGATAATTACAGCTATCACCGCGACAAAATGCATGCCAATCTTGCCGTGTCCATGGGCGGCCGTGTGGCAGAGGAGTTGATCTTTGGCTATGACAAAGTCAGTTCAGGCGCCTCTAGCGACATCCAATATGCAACCAGCCTTGCGCGCGACATGGTCACGCAATGGGGGATGTCGGACACTATGGGCCCTCTCCAATATGAAGAGCGTCAAGAGGGCTATCTTGGTTATGGCATGTCGCAAAGGTCGGCTATGTCGGACGAAACGGCCCGCAAGATCGATGCCGAAATCCGCAAGCTGGTTGAAGGTGGGCATAAACGGGCGACCGAGTTGCTGACCACGCATAACGAACAGTTGCACTTGCTGGCCAACGCCCTTCTGGAATTTGAAACGCTATCTGGCGACGAAATCAACCAACTTTTGGAAACGGGCAAATTCGAACGGGACGATGGTAAGGTCGTTAAGCCCTCGTCCATTCCAACGGTAGGCACTGCCATACCAAAGGCGGGACGCGGCAAATCTACGCCGGTCGGAGACGCGACGCCGCAAGGCGCTTAGTTTTCAGCTTTTATTAGTGACATCAACGCACTATCCCCAATCGGGAGAGAGTTGAGGTCACAAAATGAAATATGCTGTGCTTGTGTTGGTGGGCGCCCTATTGTGCGCTATTCCTGCACACGCCATGGACGCTGAAACCTTTTTTGTAAAAGCCGTGGCTTTGCAAAAAAGGGGCATGGGCGCAGTCTTTGCAAAAGACCTAAAGCCGATGATCCGCGTTTTTGAAGAAGCGGCGAAGTCAGTCAAAGCCGAGAATGAGGCTGCGCGCACCGCAGGATCTCCTTTATTCTGCGCGCCCAAGAAATACCGCATGAACGCAGAGCAGTTCATTGCCGAATTCAGCCGAATTCCCAAAGAACGCAGACAAGTTCAGTCCGTTCGCGATGCGTGGCGCGAAATAGTCATACGCCGTTTTCCTTGCTAAAAACCCGATACACATGAGCACGGAGAAGCATGCCCTCGCCATGGCCAGACGGCGTCGAACGTCGCGCGAGGTTTGGATGGTGCAAAATCTCTCAAGCAATCCTAAGCGGAACTAAATCCGCAAAAGAAAAGGCCCGGACGAGCCGGGCCTGATTCATTCAATGATAATTTGGATATTACCGGTCGTAATCGCGCTGCATGCCCGCGCCGCGTGCTGGCGCAGCGGCGGTCAAACGCAGGGCTTCGGCAGACAGGCTGATCGAGCCAACTTCATCCGCTTCTTCATCCTCATCAACCTGAACCTTCTGAAGCGACTGGACGAGGCCCTCTTTCAATTGGTCAGGACGAACGGTTTCCTCAGCGATTTCGCGCAAGGCAACGACTGGATTTTTGTCACGATCACGATCAATGGTCAGTTCAGCGCCGCCCGAGATTTCACGCGCACGCTCCGCGGCGAGTAATACAAGGTCAAACCGGTTGGTGATCTTGTCGATGCAATCTTCAACGGTAACGCGTGCCATATTGGCTCCTGATTCTTCGTTTTTTTCGGAACGATGGCCGCCACTAGAGATAATGGGCCAAAATGTCAATGAAAAGGGCGGGTCGCTTGCCGTGCGCTGCGCAAAGCGGTATCCATAGCAACATGGCAGTGCAATCAGGCAAGCTCGGGTTCCCCGGAACGCACTTTCAGGTCGCGGGACATGACTTGCACTTGGTTCATCAGCCACAGGATCGACTCAACGCTCTTTTGCAGCTCATCGCAATGGCGCAAAAATCGATTCGGATGTTTTTCTACATGTTTTGTGCCGACGAGACCGGTCGACAAGTGCGCGATGCGCTCGTTGCCGCGGCGACACGCGGTGTGCACGTACAATTGATTATTGACAGCTTTGGATCAACGCAGGTGAGTAATCGATTCTTCGACGCCTTGCTTGACGCGGGCGGCCACTATCACAGTTTCAGTACACGCAAGGGACTTGGTTACATTATCCGCAATCACCAGAAGATGCTGATCATCGATGGTACATATGCGCTTGTAGGTGGTTTCAATATCGCGGATCCCTATTTCGGGCGTGCAGGCGACGATAGCTGGGAAGATCTCGGCATAATCGTGTCTGGCCCGCAGGCGCAGCGGCTGAACGATTATTTCGAGGATATGGCGCAAGCGTCGAATGGCGGCAACGTCAGCTTCCGGCAGATACGAAACATCATCCGACAATGGCGACCGGGCATTGGTCAAGTGCAATGGTTGCTGGGCGGGCCAACCAACCGCATTTCGCCATGGGCACTCACGTTCAAGCAATCATTGGATAGGGGCAAGAGATTTGACATTGTTTCCGCCTATTTTTCGCCGTCCCAAACCATATTGCGACGCCTTGCCAAGACCGCAAAACGCAACAAGGGATCGCGCCTCATCATGGCCGGCAAGACCGATAATGGGGCAACGATTGCCGCGGCGCGCTTGCTTTACCGCTATCTGATGCGCCGCAGGACTAGGATTTTTGAATATCAACCGCGTCCACTTCATATGAAGCTGATGGTCATTGATGACACGGTCTATATCGGCTCAGCCAATCTGGATGTCCGCAGCACGTTTATGAATCTGGAGATTATGGTGCGCATCAAGGACGCTGGCCTTGCGGTGCATATGCGCACGCTGATTGACGGACTTGTTTCCCAATCGGAAGAGCAGACAAGGATTTTGTTAAAGAGTCGGGACACTATTTGGAGTCGACTTAAGGCGGCCCTTGCCTATTTCTTAGTCAATTCCGTCGATTATACGATTGGTCGTCGGATCAAATTCCGCCTGATCCGCAACAGTTAGGGTCCCAACCGATGTTCCCCAACAATCTGTTCCCCACGGCTTGCAATATATTGTGTATCGGCCCTATGCGGCTGACATGGCAAAGCTAAACAGCGGCACTATTTCGGTTATTTTCGTGGCACAGCGCACGGAGCTGGACGCCGACGGTTACGCAAGGGCCGCCGCGATGATGGATGAACTGGCCGCGCGACAAGACGGCTATCTGGGGATAGATTCGGTGCGTGGTGCTGATGGGCTTGGCATCACCGTCAGCTATTGGAAAACCGAAGCAAGCGCAAAAGCATGGCGCGATCATCCCGATCACGCCGCAATGCGCGATGCTGGCCGGGACCGATGGTATTCGGATTACAGCCTGCATATGTCGCAAGTGACGCGCAGTTATGATTGGAAAAAGGCATGAGCGCGGTTCAAGCTATCCCCAATAGCCGGGTTGTCGTGTTGTTTCTTGTGATGCTCGTTGCCGCAGCCGGCAACACCGCGATGCAGTCCGCTCTTCCGGCGATTGCCAGCGAATTGGATATGCCCGATGTGTGGGTCAGTCTGGCCTTTAGCTGGTCTGCGTTATTATGGGTCATCACTGCACCCAAATGGGCCCGCCTGTCAGATCGCCGGGGCCGTAAACAACTGATGAGCGTTGGCGTGATCGGCTTTTCTGTGTCGATGGGCATGTGTGGGTTGGTACTTTGGCTTGGACTGGCTGGCCTGATAGGCCCCGTCGTGACGTTTATCCTGTTTGCGTTATTCCGTAGCCTTTACGGCGGCTTTGGTTCGGCTGCCCCACCCGCGGTGCAAGCCTATGTCGCCGCCCGTACCGAACGCGCCGAGCGCACCAAGGCGCTATCGATGCTTGCATCGTCTTTTGGCGTTGGCACGGTCATTGGCCCAGCCACCGCGCATTATTTCCTGTTCCCGCCATTTGGGTTGGCCGGGCCACTTATCATGTTTGCTACCTTTGGCGTTGCCGTGTTGATTGCGCTGCACGTCCAATTGCCCAATGATACCCCGCGTTTCGAAGCGCGCGGTGCGGTTGCCGCTTATCCCAATTCGGCATCAATTAATGCGCCCAACGATGAAGAGGTCGCTGGCGATGCTTTAGGGTCAGTGTTGCATAAAACTGAGGTCCGCCTGCCATGGCGAGACGGAAGGATGGCGTCTTGGCTCATTGCAGGGCTTATCGGCGGCCATGCGCAGGCAATCATGCTGGGCGTTGTAGGTTTCCTTGTGCGTGACCGGCTTGGGCTGCATGACCGCCCATGGGAGGCGGTTCAGGCGAGTGGATCAGTGATGCTGATCGGCGCTATGGCCACCTTGCTGGCGCAATGGGGCCTTATCCCAATGCTCTCGCTTGCCGCGCGCAGCTCCGTGTTGATTGGGGCTATCCTCGCCTTAATTGGGACCATCCTGACCGGTATCAGTCATGATTTTTACGGCATTAGCACAGGCTTTGCGATTGCCTCACTTGGCTTTGGGCTTTTCCGGCCAGGCTTTACTGCCGGCGCATCCTTGGCGGTCGGGCGGCACGAACAAGGAGACGTTGCAGGAAAGATTGCTTCCATCAGCGGTGCTGCATACATCCTTGCTCCGGCCGTTGGCGTCGCGTTGTTTAATTATTGGGAACCAGCGACCTTCATTCTCATCGCGGCATCTTTATTGTTCCTGATTATTTGGGGACGAAAGGCTTTGATCGCACCTGATATTTGACGGTTGCGTTGTGAATGAAGGAGCGGGCTATCTTGGGCATCGACGCCTCAGCGCGAAACCAACACATGTCTCAGCAAAGGTGGCAGCAAGCGGTGGCGGCATAAGAATGAATGATGCGCTGAATTTGGACAAAAAAAGGGCCGACCGGAGCCGACCCTGAAAAGTCTTTAGGAGAGGATGCCTAAAAGGCTTGAATCCAATGAACAAATTTCATTTTTTGTGCAAGTGCGAACAGTGCAATAGCTGTTGCAAATGATGCAACTACTATTTATAAGTTTAAAGCGAAATTCGTGACTTTTGTAAGATCGCGAGATCAAAAAATTTTTGTTGCGCTGCAACAAAATGAGGAGATGATATGCGCAGATTACCCCCCCTACGCTCGTTGGAAGCCTTTTTGCGCGTTGCTAAGCTAGGTTCGGCAAAAGCTGCCGCGAGTGAACTCGCATTATCTCCGCCCGCGCTGAGCCGTCGGATCAAAGCGCTGGAAGACTTCATAGGCAAGTCCCTTTTTGACCGCCGCGCGCAAGCGATGGTCATTAATGCGGATGGCGAGGCACTTCTGGCGGCCGTTGAGCCAGCGATGGACGCAATGGCTGAGGCGGTTGACGAACTGGCCGGCCGTGGCGGGGAATATCGCCTGCGCTTGGGGCTCTTACCGCTTTTTGGCTTGCAAAGGCTGATTCCGCGCTTGCCTGAACTGCGTAAGGCGTTTCCGAAGCTTCATATCGATGTGGACACATCTGGCCATGCCCAAAATCTGCTGGGTGATGTAGTCGATGCAGCCATCATCATCGCGGCAGACGTCGACCCCAAGCTTTACAGTGTCCGCTTAGACCGCAACCTCGTTTATGCCATCGCATCTGAAAAATGGGCGAAAGAGCATAATGTCGAAAAGCCTGAGGACCTCGCAAAGCATACGGTCATGGTGCATAGTGACATGCCGATGATATTTGACGCATGGCGGCAGGCTATGGGGGTCCCCCGCCTGAAGCCGGCTGCGATCGACAGTCTTGATAGTGGCGCATTAATGCTGGAGGCAGCCGCAAACGGTCTTGGCGTTGCTATCATGCACGGAAGCCACTTCTCTGACGCGCGCGACCCGCGTCTGACACGGCTTTTCGATGCAGAAGTCGAAAGTCCCTACAGCTATTACTTTGTGTGCCGCCCCCGCGCGCTGAAGCAGAGAGCGGTGAAAATATTTCACGACTGGTTGTTGAAGGCAGGCGTGTAGATGCGAGCGTTCACGTAATTCCTTTTCGTGACCTTAAGCGCGTTTTGGTTCTGCCTGCCCGATCCACGCTATTCTGATTTGCACTTCTGCACTGGCAACCTTAGTCATCAACCGATGGCGAAAGAGCGAAGCACTTGACCCAGTCGGCGGCGGACGTCATTGCAGTTATATGACTCAAGACGTAGCCGACATGAATTTCGAGCAGGCGCTGCGTGCGCTTGAAGACATCGTCCATAAATTGGAAAGCGGTGAGGCTCCGCTCGATGAATCCATAGCCTTGTTCGAACGCGGCAATGTTTTGCGCAACTTGTGCCAACAACGGCTTGATGCGGCGAAGGCGCGTATTGAAGCCATTGTGCAAGGGCCGGACGGATCGCCAACGGGTACAACAGCATTCGATGCCGGATAAACATTATGGCTGCCCAACCATCATTGTTACAGGACTCACTCGCGCAAATTGCAGCGGACATTGATCATGAGTTTAACACCCTTCTGACGCTGCCCGGCGATGCGCGGGACCGTCTATATGCGGCCATGCGCTATGCGGCGATTGGCGGCGGCAAGCGCCTCCGACCGTTGCTTGTGACCGCGACCGCGGCACTGTTCCATGTAGACCGTGCCGTTGCTTTACGCGTTGGCACGGCCGTCGAAGCCATTCATGTTTACTCTTTGGTGCATGACGACTTGCCCTGCATGGATGACGACGACATGCGGCGGGGCAAGCCAACGGTACACCGCGCGTTCGATGACGCAACGGCGGTTCTGGCGGGGGATTCCCTCCATGCGTTAGCATTTGAGATACTCGCCAGCCCGCAAACACATGGCGACCCGTTCGTGCGCGGCGAACTGGTATCAACCCTGGCTTTAGCAAGCGGCCCGGAAGGCATGGCAGGTGGGCAGATGATGGATATCGAGGCCGAGAAATCCACATTCGACCTCCAAACCGTCATGCGCCTACAGGCGCTAAAGACGGGTGCTCTAATCGCTGCCAGCGTTGAAATGGGTGCGATATTAGGACATATCCCGGCGGAAGGCCGAACGCATTTGCGCGGATATGCCAGGGACATTGGCCTCGCCTTTCAGATTGCCGACGACATCATGGATGTTGAAGGTGATCCCGAACTCGCAGGCAAAGCACTCCAAAAAGACGCGGCAGCCAATAAAGGCACATTTGTATCTCTCATGGGCCTGGAACGCGCCAAGCAGCAAGCCGATATGCTTGTGCAGCAGGCCAACGACCATCTGACGAGTTATGGCGCCGAAGCCGATCTTTTGCGCGCCATCGCAAATTATATCACCGAAAGGGATCGCTAAATGACACACCGGATTGGCGTATATCCTGGCACATTTGACCCCATCACCTTGGGCCATATGGACATCATCCGACGCGGCGCAAAACTGGTGGATGAGCTGATCATTGGCGTAACCACGAACGCAGCCAAATCTCCGATGTTTTCCGATGATGAACGGATTGCCATGGTCGAGCGCGAAGTTGCTAGCATTGGTTCCGCGCATATTCGCGTTGTGGGGTTCAATTCGCTACTTATGGATTTTGCCGAAGCGCAAGGTGCCAGCACCGTCATTCGTGGCATTCGCGGCGTTACAGATTTCGAATATGAATATCAGCTCACGGGCATGAACCGCCAGTTGAACGATCGCGTCGAAACGCTGTTTTTGATGGCCGACGTGTCACTACAACCCATTGCGTCGCGGCTGGTGAAGGAAATTGCGATTTACGGCGGCGAAATCGGGAAGTTTGTGACACCCAATATTCGCGACGAAGTCGTTGCGCGCGTGCAAAAGTTAGGTAAAAAAGGTGCTTAAGTACTAAATCGGCATTTGTCGTTTGCGTACCGCAGGTTTTTACGGCGGTGGTAATTCAAGATATTCCTCCGGTACGTAAATCGCATAGGTTGTAAGCCTGATTTCACGAACGAACTGAAACAAGTAGGCCAATAGCAACGCCAGCGCCAGCATGCAAAATGCCACGGCGACCCACGCAGCATGCGTATTGGTCAGTCCTAGCACAAACAGCGCGAAAATCATGACGCACACCGAAATGGCGGACAGCGCGGCAAACAATACTGCGGGCGTCAGTGCCGTCTGCAAAACAAAGATGACGGCGGCAACGTCTGGGCCCAATTCACTGTTCATTTTTTTGCTTCTCTGCCGCCAAAGCACGCAAGTCGGTCTTTAGCAATTTGCCAATATGGCTGCGCGGCATTTCGTCGATGGTGTAGAGCACCGAAATCCGCTGTGTCTTACCAAGCTGCCCATTCACACGCGCAAGAATGGATACAAGGGAAGCTGCTTCGTCAGTCAACCGCACAAAGCCAACGGGCGTTTCGCCCCACGCATCGGAAGGCATGCCAACCACCGCAGCTTCCGCAACTTCGGGCTGCTCTTCCAACAATTCCTCGAGGTCTTTCGGGTAAATATTGAACCCGCCAGAAATAATCATGTCCTTGGCGCGGCCCACGATCGAGACGAAGCCATCCTCGTCAACAATGCCAATGTCTCCAGTTTTAAGCCAAATATTGCCCTCCTCGTCGCGCCACTCCATCTCACGTGTTTTTTCTGGTTGATTTTTGTAACCGGACATCATTGTAGGCGAGCGGCCGGTCAATATGCCCTTGGCGCCATCGGGCAGGCGATTGCCATCCTCGTCCAATACGATCAGTTCATGCCCCGTGACAGGCTGCCCCACGGTGTGCAATTTGTTGGGATGGTGATGGGCCTGCAACATGCAAACAACACCGCCTTCGGTCATGCCGTAAATTTCGACAAGGCCGCCCGGCCAACGCCGAAGCACATCAGCCTTCAACTCCGCCGCAAAGGGCGCGCTGGTGCAGAATTTTACGATGAACTTACTGAGATCGTAGCTATCAAATTTGGCATGCGCCATAAGCCGTTGATATTGTACGGGCACCAGCATGGTATGCGTGGTCTGGTCGGCCTGCGCATAGTCAAGATAGGCCAGCGCATCAAATTTCTCCATGATCCGGGCAAAGCCGCCATAGCAAACCGTTGGCAGAAATACCGCCAATGTCGTGTTTGAATATAAAGGCGTCGAGACCAACGATCGTGTGTTGCGACTGTAGATTGACTTGAATCCGCCTGCCATCTGGTGCCAGCGCATGCCGTGCGAATGAATAATGCCCTTCGGCGTTCCCGTTGTCCCGCTCGAATAAATAATGTTGAATGGATCCGACGCGGCGGGCGGCAGCGCGTCAAATTTAGCGCTCTCCTCTGCCATCCAGTCGGTCAGTGCCGGATGGTCGCCAACGGGCTTGTCGAGCATGACAATTTTGACATTGCCCAGCCCAACCCCTTCAATGTCAGCCAATTTCGCGGCATCAATAAACAGATGCATCGCGCCTGAATCTTTGAACATCGCGGCCAATTGCGCGGGCGTTGCGGACGTGGTCAATGGTGCAGCACAGCCCCCTGCGCGCACAACGGCAAGATACACCAACGCATAGGGAATGTTGCTAGTCCCCAGTATAGCAACCGCCTGCCCCCGCTGTAGGCCGTCGCGCTGAAGCTGTGCGGCTATGCGCGCTGTTGCTTTGGCGACTTCGCACCACGTCAGTTCCGAACTACTATCGGCAAGCGCGCGCACATCAGGCTTTTCAACTCCCCAAGCGCCAATGAGCGCGCCGAAATCACCAAATGACTTTTCCAGTTCGGTATCGATAAACATGTAAATTCCCATCTCCCGTTCGCTGGTTGGTCTGCAGACTTAGCGCGATATGCAAAAGTTTCATTGCCTAATTATCGACAGCAATTCCGGAGTTAATATTCCCGTTATTGGCAGCCACAAAAGACTGTGGAAAAACCGCGCCTTTAGCCCGCTTTTCCTTGGGTTTGTTGGGCTTTAGGCCTACAGTGCGTGCATGACAGAAGAAAAAACGGAAACCCCGCAATTTAACCCCTCGGCGGACAGCGCAGCCAACCCCAATCAGAATGAATATGGTGCGGACAGCATTAAGGTTCTGAAGGGCCTTGATGCCGTGCGCAAGCGCCCTGGCATGTATATTGGCGACACGGATGACGGCAGCGGCCTGCATCACATGGTGTTTGAAGTTTCCGACAATGCCATTGACGAAGCGCTCGCCGGTCATTGCGATCTTGTGCTCATCGAGCTGAACCCCGATGGTTCGGTTTCTGTCGAAGATAATGGCCGCGGCATTCCAACCGGCATGCACAAGGAAGAGGGCGTTTCGGCGGCTGAGGTCATCATGACCCAGCTGCACGCGGGCGGCAAGTTCGAGAACACGTCCGACGACAATGCCTATAAGGTATCGGGCGGTTTGCATGGCGTCGGCGTTTCGGTGGTGAATGCGCTGTCCGAGTTTCTGGAACTCACCATCTGGCGCGAAGGCAAAGAGCATTGGATGCGTTTTGAGCATGGCGATGCCGTTGGACCCTTGGTTGTACGCGGCGATGCGCCTGTGGTCGATGGCAAGTCCAAAAAGGGCACACGCGTGACCTTCATGGCGTCCACCAACACGTTCAAAAACGTGCTGGAATTTGACTTTGATAAGCTTGAGCATCGCTACCGCGAATTGGCGTTCTTGAACTCGGGTGTGCGCATATTACTGCGCGACAATCGGCATTCCGATGTCAAAGAACATGATCTTTATTATGAAGGCGGTATTGGCGCGTTCGTAAAATATCTGGATCGCAACAAGGCGGCATTGCTGGCAGACCCCATCACGATCACGTCGAACCGCGACGGCATTGGTATTGATGTCGCGTTGGAGTGGAACGACAGCTATTATGAAAACGTCTTGTGCTTCACCAATAACATTCCGCAACGTGACGGCGGCACCCATTTGGCAGCATTTCGCTCGGCGCTTACGCGCACCTTGAACAACTATGCCGAAAAATCCGGTGTGCTAAAGAAAGAGAAAGTCACGCTGACCGGCGATGACATGCGCGAAGGGCTGACGGCCATTGTTTCGGTCAAACTGCCTGATCCAAAATTCTCGTCACAAACGAAGGACAAGTTGGTCTCCTCCGAAGTGCGCCAGCCGCTGGAAAGCCTTATGGCAGATCGGATGAGTGAATGGCTGGAAGAAAATCCAGGTCACGCGCGTACCGTCATTCAAAAAGTAATCGACGCCGCTGCTGCCCGCGAAGCCGCGCGCAAGGCACGTGAGGCCAGCCGTAAATCGGTGATGAGCGTAGCATCCCTACCCGGTAAGCTTGCAGACTGTCAGGAGAAGGATCCTGCCAAGTCCGAACTGTTCTTGGTCGAAGGTGACTCGGCAGGCGGATCAGCCAAGCAAGGCCGCGACCGTCATTATCAGGCGATTTTACCGCTCAAGGGTAAAATTCTGAACGTTGAACGCGCCCGCTTTGACCGAATGCTGTCGTCAAAGGAAGTCGGCACGCTGATTCAAGCCATGGGCACAGGCATTGGCCGCGAAGATTTCAATATTGAGAAATTGCGTTATCACAAGATCGTGATCATGACCGACGCGGATGTTGACGGTTCGCATATTCGCACATTGTTGCTCACTTTTTTCTATCGCCAGATGCCCGAAATCATCGAAAACGGGCATCTCTTCATTGCGCAGCCGCCCTTATACAAGGTCGCGAAGGGCCGTAGTGAAATCTATGTGAAAGATGACAAGGCACTGGACGACCATCTGGCGGAACTTGGCCTCAGCGGGGTTGTTTTGGAAGGTGCTGGTGGGCAACGCGCTGGTGCAGATTTAGGCGCCTTGGTAGACCATGCACGCCGCATGCGCAGCCTGATGGCATTTGTGCCGCGCCGTTATGACCCAACGATTGTCGAGGCTATGGCGCTCACGGGCGCGCTGGACCCCGACGCAACCGACCGCACCGCGGCCGTTGCCAAGGCGGCAGCTTGGATGGCTGCGCAAGATGTAGAGGGCAAATGGTCCGGCCGCGTGTCCGAAGATGGCGGCTATCATTTTGAACGACTGTGGCGCGGGGTGACTGATCATCACATCATTGAAGCCGCATTCCTTATGTCCGCTGAAGCCCGCAAACTGCACAAATTGGCAAGCGAAGAGACAGCCAGCTATGAAACGCCAGCGCGGCTCGTCAAAGTCTCCGCTGCGACTACCGAAACGGTTGACGAGGTCGAGAGCGATGAAGAGGCTGGCGACGCAGTTGGCGATCAAGCAAAGCGCGCAACCACTGCAGTTAGCGTCGGCAACAAGGGCGCCATTACGCGTCCGTCTGAATTGCTGGAGGCGATATTGATTGCCGGCCGCAAAGGGCTCTCAATTTCGCGGTACAAAGGTCTGGGCGAAATGAATGCCGAACAATTGTGGGAAACCACACTTGACCCCGATCACCGTTCGCTACTCCGCGTGGAGATTGATCAGGCCGACCTCGCGGACGACATTTTCACGAAGTTGATGGGTGAGGTCGTCGAACCACGGCGGGATTTCATTGTCGAAAACGCCCTCAACGTCGCCAATCTGGACGTGTAGACGGCAGGCATAGCGGACTTAGATTTTCGGATAATCGCAGCTTTTGGTCAACATATCGCTCGGTCGTTGGCGTGATGAAAAGCTTTGTATATGCGCCTTCCCTTGGTGGAGACGCATTATGCACAGACACGGGTTTTTCATGGTGGCATTTCTAGCACTGCCCGTCTTGGCGCAGGCCGGCGACACTCGTGTCGAAATAGGCACTGGCGTTGCAAGCTATTATGGTACTGAACTGGGCGGAAGCCGCACCGCGAGCGGCGAACGCTTTGATCCTAGCGCCATGACGGCCGCGCACCGCACCTTGGCTTTTGGTAGCCGCGTTGCCGTTACAAACTTGGCCAATGGTCAGGAAGTTGTTGTCCGTATCAACGACCGCGGGCCTTGGGGCAAATCACGCATTGTGGATGTGTCCTATGCAGCAGCCAAGCAACTTGGCATGCACCGCACTGGCACGGCTAAAGTAAAGCTCGAATTGCTGAATTAAATGATCGCAGCCCGCTGCCATTCCGGCAGTTTCAGCGTCGTCATATCTTCCACACGGCGCAATTCTACCGATAGGCCAAGTTCGGGGTAGACGCAGCGTTGACGGCTGATATCGGCCTGTTCCAACGGTACGACTACCAGCCGTCGGTTCACTTTCTGCCGCCAGTTCATGCGCGCGGTGTTTTCCTGCCCGACATAACATCCCTTGGTAAATGATACGCCGTTCAACTCCACGGCATTCGCCTCCAGCCATAAGGTTTGCTCACTTCCAAGCTCCGCCACACCTTCAGTGATGCCCAAGGCTAGCCGATGTGCCCGATATTCAGCGCTGACGTCCACATTATCTTCTGCGGGTGTGCCAATCAACCGTTCGCCCATATCGGGATGACGCGGGTCGCCGCGGCTGCCTGCATTCCAAAAGACCGCGCAGGTCGGATCAATTACAATCGCAATCTTGCGCCGCAACCGATAGATTGACAGCCGCCGCACAAGTGCCTCTGCCTGCATGCTCTCACAATCGATGAGCACATCGTTGCCATCTGCCCATAACAGAAAATCGAACAACGCCTTGCCTTGCGGGCTCAACAGCCCTGCCCATAAGGGCATCTCAGCCGCAGTATCCTGGGTCACCAGCCCTTGCAGAAACTGGCGGACATCCTCCCCAGCCTCAGTCGGTGACAAACGGATGATGTGTCGGTCATATAGACGGGTGTTTCGCATAGGTGACAGATAGGGGGACGAACGCCTAAAGGGAAGCCATGACCGACCAGACGATTCTCTCCATCCGCCGTCCCGATGACTGGCATGTCCATTTGCGCGATAACGCTGTGATGCGCAGTGTTGTGCCATATACCGCGGCGCAATTCGCGCGCGCTATTGTCATGCCCAACCTGTCACCGCCAGTGACAACAGTGGAAGCAGGTGCAGCCTATCGCGAACGGATATTGGCGGCAGTGCCCCAAGGGGTCAACTTTACGCCTTTGATAACGGCCTATCTGACCGACTCGTCGAACGGCGACGAACTGGCGCGTGGTTTTTCCGAAGGCGTGTTTACCGCGGCGAAATTATACCCCGCCCATGCGACCACCGGAAGCGCGCATGGCGTTACCAATGTGGCAAACATCATGCCTGCGCTTGAACATATGGCGCGCATCGGCATGCCTCTGCTTATTCATGGCGAAGTGACCGATTCACATGTCGACATATTCGACCGGGAAGCCGTGTTCATCGAACGAACGCTAACGAAGCTCGTGCGCGACTTGCCCGAGCTGCGCGTCGTTTTTGAACATATCACCACGGCAGATGCTGTCGCCTTTGTCGACGATGCTAGCGAAAACATCCCCGCCACCATCACGCCGCAGCATTTGCATATCAACCGCAACGCCATGTTCGAAGGTGGCATCCGCCCGCATGCCTATTGCCTGCCCGTGGCGAAACGCGAAGTACACAGGCTTGCGCTCCGCAAGGCCGCAACATCAGGCAGCGCCAAATATTTCCTTGGCACCGACAGCGCGCCGCACGACAAATCCGCCAAGGAAAGCGCATGTGGCTGTGCCGGGATCTTCAACGCGCCCTTTGCCATGGAAAGCTATGCAGCGGTTTTTGAAGAAGAAGGCGCATTGGACAAGTTTGAAGCCTTCGCATCGGAAAACGGCCCGCATTTTTACCGCCTGCCGCTAAATGAAGACCGCGTCACTTTGGAGCGTATCGATACGCCAGTGCCAGAACTGCTTGAATTGGAAGGCCTATCTGTTGTGCCTTTCCACGCCGGCGAAACTTTGCGCTGGCGGTATAGGGCCTAGCCCCACTAAGCTTTAGCCCCCCGATAGGTCTTGATCGCATCGGCACAAAATATTGCAATACTGCCCCAAATCAGGATGAAGCATGCCAGCTTGGTTGTGCTTAACGGCTCGCCATAAACATAGACCCCCAATAAAAACACAATTGATGGCGCGATATATTGCACGAAGCCGAGGCTGGCATAGCTCATCCGCCGCGCCGCTGTTGCGAACATCAACAGCGGGATAGCCGTGACTGCGCCCGCAAGGATCAGAAGTCCGGATGTCGCTAAATCATCACCGAATCCGCCCGTCCCAGCCTGCGCATACCACAGCACAGCGCCAAGCGATAAGGGCGCAAGCAACGTCGTTTCAATGGCGAGGCCAGGCACCGAACCAACGGGTGTGACCTTGCGGATGAGACCGTATAGGCCAAAGCTGAAGGCCAAGGACGCCGAGACCCATAATGTGTCGAGCGCATCGCCGATAAGGATAGCAACACCAATGGCGGCGACCGCGACAGCCACCATTTGCAGCGGACGAAGTCGCTCACCCAAAAACAGACGGCCCAAAAGCACGTTCACCAAAGGATTAAGATAATAACCCAAGCTCGCCGCTAATATGTGGTTGGTCGAAACGGCCCAGATGTACATGAGCCAATTGATCGCAATTAGCAGCGCTGAGGCGAGCAAGTTGCGTAGATGCACCTTGTGCCGGAAGATAGCTGTATATTCGTGCAACTGCTTGCGGAACGCCATGATGATAAGCAGCAGGGGGATCGACCACAAAATTCGCTGGGCCACAATGGCGATTGGCGGCACATGGCTCAAGAGCTTGAAATATACGGGGACAAATCCCCAGATCAGGTAAGCTGAAATCGCATAAGGCAGGCCGCTGGGCTGCGCGGTTTTTTCATCAACTGCCATGTTTTGAAGCCCCCGCCCTCAATTCAGGGTCAGATAATCCCGCCACCCATCCAAAGGCGAAGGACGCAAATGGCCATCACAACGAGGCAGAAGTTACGGCCCGCATTCTTTTCTGAGAGATACCCAAATGCGGCACCTAAACCCGCGATCAAGATAATCAGCCAGTTCAACCACCCAAGCAACGGGATAAACCCAATGAAGGCCAGAACAAGGGCAATGAGGCCCAGAAGGAACGCGATCAAATTTGCCATGCGCGGCACTGTGGCGGGTTTTGGCTAGCGTGGCAAGTAAAGCGATTTGGCGAAAACACGCAAGGCGACGAAAAATGGAAATGACAAGCGGCTCAGCCTTTCTCCAGACCAAGCCACATTGCCTCCATGTATCCATGGCCTAGCCACTTTGCATTGACCCGTCGCTGAATAGGCTTGCCAGCATCCGGACATCTGAATCACAATTTTTATCGACAATCAATTAGTTAGTTTGAGACCCGTCCACTTGGCCAGGAATGCGTAAATATCCGAATATTCATCGATCACCTTGTCCGTTGGTTTACCCGACCCGTGGCCTGCGCGGCTTTCAATGCGGATGATTTTCGGCTTGCTTCCGGTTTCTGCGGCTTGAAGGGCCGAGATATATTTGAAGCTATGGCCCGGGACAACGCGGTCGTCGGTGTCAGCGGTCGAAACGATCACAGCCGGATATTCGACACCCGATTTGATGTTGTGATAGGGGGAATAGGTCATCTGCATCTTGAAATCGGCTTCCTTATTCGGATAACCATAATCATCGACCCAATAGCGGCCTGCGGTAAACCGGTCAAAGCGGACCATGTCCATAACGCCCACAGCGGCATGTCCGGCCGCAAATAGGTCAGGGCGCTGGTTCAAAGAGGTCCCCACCAGCAAGCCACCATTGGAACGGCCTTCGATCGCAATTTTGCCCTTGGCCGAAATGCCACTGGCGATCAGATATTCCGCTGCTGCTGCAAAATCGTCAAACACGTTTTGCTTGTTCATCAGGCGACCTGCATCATGCCATGGCTTGCCATATTCCCCGCCACCACGGATGTTCGCCAGTGCAAATACACCGCCAGACTGAAGCCAAGCCATTCGCGTTGCCGAATATGTTGGCGTCTGGGAAATGTTGAACCCGCCATAAGAATACAACAATGTCGGCGCGCCTTGGGACAGATCAACGTCCTTCTTATGCACGATGAACATCGGAATCTTCGTGCCATCCTTTGACGGGTAAAATACTTGGCTGACGTTGAAGTCTTGCGGGCTGAAGCTCAACTTCGGCTCCGCAAATGGCGTCGATGTCCCGCTGTTGCTGTCAAATCGGTAGACGGCGCCCGGCTGATTAAAGCTGGAGAATCCATAAAATGTTTCCGCGTCGCCCGGCGTACCCGAAAAGCCGCTGGCAGTGCCAATCGCGTTGAGTTGGATTTCCTGCACAGGCTGCCCAGCAAGGTTCGTCATCAATGCCATCGATTTGGCGTCCTTGATGTACGACAGGATCATGCGATTGCCGACGATTTGCGCCCGCGACAGCGTTTCTGCGCGCTCCAGAATAACGTCGGTAAATACCGGCGCCTTCGCTCCAAGGTCGACGCGCACAACTTTTAGCTTCGGTGCATCCTTGTTCGTGGTGAACCACAATGTGTTGCCCATGCCTTCGATCAGGCCCCAGTCATGCTCTAATCCCTTGACCAAAGGCTGCGCCTTCCAAGTCGGGTTTTTGCCAAGCGGCATGATGTGCAGCTCATATTTTTCATCGGTGCCGGACGAGGTAGTGATCACCGCCCATTTGCCATCATGCGTCACCTGCGCGCTATGCCCATATTCGGGCTTCTCGGGTGTTGCGTAAATCGCTTTGTCGTCCGACTGTGGGGTGCCGATTTTATGATAGTAAACCGTCTGGTTATAATTCAACTGCTGGAATGCCGCGCCTTCTTTTGGTTCGGCAAAACGCGAATAGAGAAACCCTTTATTACCAACCCAGCTGATGTTGGTGAATTTGGCCCATTTGATTTCGTCGGCCAAAACTTTGCCCGTCGCGGTATCCAACACCTTGATTGTGCGCCAGTCGGAACCACCGTCCTGAATAGCATAAGCGAGCAGCTTGCCGTTTTGGGACGGCACCCAGCTATCCAGTGCGGTCGCGCCATCCTTTGCCCAGCCATTCGGGTCAAGTAACATACGATCGGCGCCATCTAGACCCTTGCGGACATATAGAACAGACTGGTTTTGCAGCCCGTCATTCTTGTTAAAGAAATAATAGCCACCCGCCTTTTCGGGTAAGCCAAAGCGTTCATAATCGAACAGCTTCTTCATCCGGTCGGCAAGGATTTTCTTGCCCGGCAAAGTTTCCAGATAAGCGTCGGTGACGGTATTTTGTGACGCCACCCAATCCGCGACTTCGGCGTTCACGCGGACATCATCCTCAAGCCAGCGATAGGGGTCCGCAACCTTTATCCCAAATTGTTCATCAACGACATTTACGGTCTTCGTTTTTGGATATTGCAGTTTAACCGCGACGTCGGCATTCGCCGCATCTTCGGCGACGGCCATTGACGACATGGGCATCATCATGATCGCCGCCCCAAGCAAAAGTGCATTTCGCATAAATTCATTTCCCCAACTCTCAATTCTTTATCCTAGGCCTAAAGCTTCAGCCAGATAACGCCAACTATATTGCGCGCCATCCGCGCGTTAAAATCGCTATTTCGTCGAATTTTTCGGTCAGCTTTCGCGCATCGCTGAGTTGCTGAACACGGCGGATGTAACAGTCGCAACCCTAAAGCCTGACGCAAATGAAAAGGGCGGCACCCTCTCGGATACCGCCCTTTTGAAGCTCTCAAGTGCGACGCGTTTACTCGCTGTCGTCCAGCACTTCGACTGGACCACTATCTTGGCCCTTGGCATCTACATTGCGGTCAACAAGCTCAATGACGCCCATTGGCGCTGCGTCGGAACCACGGAAGCCAGCCTTGATAACACGGCTGTAACCGCCGCTACGGTCGGCATAGCGCGTTGCCAGTTCGTCAAACAATTTCACCAGTTGCGTATCATCCATCAAACGGCTCATCGCAAGGCGACGGTTGGACAGGCCGCCCTTTTTCGCAAGCGTGATCAGCTTTTCAATATAAGGACGCAGTTCCTTCGCCTTTGGCAAAGTCGTCTTGATTTGTTCGTGCTTGATCAGCGACGCTGCCATGTTGCGAAGCATAGCAGTACGGTGCGACGTGGTACGCTGCAGCTTACGGTGGCCAACTTTATGGCGCATATTTCATTCCTTCGTTCGTAGGGGGGCCGTATCAGGTACCCCGATCCTGGCCGTTCAAGGGCGGCCATTTCCCTGTATGTTGGGCCAAAGCACTGCTTCGGCCCAAATATTCTTAACCGAGCAGTTCTTGCTCGAGCTTCTTGGCCATTTCTTCGATATTTTCTGGCGGCCATCCGGGGATGTCCATGCCAAGGCGCAGACCCATCGAAGACAATACTTCCTTAATTTCGTTCAGCGACTTGCGACCGAAATTAGGCGTACGCAACATTTCGGCTTCGCTCTTTTGAACGAGATCACCAATGTAGATGATGTTGTCGTTCTTGAGACAGTTTGCACTGCGTACGGACAGTTCCAACTCGTCGACCTTCTTAAGAAGATAACGGTTAAGCTGGTTCGCATCCGATTCTTCTGAAGACGCCGACGGCGCGGACATGCCCACCATTGGTGAAGATGCTGCCATAGAGTCTTCGAAGTGGACGAACACTTGCAACTGGTCCTGAAGGATACGAGCGGCATAGGCCACGGCATCTTCTGGCGTCACGGTGCCGTCGGTTTCGATCGTCAGCGACAGCTTGTCATAGTCCAATTCTTGACCGATGCGTGCGTTGTCGACCTTGTAGGCAACTTGGCGCACAGGCGAATAAAGGCTGTCGACTGGGATCAGGCCAATTGGCGCATCTGCAGGACGATTGGCAACTGCAGGTACGTAACCCTTGCCACTGTCAGCAGTTATTTCCATGTTCAACGTCGCGCCTTCATCTAGATGACAGATGACGAGATCAGGGTTCATCACTTGGATGTCGCCCGAAACGGCAATGTCACCAGCGGTGACAGCGCCAGGGCCAGTGGCCGAAAGCTGAAGACGCTTGGGGCCTTCGCCCTCCATCTTCAACGCAACCTGCTTAATGTTCAAAACGATGTCCGTGACATCTTCGCGCACGCCAGCAAGCGACGAGAATTCGTGCAACACATTCTCGATCTTGATCGACGTGATCGCTGCGCCCTGCAAAGATGAGAGCAAGACGCGACGCAGCGCGTTGCCGAGCGTCAAGCCGAAACCACGCTCAAGCGGTTCGGCAACAAATACAGCCTTACGCATCGCATCGCTACCTGACTTGAGCTCAAGTGCGTTGGGCTTTTTCAGTTCCTGCCAGTTCTTAATATTGACGGACATGGATTTCCCCTTGGGTTTTGCAAAACCGGCAATTTGGTGCACCGTGCCGGATCGCGGGTAAAAGAAGGAACGACTGAACAGCCGCCCCTGAAACGAATGCTTAGACACGCCGACGCTTGGAAGGGCGCACGCCATTATGCGGTATCGAGGTCACATCGCGGATCGAGGTGATGGTGAAACCCACCGCCTGCAAAGCGCGCAGCGCCGATTCGCGACCCGAACCCGGGCCTTTAACTTCGACTTCCAATGTGCGAACGCCATGTTCAGCAGCTTTCTTACCGGCATCTTCTGCGGCAACCTGCGCTGCGTAAGGGGTCGATTTGCGGCTACCCTTAAAACCCATAGTTCCTGCAGAAGACCAGCTGATCGCGTTGCCTTGGGCATCGGTGATCGTGATCATGGTGTTGTTGAAGCTGGCATTGACGTGCGCGACGCCTGCCGAGATGTTTTTGCGCTCCCGCTTTTTAATGCGCTGTGGTTCGCGTGCCATATAATGTGTATCCTATTCGAAAATGCGAAGAAAAAATAATTCGGCCAAGGCCTATAATTATTTCTTCTTGCCCGCGATTGCCTTGGACTTGCCCTTACGGGTGCGCGCATTGGTATGCGTACGCTGACCACGGACGGGAAGGCCCTTACGATGGCGAAGGCCACGGTAGCAGGCGAGATCCATCAAACGTTTGATGTTCATCGATGTGTTACGGCGAAGATCGCCTTCTACGGTGTAGCCCGCATCGATGGTTTCGCGGATTTGCAGAACTTCGGCATCCGAAAGGTCCTGCACACGACGGCTATGATCAATTCCCAGCTTAGTCGCGATTTCGACAGCTTTAGTGCGGCCGATACCGTGAATGTAGGTAAGCGCAATGATCACGCGCTTGTTGGTTGGAATGTTAACTCCGGCAATACGTGCCAATTTATTTACTCCTGCTCCACAGGTGCCCCCGAAAGGACAAACCCTATCTCAACGCTGATGATATCCCGAAACGCACAAAACCAGCGGACGCGTAAACGCGCTGCTGGCTGCACCAGATGTTCGGAATTAGCCGCGCCTTACGGTGAGTCGCGCACACTGTCAAGGCCAGAGGCCCGCTATCCCTTGCCTTTCGTCTTGGTTTTGCCGTCGCTGGCGTTTTCCTCGATGAATTCGATGATCTTGCTCGCAATATCTTTACCGCTGGCTTTTTCGATGCCCTCAAGCCCCGGCGAGCTGTTTACTTCCATGATTACCGGACCGTGGTTGGACCGCAGCATATCTACACCCGCGACATTTAGGCCCATGGCGCGCGCCGCGCGGACTGCCGTGGATCGCTCCTCGGGCGTAATCTTAATGGATGACGCGGTACCACCACGATGCAGGTTGGACCGGAAATCGCCCTCTGCGCCCTGACGCTGCATCGATGCAACTACCTTGTTGCCGATAACGAAGCAGCGAATGTCCGTCGCGTTGGCTTCTTTGATAAACTCCTGCACGAGGATGTTTACGTTCGCACCGCGAAACGCCTCAATTACAGAGCGCGCCGATTTCTCGGTTTCACCCAAGACCACGCCGATCCCTTGCGTGCCCTCAAGCAATTTGATGACGACGGGCGCGCCCCCCACCATCTGAATCACTTCGTCTGTCTGGCGCGGGTCGTGGGCGAATGCGGTAACGGGAAGGCCAAGCCCCTTGCGCGCCAAAATCTGTAGCGATCGCAATTTGTCGCGCGAACGGCCAATGGCAACACTTTCATTCAGTGGCCACACATTCATCATCTCGAATTGGCGCAAAACGGCAAGACCATAAAAAGTAATGGACGCACCAATACGCGGAATAACCGCGTCATACTTGCCAAGCTTCGTCCCCTGATAAAACACTTCGGGACGATGTGAGGTGATGTTCATCGTCACACGCAAGGTGTTCAAGATATCGATCTCATGGCCACGTGCTTGCGCCGCCTCAACAAGACGTTGATGGGAATATAGGTTGGCGTTCCTTGCCAGCATCGCGATTTTCATGTGCCTGTGCTTTCTTAATTGGCGGGTTTTCCCAACACCCACCGCCGCCCGCTATTCACGAGAAAGCCCCGCCTTAACGCCCGCCGACCAATTAGCAGGGGAAAGGCCATTGTTCGCCGGTTCGCCAAAGTGAGCTGCCCGTTCCAACACAGCTTACCAAAACAAAATTGCGCAGAGATGACATAACGGTCTTGTTGTTCACCGTTGGACGACCGGACCATACGTCGGTCGATAACGGGCGCCTCATAACGCTTAGGCTTTTCACCTGCATTTAACCGGAACCAGAATTCGACATACGATTTACCGTCGCGCGAAATCGGCTTAATCCGCGTTGCGTGGATCGAGGATGTCGCCGCACCAGTATCCATTTTGGCATGCACTTGTGACAGGCCAAGACTTGGCACGTCAACCATCTCGCACCAGCCTATTTCAACTTTGTTGCTCGAACGCTTTGCTTTGCTCACCACAGCCAATTATCGCGGTTCCGACGGTGGCAGTTCGTCGATAACGATATCGCTATCTGGTTTTGCCGCACTGGTCTCAGGCGTCTCCTTGGAAGCTGCGTCCTCAATCGTTTCAATGTCGAGCTTAAAGCTATCCACCTTTGGTATTTCGGCTTCAGCTGAGGTAAATGGGAGTAGCATATTTTTGAACTGCTCTCCCAGCATCTTGTCTACCGCTGGTGCGATCTCAGCCACTTTGTAGCGCATGTAGCCGCCGACGACATAAGAGAAGCTGACCCGTGTGCCCGCATTGTCCTTGGCAGGCTCCATAGCAACGGTGAGGGTTCCAATCACGGCCTCCGACTGAAGCGGACCGAGCGCGCCCTGCATGCGTAATACTTTGCCCGGATATGCAAATAGGACGCGCATATGTTCAACGCTGCCGACGGTCTTTAACGCACCCCCCGCGTCCGCCTCCTGAATCAGTTCGCAAAAACAGCCATTGGCCTGCGCATCAATGTAAAATCCGGCGGTCGAACCCGACCAACTATGTGCCTTGTTCCAATAATCCTTTGGCGTCAGAAGGCGCTTCCAGATTTCCTCAGGCGTGGCGTTCACGGTCGCAATGTGAATGGAGTTAAAGCCCGCATCTGATGCAGCCTTGACCTCAGCGAAGGCTGGTGTCGAAACGGCTATCAAGGGCGTGAACAAGAATGCAAATTTCTTCATGTGAATGGTCTAACAACGCTTTGCGTTTCCGTCACCATGAACTTGCGTCCGGATGAGTGCCCAAAATGTTTAGCCAATAATGGCGTCAATAGCGCCGGTAACGTCCTCAATCGATGCCATGCCATCCACCCGGCTGACTAGACCACGGGCATCGTACAGGGGTAAAATCGGTTCGGTCTTTCCACGATATTCCGCCATGCGAGTCCGCACTGTTTCCTCATTGTCATCTGGGCGCCGCTTGAATTCATGCGCATTGCATTTGTCGCAGGTACCCGCAACGACAGGTTGCTTGAACACATCATGATAACCGTCACCACAATTTGCGCAGGTGTAGCGGCCAACCACGCGCGTGACCAACGCGTCTTCATCAACAACCAGCTCAACGACGTGATCCAGCGTCCGGTTGCGCGCCGAAAGCAAACCATCTAACAACGCCACTTGCGGCGCAGTACGCGGATATCCGTCAAAGATGAGACCCTTGTCGGCGGGAATGGCATCCATATGTTCGCCAAGGATTTCAGCCATCAACTCATCGGGAAACAATTTCCCGGCCTTCATGATTTCATCCGCCATTTTTCCGACATCCGACCCAGCCTTAACCGCAGCGCGCAGGATGTCGCCAGTCGACAATTGGACCATGCCGTATTTCTCGACAAGAAAGGCAGCCTGCGTGCCCTTGCCTGCGCCCGGAGGCCCCAAAAGGATGATATTCATGAAACGTATCCCCTGCTTCGTTTCGATGTCGCACCGTTTAGCGGGCGCGTCCACCCTTCAGCTTCGCCTTTTTCAGCAAGTCACCATATTGGTGCGCGAGCAAATGGCTCTGTATCTGTGAGATCGTGTCGATGGTGACATTCACCAAAATTAGCAGACTGGTTCCGCCAATGGCGAAGAATTGCTGCTGCCCCGTCTGTGCCATCACATAATCTGGCAGCAAACACACCAAGGTCAGATAGGCTGCACCAAGCACCGTGATACGCGTGAGCACATAGTCCAGATAAGATTCGGTGTTTTTACCAGGGCGGATGCCCGGGATGAAGCCACCGGCCTTTTTCAGGTTCTCCGACGTCTCTTCCGGATTGAACACCACCGCAGTATAGAAAAAACAGAAGAAGATAATGCCCAGGCCGTAAAGCGCTAAATATACCGGCTGCCCATGGGCAAGATATTGGTTCAGCGATATCACGAAGTCGCCCATGGCACTTTCGCCTGCCACATTGTTACCGCCCAATTGCGTGATTGTGATCGGCAAGAGCAGCAATGACGAAGCGAAGATGGGCGGGATAACGCCGGCTGTATTGATTTTCAAAGGAAGGTGGCTGCGGTCCGCCTGCATCATCCCGCGCTGCGTTGCGCGCTTGGGATATTGAATAAGCACCCGGCGCTGGCCGCGCTCCATAAAACAGATTAGCAGCGTGAGGCTGATGAACATTGCGATGAAGCCGACAATGACGAACCCACTGATCGATCCTGTACGGCCGCCTTCCAGCAATTGCGCGAACAAACGCGGCATTTGCGCGACGATACCCGCCATGATGATGAGCGAAATACCGTTCCCGATACCACGCGAAGTAATCTGTTCACCAAGCCACATCAGGAACATGGTGCCGCCGATAAGGCTAATGGTTGCGACAATGCGGAACATCAGGCCCGGTTCGACTACAGCGCCAATGCCATTGGCAGCCGCAAGGCTTTCAAGACCGGCGGCAAGGAAATAGCCCTGGACCGCAGTCAGGAACACTGTGCCATAACGCGTATATTGATTCAGCTTCTTGCGCCCGCTCTCACCCTCTTTCTTGATTGCGGCAAGCGTAGGCGAAAGTGATGCCGCAAGCTGGACCACAATCGAAGCGGTGATATACGGCATAACGCCAAGCGCGATGAGGCTCATCCGCTCAAGGCTACCACCCGAAAAGGTGTTAAAAATATCGAGAACGCCGCCAGCGGCATTATTGGCATATAAAGCCGCTTGGGCGACAGGATCGACACCAGGCAATGGCACGAAACTTAACAAACGGAATATGATGAGCGCGCCTATGGTAAACCAAATGCGGTTTTTTAGCTCTGTTGCCTGCCCGAACTTCGATAGATTGAGGTTCGAGGCCATTTGGTCGGCCCTAGATGCCATGATATTCGTTCCTTGGTTCCGGATTGACGCCGACCGCAATTTGCGTGCGCATCGGTTTAATCCCAAAAATTACGCCTGACTGTATCCGGCCGGCCCCCAGAAATGTCAAACCCCGCCAGCCCATATCGGGAAGCGGGGCTGGCATGACAAGAGCGAAGTCGTCGCTCCAGTCTTATTTCTTTGCCGCAGCTTCTTTAGCAGCGTTCTTGACGGAAGATTTCTTTGCAGCCGCCTTTTCCGAAGCAGAAGCCTTGGTGAGAACCTCAACCTTGCCGCCAGCCTTTTCAACAGCTTCAATCGCTGCCTTTGAAGCGCCAGCTACCGAAAAGTTTACCTTCGCGGTGAGTTGACCCTTTGCGAGCAGACGGACGCCGTCCTTGCCGCCACGCGCGAGGCCAGCAGCCTTCAATGCAGCATGGTCAACAACGGCCTTGATGTCGATTTTCTTGGCGTCGATGAACTTCTGAATCATACCAAGATTTACTTCGGCATGGTCCTTGGCGAAGATATTGTTAAAGCCGCGCTTTGGAATACGCATGTGAAGTGGCATCTGGCCGCCTTCAAATCCGTTAATCGAAACACCTGAACGGCTGGTTTGGCCCTTTTGGCCGCGGCCTGAGGTCTTGCCCTTGCCCGAACCGATACCACGGCCGACCCGCATACGACGATGGCGTGCGCCTTCGTTATCTTTAATGTCATTCAATTTCATGTCGTGCACTCGCTTTCGCTTTAATTCGCGCTAATGTGATTAGTCCTGAATTTGGACCATGTGACGAACTGTGCGGATCATTCCGCGCACTTCGGCAGTATCTTCGATTTCGACAACGCGGTTCATCTTGTCAAGGCCAAGGCCCTTCAAAGTGGCACGTTGCGAAGCGGGACGGCGGATCGGCGAACCGGTCTGTTTAATCTTAATCTTCGCCATATTGATTACTCCGCAATAGCTTCTGCGTCGGCTTCAGCAGTTTTGCTGCCACCGCGACCAAGGAGATCGGCGATTTTCTTACCGCGACGCTGCGCTACCGACTTGGGGCTGGTCTGTTCAGACAAAGCCGCAAAAGTAGCACGGATCATGTTATATGGGTTCGACGTGCCGACCGACTTGGTCACAACGTCCGCAACGCCAAGGCTTTCGAAGACAGCGCGCATTGGGCCACCTGCGATAATACCGGTACCGGCAGGTGCCGAACGCAAGGTCACCTTGCCGGCGCCGAAATGGCCCTTGCCGTCATGGTGCAACGTGCGGCCATCTTTCAATGCAACACGGATCATCGATTTCTTCGCAGCAGCAGTTGCCTTGTTAATGGCTTCTGGTACTTCGCGCGCCTTGCCATGTCCAAAACCAACGCGACCTTGACCA
>JAIOYN010000080.1 GCA_021741065.1 Sphingomonadaceae bacterium | reverse complement strand
TACCCGCTGATTGCCGCGCAGCTCGATTTCACCGACAAGCAAGCTGGCTTCTTGATGGGTGCTGCGGTGCATGATGTCGCGCAATCTTTGGGCGGCGGCTATAGCTTCTCACAATCGGCAGGTGAGACGGCGACGATCGTGAAACTGTCCCGCGTCGCGTTCCTTGCACCCGCCGTGGCACTTGTTGGGCTTGCCATCGGATCAACCGATGGGCGCTCCAAAAGTCTAGTTTCCAAAATCAAATTACCTTGGTTCATCATCGCCTTCTTTGTCGCCGTTGCAGTAAATTCCGTCGTTGACGCGCCCGACTGGATAGCGGAATATGGGCTGGTCGCTTCCAAGGCGATGCTGTTGTTTGCGGTGACGGCTACTGCGATGCGGTCGCGGCTTGATCTGCTGCTCACCCAAGGGTGGACGGCGCTGCTTCCGGTGATACTGGCGACGTTGACCGCCTTTATAGCCGCAGCGGCATTTGCATGGGTGTTTTTATGAACCAGATAATTTATGATTTGGCCGTAATAGGCGGCGGCATAAATGGCGCAGGTATTGCACGGGACGCCGCTGGTCGGGGCGCTAAAGTGATCCTGCTTGAACGCGGGGATTTGGCGCGGGGCACATCGTCCGCCTCGACGAAGCTCATCCATGGGGGGCTTCGCTATCTTGAGCATTATGAATTCGCATTGGTGCGCGAATCCTTAATTGAACGCGAGCGGCTTTGGGCCATCGCCCCACATATCATCTGGCCACTGCGCTTCATTTTGCCGCATCAAAAAGGAATTCGTCCCGCGTGGCTCGTGCGGCTTGGCTTGTTTCTGTATGACCATATTGGTGGCCGGAGACTGTTGCCCGCCACGCGCACGGTCGATCTGAAAACAGCACCAGCAGGCAAGCCGCTTCGACCCGAATTTGTGAAGGCGTTTGAATATTCGGACTGTTGGGTCGATGACGCCCGCTTGGTCGTGATAAACGCGATGGACGCGGCGGAGCACAAAGCAGATATTCGCACCCGATCCGAAGTCACGCATCTCGAGCGCCGCGACGGATTGTGGCATATACAAATTGCCGGACAAGAACCTGTTCGTGCCCGCGCGGTTGCCAATGCGGCGGGGCCAGCGGTACTCGACTTGCTTGCACGGACAAGCGGGCATGACCGGCCATCAGGCGGCACAATCCGCTTGGTACGAGGATCGCACATCGTGGTTCGCAAGATGTTCGACACACCGCAGGCCTATTTCTGTCAAAACCCTGATGGCCGGATATTCTTCGCCATTCCGTATGAGGATGACTTTACCCTCATCGGGACGACTGATGCTGATCATAAAGGTTCGCTGAATGACATTCACGCGACAGCAGAAGAGATTGATTACATCTGCGCGTCGGCCGCGGCCTATTTCAAACAAACCATCACAGCGGCGGACGTGCTGTACAGCTTTGCCGGTGTCCGGCCCTTGGTCGATGACGGCTCAGGCAAACCTGAAACAGCGTCGCGCGGATATCATTTCGAACTGGATGTCGATGCGGACGAAACGGCACCTATCCTCTCGGTCTTTGGCGGCAAAATAACCACCTATCGGCACCTAGCCGAGAGTGCGGTCGAACGGCTTTCACAGCACTTGGCCATACTTAAAAGCGAAAGCTGGACATTGCGTCAGCCATTACCAGGCGGGGATTTCCCAATTGATGGCGCCCATCGCCTTGCCGAAGATATTCAGCGGGCATATCCCTATTTACCAGAGTTCCTCGTCCATCGATGGGTCCGAAGCTACGGAACATTAGTCCATTCAATATTGTCAGCCGCCGGATTGTCGGCTTCTGGCTCTCTGGCAGATTTGGGTGCGGATTTCGGGCATGGTCTATATGCGGTTGAGATCAATTATCTGATTGACCGTGAATGGGCACAATCCGCCGAGGATATATTATGGCGGCGAAGCAAGCTTGGCCTTCGGTTTGCGGAAGCGGAAACGCAAAAGCTCGAAGATTATGTCAACGCTGTACTGCACAAAAACAGTCTCAGCCATACGGAGTCCTTTCTGGCTTGATTTCCACGCATAAAGGGACCATCTGCGCCCAATCGGAGTAAATTTATCTGATTAGGGTACGCAATATGCGTTTGTCGAATATGGCCGATTATGCAGTGGTGATCATGAGCGCAGCTTCGCGCCACTGTGGCTTTGCGCGCGTTTCGGCGACTGATCTTGCCGCCGAGACCGGCCTGGCCCTGCCAACAACGCAAAAGCTGGTGAGTATATTGACGAAGGCAGGCCTGTTGCGCTCGGCACGCGGCACCGGCGGCGGTATCACGCTTGCCCGCCCGGCCGCAGCGATCACCATTGCCGACATTATCGAAGCTGTTGAAGGTCCGATCGCGCTGACCACGTGTTGCGATTCACACAAGCAGGCAATGGGCCAGCATTGCGCTAAGGAAGGCAGCTGTCACGTCCAAGCGCACTGGCCTGTAGTCAATAATGCGGTGCGCGGTGCGTTGGCACAAATCAATTTGGCAGGATTAACGCGATGAGCGATGACATGGACATCAAGGATAAGGCCGCATGGGATGCCGCAGAACGCGTCGCGGATTATGAGCATGGCTGGTCGTCGGACATCGAAACCGACTTCGCGCCCAAGGGCCTGACCGAGGATACCGTCCGCTTTATCTCCGCCAAAAAGAATGAGCCCGAATGGATGCTCGAATGGCGGCTAAAGGCGTTTGCGAGCTGGAAAATGATGACGCCGCCTGATTGGGCCAAGCTCAACGTGCCGCCCATCGATTATCAAGACGCCTATTATTACGCCGAGCCAAAGGCCAAGCCAAAGCTTGGTTCGCTGGACGAGGTTGATCCTGAAATCCTGCGCATTTATGAAAAGCTTGGCATTCCAATTGCCGAGCAGAAGTTGCTCGCGGGTGTAGAAGGCGGCGAAGATGGCGGCTTGCCGCAACGCCGCGTCGCGGTTGATGCCGTGTTTGACAGCGTCTCGGTCGCCACTACTTTTCGCGCCGAACTTGAGCGCGCCGGCGTTATCTTCCGCAGCATATCAGAGGCGATTAAGGAATATCCGGAGCTGGTGAAGAAATGGCTCGGCAAGATTGTGCCGATGCACGACAATTACTTCGCGACATTAAACTGCGCAGTCTTTTCCGACGGGACGTTCGTGTACATCCCCGAAGGCGTGCGCTGCCCGATGGAGCTCAGCACCTATTTTCGGATTAACGCCGAAAATACAGGGCAGTTTGAACGCACGTTGATTATCGCCGATAAGGGCAGCTATGTCAGCTATCTCGAAGGCTGCACTGCGCCAATGCGCGATGAGAACCAGCTGCATGCAGCCGTGGTAGAACTGGTCGCGCTCGACGATGCCGAGATCAAATATTCGACCGTACAAAACTGGTACCCCGGCGACGCCGAGGGTAAAGGCGGCATCTACAATTTCGTGACCAAGCGCGCATTGTGCCAAGGCCGGAACAGCAAGGTAAGCTGGACACAGGTCGAAACCGGCAGCGCCGTGACGTGGAAATATCCAAGCTGCGTTTTGAATGGCGAAAATTCGGTGGGTGAATTTTACTCGGTTGCTGTCACCAACAATTATCAGCAAGCCGACACCGGCACAAAGATGATCCATAATGGCAAAGGCAGCCGCTCGACCATCGTCAGCAAGGGCATCAGCGCCGGGCATAGCAACAACACCTATCGCGGCCTTGTCCGTGTCGCACCCAATGCAGAGGGCGTGCGTAATTTCACACAATGCGATTCCTTGCTCCTTGGGTCTTTGAGCGGCGCACACACCGTGCCCTATATCGAAGTGCGCAACCCGAGCGCCCAGATTGAACATGAAGCAACGACAAGCAAGATCAGCGATGACCAGATGTTCTACGCAATGGCTCGCGGCTTAAACGCGGAAGAAGCGGTGACGTTGATTGTGAATGGCTTTGCCAAGGAAGTGTTGCAGCAACTGCCGATGGAATTTGCGGTGGAAGCGCAGAAATTGTTGGGAATTAGCTTAGAGGGATCGGTTGGATAAACCAACCAGCGCTCAATGATCGAACAAAGCTTTGATGGAAAAAAGAAGTAACATGCTCCAAATTACAAAACTCCACGCCAATGTTGCCGACAAGCCTATTCTTAAGGGCCTCACACTGTCACTGAACGCAGGCGAAATCCATGCGATTATGGGGCCGAATGGCGCTGGCAAATCGACCTTGGGTTATGTGCTGTCGGGTCGGCCCGGTTATGAAGTGACCGAGGGTTCGGTGACTTTCAACGGGCAGGACCTGCTCGCGCTCGAACCGCATGAGCGCGCAGCCGCTGGCTTGTTTTTGGGTTTCCAATATCCGGTCGAAATCCCCGGCGTGTCGAATGTCCGGTTCTTACGTGAAGCATTGAATGCGCAGCGCAAGAGCCGTGGTGAAGCACCATTGTCTGGCGCGGAATTTCTTAAAGTGGCGCGTGAACAGGCGACAGCGCTCGGCATGGATATGGACATGCTCAAGCGCCCCGTAAATGTCGGCTTTTCAGGCGGTGAAAAGAAGCGCAATGAAATGGTCCAAATGGGCATCATCAACCCCGCGCTCGCGATCCTTGATGAAACCGACAGCGGGCTCGACATTGACGCATTGCGTATTGTTGGCGACGGCATCAACCGGATCATGCGCAAACCAGACAAGGCCGTGTTGCTTATCACCCATTATCAGCGCCTGCTCGATTATGTGAAGCCGGACTTCGTCCACGTTCTCGCCGATGGGCGCATCACACGAACGGGCGGGCCTGAGCTCGCGCTGGAACTCGAGCGTGACGGATATAAGGAACTGGCTGCTTGAACATGCCCGCGCCTACCCGCCACGACGAAGCTTGGCGCTATAGCGACATTGCCGCATTAGAGGCGGCGTGGCCGTTGCCTGCGCCTGAAAGCATCATTGTGCCCGCAGGCGGTCATTATGCGCGCACGATTGTTCAGGACACGGGATCCATCCACCAAATTGAAATCGCCATTGGCAAAGATGCGACAGCGGCGATCCATGTGCTCAGTATCGGCGGCGAATATGGCCGCGTTGAATTGAATGTGACGTTGCATGAGGGCGCAGATTTCAAGCTCGGCGCTGTGCAAATTGCCGGCGGCACGCAGACGCTCGAAATAATCACGACCGTCACCCATGCCGAACCCAAAGCGACATCGTCGCAAATCGTGCGCTCGGTTCTCGCTGGCACGGCGACCGGAACCTATTTGGGCAAGGTCGCGGTTGCGCGCGATGCGCAACTGACCGACAGTGCGCAATCGGTAAAGGCCATGCTGCTTGACCGCAGCGCGACCGCCAATGCGAAGCCCGAGCTCGAAATCTGCGCCGACGATGTCAAATGTGCGCATGGTTGTGCCATTGGCGAATTGGATCCGATGGGGCTATTCTATCTGGAAGCCCGCGGCCTATCACCAGCGGACGCAAAAAAATTGATGTTGCAGGCCTTTGTCGCTGGCGTGTTTGAAGGCGCAGCGGACGAAGAAATGCTCATTGAAACTGCGTTGAAGAAATTAGGCGAATTGGTGTGAACACTGATACCGCTACGCATCCCCTTATGCAGACAGAGAACATTCGCGACCAATTCCCGGGCCTTGTGAACAACTGGCATTATCTCGACACCGCCGCGACAGCACAAAAGCCGCAGGTCGTGCTCGACGCGATGATGCGAGCGGGCGGAGTGGATTATGCCACCGTCCATCGCGGCGTTTATGCACGTTCCGCCAATATGACCGTTGCGTTCGAAGCCGCACGGACACGTGTGGCGCGGTTTATGGGTGCGGCTTCGGCCGATGAAATTGTGTTTGTTCGGGGTGCGACGGAGGGCATTAATCTTGTCGCGCATAGCTGGGGCACAGCGAACCTGACGGCTGGCGACCGCATCATGCTGAGCCAGCTGGAGCATCACAGCAACATCGTTCCATGGCAAATGGTTGCCGAGAAGGTTGGCGCGTATATTGATGTGTGTCCGCTGACCGAGGACGGGCAGATAGATCTTGATTGGTTAGAGGCCCATCTAACACATGCGCACAAGATGGTTGCTCTCGCACATGTATCGAACGTGCTTGGTTCGGTGCTCGACGCAAAGCGCGCCGCGAATGCGGCCCATGCGGTTGGCGCGAAGCTACTGCTTGACGGCTGTCAGGCTGCGCCCCGAATGCGTCTGGATATGGCAGCCTTAGGTTGCGATTTTTATGTCATGTCAGGGCATAAATTATATGGCCCGACCGGCGTTGGCGTATTGTGGGCGAAATCCGAAACGCTGAATGCGATGCCCCCCTATCAGGGCGGCGGCGCGATGATTGATCGGGTGACGTTTGAAAAGACGACCTATGCCCCTGCACCATCGCGATTTGAGGCGGGGACGCCGATGATCATTGAGGTGATAGGATTGCACGCCGCCATCGACTTCGTCGATAGCTTTGGACCAGACGCATTATTCGCACATGAAAGTGCTTTGGCCGCTCAGGCGCGCGATGCCTTACGTGCGCTCAACGCGATCACTTTATTCGGCCCTGAACAATCGGCGGGGATTGTCTCCTTTTCAATGGAGGGCGTGCATCCGCACGACATCGGCACTATATTAGACGAAGAAAATGTCGCCATTCGCGCGGGCCATCATTGTGCACAGCCCTTGATGGATCATTTGGGCGTGCCTGCCACTGCGCGGGCGAGTTTTGGCATTTATAATAACGAAGATGATGTCGCGGCTTTGGTGCGCGGCCTCGAACGGGTGAAAAGGATTTTTGGATGAGCGAGAACATCCGCATAGAAGAAGTCGATAGCGTCGAAAAGCCGCCCAAGGCGCGGGTTGATAGCGCAACCGAGAACGGCGAACGCAAAAAGGATTATCTGGAAGGATTCCTCGCGCAAAAACCCTCTGTGCCTGCACCAAGCGAACCTGAGGGTGATTTATACGAAGCGGTGATTGCTGCGCTCAAGGAAATATATGACCCCGAAATTCCGGTGAACATTTATGACCTGGGCCTCATTTACAATGTCGAGATCAATGATGGCCATGCCGTTGTTTCCATGACGCTCACGACGCCGCACTGCCCCGTAGCGGAATCGATGCCCGGTGAGGTTGAGCTGCGCGTGGGTGCGGTTCCTGGCATTGGCGATGCCGAAGTGAATTTGGTATGGGAGCCCGCATGGAGCCCGGCCAATATGACCGATGAAGCCCGTTTGGAGCTGGGAATGTTATGACCGAGGTAAAAACACGCACCCGCCCCGCCGCCGTGACACTCACTGCGGCATCCGAAGCGCGGATTGCCGAACTGATGTCCAAAGCCCCCGAAGGAGCGATTGGCGTGAAACTGTCCACGCCGCGCCGCGGCTGTTCGGGCCTTGCTTATTCAGTCGATTATGTGACTGAGGCCGTCGCGTTCGACGAAAAGATCGAGACGCCGGGCGGCGTTTTGTATATTGATGGCGGCTCCGTCCTGTATCTCGTCGGTTCAATCATGGACTGGGTCGAGGATGAATTTGCCGCAGGTTTTGTGTTTACCAATCCCAATGCAACGGGAAGTTGCGGCTGCGGCGAAAGCTTTACCGTTTAAAAATCGAACTGCAGGCGGAAGGCAACGCCCACGTCATCAGGCGCGTTTTCAAAATGCCCTAGCTCTTGCCGCCAAAAGATGTTTGACAACAAATAGCCGCCGTTGATTGGGACATTCCAAGAAAGCTCGCTGGCAATCTCCCGCCCCTTTGGTGCAAGCGAAATCTGGCGGACAGCAAATGTCGTCCCCAATGTCGCATAATCATAGGCCACAGGTAGATGGAGCGCGAGCCCGCCGCTTGTCACGCGCAACGGCTGGGCAATCCGAAACGCAACCCTGTCATGGCGGGTCAAGACATTACTACCCGACAGATCCAACGAAAAGGCGTTGCTCTGCAAAGCGCTTCCAGCCGTTAGTGCGGCGCCAGTATTAGCCTTAGTCCATCCCTGCAGCCAGCTTACACCAAGCGTCCACGGCCCGATCAGTGTCACATCGCTCCGGCCGTCTACAAACAGGCTACGTGCGCCATTTTGGCCGATGAAGTTGGCAAACCGTGCACCAAGAACGGTTTCGTCTTCACGCATCCAATTTGCGCCAACAGCGAATTTGGCAGGGCCAATTGGACGGTCTAGCGACACACCCACAAAGGAATAAGGATAACGGTTGTTTGTGTTGCGCAACAACGCCGCGCCGCCACGTTCGAACACATGTGCATGGCCCACCTCAACGCTGCCTGTAAGGCCAAAGCGTCCAAGCTGATGCCGCAACGCGAAAGATTGATCCGGTGCACTTTCGAAACCGCCGTCCATTTGCGCATCAGTTGCGGTTAGAAACGCAGCCCCCGACATGCCCT
>JAIOYN010000079.1 GCA_021741065.1 Sphingomonadaceae bacterium | reverse complement strand
ATTGGATGGTGTCGCCGGGTAACCCGTTAAAGCCCAAATCGGACATGGCACCATTGCCCGCACGCATGGCATCGGCCAAGGCACAGGCGCGCCGGACACCGATTAAGGTCACTGCCATCGAACGCGACCTTGGTACCGTCTACACCGCCGAAAGCTTGCAAAAGCTGGTCGCACGTTATCCGAAAACTCGGTTCATCTGGATCATGGGTGCGGACAATTTGATACAATTTCACCACTGGCGGCGCTGGCGTGATATCGCACGGTTGATGCCGATTGCAGTTATCGCCAGACCCGGCTATAGCCGTCATGTTGTTGCGGGTCCCGCAATGGCCTGGTTCAGACGGTTTGTCCGGCGTCCGGAACAGCGTCATCACTGGACGAAATGGAGTACGCCAGCGCTTGTCTTTTTGCGCTTTCGTCCAGATCCGCGTTCGGCCACCGCTTTACGGCGCGCTGACCCATATTGGTTTCACCGATATAAGGAACTTGGAACGCGTGACGGCGTTACCCGAAATATTGTGCTTTAAGGAGCCATCTTGATCGACACTGCTTCCGTTCCTGCGCCGACCGCAAAGTCCAAGGAACCTACATTGACCCCCGACGCGCTGCATGCGTTGATCCTCCAATCGCTGGATGATGATCAAGCGCAAGAGGTGGTCACCATCCCGCTTGAAGGGAAAAGCAACATCGCCGACCATATGGTCGTCGCCTCTGGCCGCTCGTCGCGCCAGGTTGCGTCGATGGCGCAGAAACTTGCCGAGCGTATCAAAAAGGCTGGTCGTCATGCCCGTATCGAAGGTCTGCCGTCGGCGGACTGGGTACTGATTGATGCCGAAGATGTCATTGTGCATCTGTTCCGCCCCGAAGTCCGCAGTTTCTACAATCTGGAACGCATGTGGGCCTTTGGTGACGCGCCCGAAGTCGCGTCGCAATAAGACCGATTGCCCGCGCCGATGGCAATGCGCCTGCATATCATTGCGCGCGGCAAGATTGGCCGTTCCCCAGAATCGGAACTGGTCGATCGTTATTTGAAGCGTATTAGCTGGCCGACCAAGCATAGCGAACTTCCCGATAAGGGCGGGGACCTTCCGGCGTCGGATTCTCCTTACAAAACGATCATGTTGGATGAAAAGGGCGCCCAGCTCAGCTCGGTTGAACTCGCGCGCTTGCTGGAACGCTGGCGCGATGATGGCGTGCGCGAAGTGCGCTTTCTCATCGGTGCAGCCGACGGCTTTGATGATGCTGCGCGTGCAAGCGCTGATCACCTCATCGCCTTTGGCAAAGCGACATGGCCGCATCTGATAGCGCGCGCGATGCTGGCCGAACAATTGTTCCGCGCGACATCGATTATTGCCAACCATCCTTATCATCGTGAGGGATGAAGGCCGCGCCTTTTGCAAAGCTGCTTTCACACAAGGTTCAGGCGGGATATAGCAGTGACAATATCATGAAATGGACATTATCTATGAAGAACCGTTTGCTGCCCTCCACCCTTGCGATTGTCGCGGCAATCGCTGTGCCCGGCACGGTACTCGTTGCGCAAAATATGCAGCAACAACAATATGAGGCGCAGCAGATTGAGGATCTCGAAGCATTTCTTGCTGTCTACCGCAAAGTCAAATCCAGCTATGTCGACAAGGTCGACGACAAAAAATTGATGGAAGGCGCGATTCAAGGGATGTTGTCCAGCCTGGATCCGCACAGCGGTTTTCTGGATCGTTCGGACTTTAACTCGCTGCGGACGCAAATTGATGGGGAATATGGTGGTCTTGGGCTTTCGGTAACGCTGGAAGACGAAGCGGTAAAAGTCATCGCGCCGACCAAGGACACGCCTGCTGACAAGGCTGGCATTAAGTCTGGCGACTTCATCACCCATCTGGACGGCAAGTTGATTGTCGGCGGTACCTTGGACGAAGCGGTGGAGGCCATGCGCGGCGCGCCGGGCACAACGATTAGGCTCACAATCTTCCGCCCGGGCCGCGATGGCCCATTTGACGTGACGCTGACGCGGGCGATTATCGACCTGAAACCCGTGCAATGGGAAGTGAAAGACCGTATCGGCATTATCTCTGTCACCGGTTTTTCCGAACAGACCGGTGCCGATGTTGTTGCCGCGGTAGCGGGCATCAAGAAGAGCGTGAGCGGCAATCCGCTGGGCTATATCATCGACCTGCGCTCTAACCCGGGCGGCATATTGGATGAGGCGGTTGTCGTATCCGATGCATTTTTGACGAAGGGTGAGATTGTGTCCGAACGGGGCCGCGACCCGCGCAATGTGGATCGCTGGTGGGCCGAACGCGCCGTTCCCGGTGATGTGACCGGCGGTGCCCCGATCATTGTGTTGGTGGATGCTGGGTCCGCTTCGGCCTCTGAAATTGTCGCGGGCGCTTTGCAAGATCATCATCGCGGCCTCGTGATGGGGGAACGTAGCTTTGGTAAGGGCTCGGTGCAGAATGTCCTACCCCTGACACGCGACACGGGCTTGCGCCTGACGGTTGCGCGCTACCATTTGCCATCGGGGCGTTCGGTGCAGGAAGGCGGTATCAAGCCCGATATTCGTGTGCCGCAGTTGACGGACCCTGATTACAAAAGCCGCGTGTCGATCCGCGAATCCGACCTGCGCCGTCATTTGGTCAATGAATTGAAAGACAATAATAAGGATCTGGAACAGGACATCACCGACGATCCCCGCTTTGCGATGACTGCCGAGCAGTTGAAGGCAAAGGGCATAGAGGATTTCCAACTATATTATGCGATGGAAACGCTTCAGCGCCTTGGACCCCGGACGATGAAGCTCGCGGCAAAGCCCATGAAGGGCAAAGCTAAGAATTGAATTTGGTCTGAAAATGGCCCTGACATACATCCCGAGTGACAGTTTTCTAGGTATCACGGCATATGGCATCAAAATTCGATAAGGCCCATTGGTTGGCATTTCTGTTACCCGCTGCGTTGCTCGGGGGCGCTTATGGGTCGCAATATATTGGCGGGCTTTTCCCGTGTGAGATGTGCTGGTGGCAGCGTTATCCGCATTTTGCCGCTGTCGCGATTGCGCTGGTCGCCTTTGGCGTCAGCAATGCGGGCTTTCGCAAAACGCTCGTCGCGCTTTCTGCCCTCGCCACGGCCACCAGCGGCCTCATTGGCGGGTTTCATGCGGGCGTGGAATATGGCTATTGGGAAGGGCTGACCGCTTGCACCGCGACCATTTCGGGTAGCGGCGATGATTTGCTCAAGTCGATTATGAATGCGCCTTTGGTGCGTTGCGACGTTGCGCCATGGACCTTATTTGGCATTTCTCTTGCGGGGTATAATTTTCTCTTGTCGTTCGGCGGCGCAATGCTCATCTTGGCAATGATATGGCGCAGCAAGAAAATCTAAAAACCACCGCGCAGCGGACACGGGCAATGGAACGCATGATCCGCGTGAACCAAGCGGGCGAGTTTGGCGCAAAACGGATTTACGCCGGACAGCTTGCGGTGATGGGTGATCGCACGCCAGCGGCGCGCAGCATTGCGCATATGGCCGAACAAGAGGAACGCCACTTAAGCGCCTTTGACAAAATGATGGCCGAACGCGGCGTCCGCCCCACGGCCTTGCACCCAATTTGGAATGTTGCGGGCTTTGCGCTGGGGGCGGTGTCTGCGGCCATCGGGCCGGAGGCTGCCATGGCGTGCACCGTTGCCGTCGAAACCGAAATTGACCGCCATTATAGCGAACAACTCGCCGAAATTGGTGACAGTGATCCAGAATTGTCGGCAATGATTATGGATTTCCAAGCCGATGAGTTGGAACATAAGGCCACGGCCTTGGCGCAAGGCGCGGAACGCGCGCCCGCTTATCCGGTGATGAGCGCGTTGGTCCGCATGGGGTGCCGGACCGCCATTGCCGTGTCGAAACATATATAGGCTTCATACAGCATTCAGCCTGCAATGTTCAAAAGCAGGCAAACAGGTATTTGGAGATGATCTCGTGAAAGCAGTTACCAGAATTTCGCTCGCGAGCATCGCCCTGATGCTATCCGTTCAGGCGTCGGCGCAGGGTGCACCCCTTGCCAAGACTGGCGATGAAAAAATCAATCAGGTTATCATTTATGGCGATGACAAATGCCCCGAAAGCGTTGGCGATGAAATTGTCGTTTGCGCTCGCATGGGGGAGGCGGATCGCTATCGCATCCCGACCAATTTGCGTGGTGAACCCAATGACCCCCGTAACCAAGCCATGTCAGAGCGGATTAAATCCTACGAATATGTCGCGGCAAGCGGCACGATGAGTTGCTCGCCGTCTGGCGCTGGCGGTTTTACTGGCTGCGGCATAGCTGAGATTAACAAGGCTTATGCCGAAAAGGCCCAAGACCCCGGCATTACTTTTGGCCGCTTAATTGCCGCCGAACGCGCCAAGCGTATGGCAGGCATTGACGCCGAAGCCGCCGAGGTGGAAGCGCGCGTTGTCGAATTTGAAAAAGGCCGTGCTGAGCGGGAAGCCAAGTTGCAGGCTGAGCTGGACGCCAAAGACGCGGCGAATGCCGAGGCCGAACCGCTCCCGCAACCAAAAAGCTAAATCAGCCCTTCGCTTTTTCCGCCGCGACCCAGTCCTTAATCTGCTGCTCCAGCACGTCTAGGGGCACAGACCCTTGCCCAAGCACGGCGTCATGGAACGCGGCCAGATCAAATTTTGGACCAAGTTCCTTAGTCGCCATGTTACGCAATTCGCGGATTTTCAGTTCGCCCAATTTGTAAGCGAGCGCCTGACCCGGCCAGCTGATATAACGGTTTACCTCCGCCTCGATATTCGCGGCGGACAAGGCGCTATTGTCAGTCATGAAGGCGATGGCCTGTTGCTTGCTCCAACCCTTGGCATGAATACCGGTGTCGACGACCAAGCGGCACGCGCGCCACATTTCATAGGACAATCGGCCCATATCCTTTGCTGGCGTGTCATATAGACCCATTTCGATACCAAGCCGTTCGGAATATAGCCCCCAGCCTTCGGTAAAGGCCGTGAACGACGCGCCATATTTGCGGAAATCGGACAAGGGCAGTTCCTGCTGCAACGCGATCTGGTGGTGATGCCCCGGCACCGCTTCATGCACCGACAGCGCCGGAATTTCCCAGAACGGGCGCTGGTTCAGCTTTGACGTGTTGACAAAATACGTCCCCGATATCCCGATTTCAGGCGATCCCGGATTATAATAAGCCGTAGTCGTGCCTTCAGCTGTTTCCGCCGGAATTTCCTTTATGCCATAAGGCAGTCGGGGCAGACGTCCGAACAGGTTGGGCATTTTACCGTCGATGATTTTGGTCGCCCGCGCAACCTTTTCCATCAGCTCCTCGGGCGTTTTGGCATAATATTGCGGGTCGGTGCGCAGATGTTCGATAAAGGCTTCGCGGCTGGGATAGCCTGCCTTTTTTGCGACCTCGACCATTTCGGCGCGAATACGCGATACTTCGCTGAGGCCAATTTGGTGGATTTGCTCTGCGGTCAGATTGGTCGTGGTCTCCTCGCGGATGCGAAAGGCATAATAAGCCGCGCCATTGGGTTGCGCCGACACGCCGGGGGCCGCGGCGCATGCGGGCTTGTAGCTTGCGCTATACCACGCCAATTGCTTGGTCAGCGCTGGATGAATGACGTTGCTGATGGTCGCTGCAGCGTTGGCGGCGAGTGCTGCAAAGTCGCTTTCCGAAATGCTCTCGGGGCGCTTTGCCGCATAAGGGCCGTAAAAACGCGACTGGCGAATGTCGGATGCAATCAGGCCGCGCACGGTCCCTTCAAATCCCGTCAGCGTTTCGCAAGGCTGGGTAAATTTGCCTTTGATGGCGACATTGGCGACGGCGATATTCTCGTCATTGACGCGACCATATTGCGCCAGCCGCGCATTGTAGCTTTCAAAATCCTGCTTGGTCTTGAAAGGCAAGTTGCGCGACATGCTGGCGAGCTGTTGGTGCCAGCTTGAATAGGTCGTGAAGTTGATGGCGCGCTGGCCGAATTGATTGCCTTCGATGGTAGACACCAACGAGCGCCGCAATATGCCGGCCTCCACCTTGGACGCTGCACTCAACGCATTTGCGGAAATGGCATCCAGACGCTTGAGGAACTTTGCCGCATCGGCAGCCCTGCGATCCTGAGCGGCCAGTGTATAATCACCGAGTTCGTTGGCATACTCATTCACGCCCAGCGCGCTCGCGTAGACAGGCGCCTCTTTCAATGTCGTCGCCCAGACGTCATCCACCAAAATGGTGAGGTCTTTATTGGCATCGGCATTAGCAGGCGCCGAAAGCACAAATAAGGATCCGGCGATTAACAGGCTACGCATAAATAAGGCTTCTCCGTCACATGTCCAAGTGACGAATAAAGCAGGGAAAGCGCCAATTGGCCAGCAGCGATTATTTGCGCACTTGCGCCTTGGCGGCCTGCCGCAGTTCTTTTTACTCGGCAGCTTCCAATGCTTCATGGTCGGACAGTGGCTGGCTAAGCCGCGTGAGCATTTCCTTCGGGCAAATCTGCCAAAACTCGCCACGCCTGCGATCCCAATCCTCAAGGATCGATTTGGACCAGGCGCTGTCGGTTGTCCGCGCATGTTCTGCGATCAGGGCCTTCAGCGCGTCTTCCCAATAGGCGCTTTCAAGCCGTTGCCAAATGATGCTGTCGGGGTTTGCCATGGCGCCAAAGTCGCCTTCCGTATCGAGCACAAAGGCCATGCCGCCCGTCATACCAGCGCCAAAATTGCTGCCGACTTTGCCTAAGATCACCGCCATGCCGCCGGTCATATATTCAAGGCCATTGGATCCGCAGCCTTCAATCACGACATACGCGCCGGAATTGCGGACGGCAAAGCGTTCACCTGCTTGGCCTGCAGCAAATAACCGGCCTGATGTTGCGCCATAGAGCACGGTGTTGCCGATGATGCTATTTTGCTGGCTGGTCAGCGGGCTACTGACCGTTGGGCGAACGATGATTGTACCGCCCGACAGGCCCTTGCCGACATAGTCATTGGCGTCGCCAAAGACTTCGAGCGTGATGCCCTGGCACAAAAATGCGCCGAGCGACTGGCCAGCGGAACCGCGCAAACGGACATGGACATGTCCTTCGGATAGATCCTTCATGCCATAAAGCCTTGTGATTTCGGAGCTGAACCGCGTGCCCACCGCACGATGTGTGTTGCGGACATTATAGGTCAGCTGCATCTTCTCACGCCGTTCGAAGACAGGCCGCGCATCATGGATCATCTGGGCATCAAGGCTATCGGGTACGTCATTGCGGAAGGTCGGGATGCTGAAACGGCGCGCGCTATCGGGCGCATCGACCTTGGCCAAAATCGGGTTGAGGTCGAGATCGTCGAGATGCTCAGCCCCGCGGCTTACTTGGCGTAGCAATTCGGTGCGGCCAATGACTTCATCAAGGCTGCGATAGCCCAGCTTCGCTAGTATCTCGCGCACTTCTTCGGCGATGAAGGTCATCAGGTTGATGACCTTTTCCGGTGTGCCCGTGAATTTCTTGCGCAAGGCTTCGTCCTGAACACACACGCCAACAGGGCAGGTGTTTGAATGACATTGGCGCACCATGATGCAACCCATGGCGACGAGGCTGAGCGTGCCGATGCCAAATTCCTCAGCACCCAATATCGCAGCGACCACAATGTCGCGTCCGGTTTTTAAACCGCCATCAGTACGCAGCTTCACGCGGTGACGAAGGCCGTTGAGCGTAAGCACTTGGTTCGCCTCGGATAGGCCCATTTCCCATGGCGTACCCGCATATTTGATGCTGGTTTGCGGGCTTGCACCCGTGCCGCCGACATTGCCGGAGACCAGGATGACATCGGCATGCGCCTTGGCCACGCCTGCCGCGATGGTGCCGATGCCTGCCGCACTGACAAGCTTCACACAGACCCGCGCGCGTGGGTTGATCTGCTTGAGGTCGTAAATCAACTGCGCCAGATCTTCGATCGAGTAAATGTCGTGATGCGGTGGCGGTGAAATCAGCGTCACGCCCGGCGTCGAATGCCGCAGACGCGCGATCATTTCGGTCACCTTGAAACCCGGCAATTGCCCACCTTCGCCCGGCTTTGCGCCCTGCGCGACCTTGATTTCGATTTCCTCGCACGCGCCCAGATACTCGGCAGTCACCCCAAAGCGGCCACTGGCGATCTGCTTGATGACGCTATTCGCATTGTCGCCATTCTCATAAGGCTTGAAACGCTTGCTGTCTTCGCCGCCTTCACCCGAAACGGCCTTTGCGCCGATGCGGTTCATGGCAATCGCCAATGTCTCATGCGCCTCTGGCGACAGAGCGCCAAGCGACATTCCGGGCGTGACAAAGCGCTTGCGGATTTCGGTGATCGCCTCAACCTCGTCAATCGCAACGGGTTCTTTAGCGAAGTTGAATTCCAGCAAAT
>JAIOYN010000078.1 GCA_021741065.1 Sphingomonadaceae bacterium | reverse complement strand
AATTGGCATCAATGATCCGCGCGGCGGGGACGGCAAGCGCTGCCCGCGGCCCGACAATCACGCGCTGCGTAGCGGGATCAAGGCGTATGACATAAAGCGGCACCGGCTGTCCGTCAACCTCAAGCCCTTTGCGCTGCCCAACGGTGTAATGGATGAGGCCCTTATGCTGGCCAAGGATGCGGCCATCGAGATGGACAATGTCCCCGCCGATTTCTGCATCCGGCCGAATTTTGCGGACAACGCTGGCATAATCGCCATCGGGCACAAAGCAGATGTCCTGACTATCAGGCTTCAAAGCCACGATTAACCCCATTTCCTGTGCAATGGCCCGAACCTGCGGTTTGGGCATGCCGCCGAGGGGAAAGCGAAGGAAATCCAGTTGGTCTTGCGTGGTCGCAAACAGAAAATAGCTTTGGTCCCGCGCCGGGTCGGCGGCGCGGTGCAGTTCGGCACCAGAGGGGCCTTCGACGCGGCGGACATAATGGCCAGTGGCAAGGCAATCCGCCCCCAGCTCCCGCGCGAGGCGGAACAGATCAGTGAACTTCACACCCATATTGCAACGCACGCAAGGGATTGGCGTTCGGCCCGCCATATATTCATCGGCGAAATGGTCGATCACCGATTCGCGAAAACGGCTTTCATGGTCGAAAACATAATGGGCAATGCCAAGCTTATCGGCGACGGCGCGTGCGTCGCGTATGTCTTGCCCAGCGCAGCACGCCCCTGCCCTTTTTACGGCGCTCCCATGATCATAAAGTTGCAAAGTGACGCCAATGGTTTCCGCGCCCGTGCGCGCCGCGAGCGCAGCCACAACCGAGGAATCAACGCCGCCCGACATGGCGACGACGATCCGCTTACCCTTAAGGTCAGGGCCAAGTTGGAAATCAGAATGATAGATATCGTCGGTCATGCGATTGCCTACCTAGAAGCTTCGCACATGAAATGCCAGTTTTCTGGATAGCTCCAGTTCAATGGAATAACAGTTATCGACGCGCTTATGCGTTGTTTGTCGAAACATATGAGGTATCAGTCTGTATTGTTGCGCACTGGCAGTTGCGATATTCTATATGTTCATAAAGCTTCCAACCCTTTGACGCTGTCCGGCTTGCGGGTAGTGACTTATTAGGGTAATACAGCCACATTATGAACAAATTGGGGGAGTATGCGCTCCCTGAAGCTATTATTTGGAATTCCAGAATGAATTACGAGACGACGATGAGCGCAACGCTAGATGACGAGCTATTCCAGGACGACCGTGATCGGAACCAGCGTCGGCTCCGCATTGCAGCCATCATCGTGGCGATTTTGACTATAGCGGGCGCCGCTTATTATTTCTTCGGTAGCGGCAATAACGCAACCACCGATGCGGATATGGCCGGCCAAGCCCAGACCGTGAGCGTCTTAGTTCCGGGCCGTGATAGCGTGGTGCGTGCGATTAATGCGACCGGCACATTGGCCGCACGCCGCGAAATTCCCGTTGGCGTCGTTGGCGAAGGCGGGCGCGTCCTTGTAGTGTATGTTGATGCAGGCGATTGGGTAACCCAAGGCCAGGTCTTGGTAAGCGTTGACCGGTCCGTACAAACACAGCAGGCCGCCGCGCTTGAGGCTCAGACCGGTGTCGCCCGCGCTGACCTGCAACTTGCCCAAAACGAACTCGACCGCGCGATGCAGTTGGTTGATCGGGGCTTTATTTCCAAGGCAGACATGGATCGCAAGACCGCGACGCGTGACGCCGCGCGTGCGCGGGTCAATGTCGCCAACGCACAACTTGCCGAAACCCGTGCCCGTAATGCGCGACTGGACGTCCGTGCGCCTGTCTCTGGCTATGTGCTGGAACGCAATGTGGAGACCGGACAGACGGTGTCCGCAGGCAGCGGTATATTATTCCGCATCGCCAAGGATGGGCAGTTGGAGCTTCAGGCCAAATTAAGCGAAGATGACCTCGCGCAGATCGCCGTTGGCATTCCTGCATCCGTGACCCCCGTTGGCGTTGATCGGGTATTCAAGGGCAATATCTGGCAAATTTCGCCAATGATTGACGCGCAAAGCCGTCAGGGTATGGCGCGTATTGCCTTGCCATTTGACACGGCATTGCGCCCCGGTGGCTTTGCTTCTGTTGAAATCAAATCCGGCGCAATGACCGCGCCGGTCCTGCCTGAATCCGCCGTTCAAACCGGCCGCGAAGGCAGCTTTGTGTATATCGTCGGCAAAGATAACAAGGCCCAGCAACGCTTGGTGAAGCTTGGCCCAGTGACCGCCAATGGCTTGATTATTGAAGAGGGCTTGGACGGCACCGAACGCGTCGTTCTATATGCGGGCGGCTTCCTCAACCCGGACGAAACGATCAATCCCAAACTGTTGAAAAAACAGTAAGTCGTTGGGCCATTCGGGATATAAATCATGAATTTTAATAACATTTCTGCATGGTCTATCCGCAATCCGGTGGTGCCGATCGTCTTATTCGTCGCGCTCACCATTGCCGGAATCATGTCGTTCCGGAATATGGAAGTGCAGAACGAACCTGATATTGAATTCCCCTTGGTTGTCGTTTCGATTTCGCAACCCGGTGCTGCGCCAACCGAAATTACCACCCAGATAACGCAAAAGGTCGAATCCGCCATCCGCAGTGTGCAGGGCGTCCGCAATATCAATGCAACCTCGACCGAGGGCAACACCACGGTCAGCGTCGAGTTCGAAATTGGCGATGATATTAACGCGGCGGTCAGCGAAGTGAAAAACGCCGTCGACCAAATCCGCAGCGACCTGCCCGACGGCATATTGGAACCGCAGATTTTCAAGGTCGCGACTTCCAGCGAACCAATCGCCTATTTCGCGGTGGAAGCCAGCGACATGACGCTGGAACAATTGAGCTGGTTCGTGGACGATAGTGTTGCGCGCCGTTTGCTCTCTGTCGAAGGCATGGCATCGGTTAGCCGCAATGGCGGCGTCAACCGCGAAATCCGCGTCGTGCTTGACCCTGCGAAGATGCAGTCACTGGGCGTGAGTGCAAGCCAGATTAACGCGGTGCTGCGCCAACAAAATGTCAACGCTTCGGGCGGCCAATCGCAAATTGCTGGATCACGCCAATCGGTCCGCGTGCTTGGCAACGCCACCGACGCCTTCGCGCTGAGCCAGACGCAGATTAGCCTTGGCGGTGGACGCTCTATCAAACTGGCGGATGTGGCCGATGTCACTGATGGTTTTAGCGAGCAACGCGCCATGGCCTTTTCTGGCGGCAAACAAGTCGTAACCTTCGCCATGTCGCGCGCCAAAGGTGCTTCCGACGTCACGGTCTTCGACGATGCGATGGTCAAAATCGGGGAAATTGAAAAAGAAAATCCCGGCGTTAAATTCATCACATTGTTCAACAGTGTCGATTACACCAAGGGCCAGTATAAAAGTTCCATGGCCGCGATGATCGAAGGCGCGTTGCTTGCCATCGTCGTCGTGTTCTTGTTCCTGCGCGATTGGCGGGCAACGATCATTTCGGCGATTGCCATTCCCTTGTCGGCCATTCCGACTTTCTGGTTTTTGGACCTTTTGGGCTTCACGCTGAACACCATGTCGCTGTTGGCGCTTGGCCTTGTGGCCGGGGTATTGGTTGATGACGCCATTGTGGAAATTGAAAATATCGTCCGGCATATGCGGATGGGCAAATCCGCCTATCAGGCATCGATTGATGCCGCCGATGAGATCGGCCTTGCGGTGGTTGCCACCACATTTTCAATTGTTGCGGTGTTTTTGCCGGTTGCCCTGATGCCCGGCGTCGCCGGACAATTTTTCAAGAATTTCGGGTTCACGGTCGTTGGGTCGGTGCTGATGAGCTTGGCCGTCGCGCGTATGGTCACGCCGATGATTGCAGCTTATTTCCTGAAAGCCGACGGTATGGCCGACCATGGCGAGGCCGGCTGGATCAATCGATATATGAAAATCCTGCGCTGGTCGCTGGGTCACCGCCGTTGGATGATGGGCATTGGCGCAGTGGCGCTCGTGCTTACGGTTGCATTTCTTTTTGTCCTACCAAAGCAATTCTTCCCCGATGGTAATACCGATTTCAGCCGTATTCGCATCGAAATGGTGCCCGGCACGACACTGGAACGCACAAGGGAAATCAGCAATGAGGCCGCTGCCATCGTCGAAAAGCAACCCGAAGTAAAAACTGCATTGCAAAGCGTGCGCGAAGGCGGCGCCAGCATTTTCATCACCTTGCATAAGGACCGCGACCGGACCAGTCAGGAGTTCGAAGAAGATCTGACGCCTTTACTCACCAAAATCGCGGACGCACGCGTGACGTTTCAAGCCAATGGCCCGGACGGCGGCGGCGGCGGTTCTGGCCGTGACGTTTCCGTCATGCTGTCAGGATCAGACCCCGAAATGCTTGACCGGACAGCGGCAACTTTAGTCGAGCAGATGAAGACGCTGCCCGAATTGCGTGCGCCGCGTATCTCCGCTGATTTGCAGCGCCCCGAATTGATCATAAAACCGCGCAATGACCTTGCGTCACAGCTTGGCGTATCGACCGTGGCACTTAGCCAGACAATCCGCGTTGCGACGCTGGGCGATATTGACCAGAACAGCGCAAAATTCTCACTGTCGGATCGGCAAATCCCGATCCGCGTGATGCTCGCCAAAGAATCGCGGGAGAACTTGGATGTTATCCGCAACCTACCTGTCCCCTTGGCGACCGGCGGATCTGTCCCACTGTCCCGCGTAGCTGATATCAGCTTTGGCGCTGGTCCAACGTCGGTTCAGCGTCGCAACCAAAATTTCCGTATCTTCATCGGAGCGGATTTTGCGCCAGGCATCGTGTCGTCTGAGGCGGATAAGAAAATAAACAAGCTGCCGATCATGGAAAATCTGCCCACCGGCGTGTCCCGCGCACCTTTCGGGGCCCAAGAATGGCAACAAGAAATGCAGGAGGATTTCAAGGTCGCCTTGGTGTCCGGAACCTTGTTGGTGTTTGCGGTGCTGGTGCTTTTGTACCATCGTTTCATGTCGCCTTTGGTCAACATGGGATCATTGTTGCTTGCGCCTTTGGGCGGTTTGATGGCGCTTGCCTTGGTTGGCCAGCCAATATCGATGCCAGTCCTCATCGGTATCTTGATGCTCTTTGGCATCGTCGCGAAAAACTCCATACTGTTGATCGACTTTGCGATTGAGGAGATGGCGCGCGGCGTGCCGAAGTTCCAAGCGATTATGGAGGCGGGTCATAAGCGCGCACAGCCGATTGTTATGACCACCGTTGCCATGACCGCCGGCATGGTTCCCACCGCTTTGTCGTTGGGCGGTGACGGGCAATGGCGTTCCCCCATGGGCACGGTCGTGATCGGTGGACTTATCGTATCAACCTTGCTGACCTTGCTGATCGTCCCTGCGGGTTTCAGTCTAGCCGACGGTTTTGAAAAGCGTGTTGGGCCTTGGCTGCGCACGCGCTTGCTGACCTATGATCCTGCAAAGCATAAAGAGATTGCTACAGAGCCCACTAAGCCGGCGGACAAAGCCCCCGGCAAAGGTGACTTAAGCGGACTTCAGCCAGCCGAGTGAATTTAGACCAGTTCCTCACAGATATCGTCACCCTGAATATGGCTCAGGATCAATTTCCAAGGGTCGTGATCCTGAACTTGTTTCAGGATGACGATGGGTGGCGTTTTTTACACACGCCGTTAAGGTCAGACGCGTGAAAACGATCAACCAACTCGGTCTGTCGGAAAAAGCGCGCTATGCAGAGCGTGATGCCGAACTGCGGCAAATGCGGATCATCGCAACAGGATTGTTGTTGTGCATGGCCGCGTTGTTCGTTTTCGGCAAATATATGGAAACCCGCTATGAGGGCTATTGGGGCTTTTTAAGGGCCTTTGCCGAAGCGGGGATGGTTGGTGGCCTCGCTGACTGGTTTGCCGTCACAGCGCTCTTCAGGCACCCTTTGGGCATACCCATCCCGCACACTGCCATCATTCCGAATAACAAGGAGCGGCTTGGCCGCACTTTGGCCAGCTTTCTACGCACAAATTTCCTGACAACCAAGGTCGTTGCACGCCGCGTGCAGCGCATGGACGTAGCAGGCGCCGTCGGCAAATTTCTGAGCGCACCATCGGGCGGCGAAGGCCGGATGCGTATGGGGGCATCCCGCTTGATGGGCGATATTATCGCCGCGCTCGACGATGAACGATTGGGCGGCATCGCTAAGGGCGCTGTCCGCAAGCAACTCGACAAGCTCGACATCGCGCCTTTGCTGGGCCAGTTGCTGACCGCGATGATCCGCGAACGGCGACACATCCCGGTGCTCGACAGCATCATCAAATGGGCGTCGGCAACATTGGAGGCCAATGAACATCTGATCCGCGAAATGGTAGAGGAACGCGCCAACACCCTCATGCGCTGGACGGGACTTGATGACAAATTGGCCAATGCCATCGTCAACGGCCTTAACAAATTGCTCCACGACATGGCTGAAGACCCCGACCATCCTTTACGTGAAAAGGGCGAAGAGGGCCTCGCCAAGCTGGCCCATGACCTGCGCCATGACAAGGAACTGCAAGCCAAGGTCGCGCATTGGAAGGGGCAGTTGTTGGAAAACCCCGCAATGGGCACATGGATCAACAGCTTATGGGATCAAGGCCGCGATGGCCTGTTAAAGGCGGCGCGCAATCCCGATGCCGCCTTGGCGGGCAGCTTTGGTGATGCGCTCATTAAGCTTGGCGGCAATTTGCAGGCAGACACAAAGCTGAAACACCAAATCAACCGCTTCGCCCGCCGCGCGATTGTCGGCACGACCGAAAATTACGGCGATAACATCGTCCGTTTGGTCTCCGACACCGTAGCCCGGTGGGACGCATCCACAATCACCGACCGTGTCGAAAATGCCGTCGGCAGCGACTTACAATTCATCCGCATCAACGGCACATTAGTCGGTGGTCTGGCGGGCATCGTCATCCACGCGGTGGGCTTGTTGATTTAATCGCGCGGTAAGTCCGAAATCATCCGTTCGGCGGCCTCTGCCGCCAAGCGGGCAGCGCGTTTCAGATTGACCTGAAAATCGCCAGCGCTGTCGCCGTTGGCATCATCGCTCGTGGCCTTAATCGCGGCCCATTCTACATCCATCCGCGCGGCGGCTTGGGCGACAGCGGCGGTTTCCATGTCGACGATATCGCCACTGAGGGCCTTATGCAGCCTTTGCCCATGGTCAGCGCTTTCGACGAAGCAATCGCTGGTGATGATGCGCACCTTGGGTAGGCCAGTTTCGGGCATGGAGGCGGCGTGGAAAGGTTCGGCATGCGCCTCTCCAATCGGCCATGCCCCTGCCCTGTAATGCACAAAGCCATCGGCGCGGGAGGCGCCATAATCGCCCTGCACGGCTTCGACGATCTGGAAACAACTCCCATCCCGCCCGTTCAGCTTTCCACCGGTCCCAACAACCAGCAGCAAGTCGGCATGATAATGTTCGACCAACATCATCGCCGCCATTGCGGCGTTCACTTTGCCAATGCCGCTGCAGGTGATGACGATGTTGCGACCGGCAAATGGCACCTGCCGCACCATGAAACCATGCAGCGCCTCGCTATTGGCGCTTTGGCCGGGAAACAATGCCGCAGCCTCGGCATCGACGCCGGTGATAATTCCAACAGTTTTGAACATGCGCGACCAGCCTTTTCATGCGAACAGAAGCGCGTGTCTAACATGGGAATGGCGTAACTATGATGACGGTTATTGACAGTTTGCAGAAAAAACCGGCGTTATTTGCAACAGCCAAAGGGTCAGGCGGCCTTTCGTGCTCCGTCCGCATTGCGATCCAAAAAGGCACGAATCTCCGCGATGCTTTCCTCGACATGGCTTAACAGGAATAAATGTCCGCCATTTTTGACCACAAATAAATCGCTGTTCGGAATGAGGAAATTCAAAAACTTGCCATTGGCCAGCGGCACAATCTGGTCATCATCACCCATCATGATGAGCGTTTCGGTCTTCATAAACGGCAGAAACGGCGCGCTGGTCCATCCCATCATCGCCATCAATTGATAGAAATAGCCTGTTTTTGACGGCGGCGTAATGCGGCCAATATGCTCGGCCTTGTTACCCACCATACCGCCATAAAGCGTCTTGAAATGCTTCGCCATGAAATCGGGGTCGATATAGCGCCGCGGATCCGCCATTTTGACAAGCGCCGCCGGATTGCCAGGCACCATCAACATGCCCGCGCTGGTCGCGACAAGGATAAGCTTGTTTGTGCGCGTGCTGTTCTGCAGCGCAAATTGCTGTGCCATCGCCCCGCCCCAGCTTACGCCCATGACATCGACGATGGGCATTTCAAACCGGTCCAGCAACAATGCGGCAATCCGCGCCATCAACAGGGCGTTATAGGGCACGACCGGGTCGGGCGAACCGCCAATGCCGGGCATGTCAAAAGTGATAAAGTCGCGATCATCGAGCAACTCCGCCATCGGCGCCATCGCCTCAATATTCGCGCCAATGCCGTTGAAGAACAATATCGGCAGCTTCGTCGTCGCCTTCGAAGCCCGCCAAACCGCCACCCGCAATGTCCGCCCGTCAACGGTCTCCATACTAAATTTGGGCGCGCGGTTTTTGGTCATTTGCGTTCCTTTTGCCCTATTTTGGGCGTGCAGTAAGGTTTAACCGAACGATTAGGTGGTGCAAGCCCATTTCTATCCCGTCCTCTCCTCCCCTCACTCCAAAACATACAGGCCGGGCGCGGCTTCCATCGCTGGATGGGCTTTGCTGCCCAACGCCTTCGGGGCGGCTACTTCAGC
>JAIOYN010000077.1 GCA_021741065.1 Sphingomonadaceae bacterium | reverse complement strand
GACGGGACGCTAACGACGTCGCCAGTCGCAACAAAAGCAGGCTCTGCAACCGTTGGGGAATAAATCCGCACCGATGCGCCCTGGCCAAGCAAATAGCCGACAAGCCGATTTAATGCCTGATTTGCGCCATCACGGACATAATTATAATTGCCGCTGAAAAGCGCAATGCGAAGATCGCTGGTCTGCATTGTTCGGCTTTTATCGGTGGTAACGTAAAATGCCAATGGGAATGGTGCATTTGGTGCGATATGCAGCCAACATGATGTTAAGTCAGATTGATGTTTTGCTTATAGGGCAGCCCAAACCGTTTCACGCCGACGGCACGATGAGCGCCATAGCGCGCGCACCAGTGGACCGCCCGGTCTTTTTGGGTAAGCATGGCTTTGTGGGGGACCAAGTCGCTGACCCAACGGTGCATGGCGGCGCAGACAAAGCGGTGCATTTTTATCCCGCGGAACATTATCCCAAATGGATTGCCCATTTTGCAGCGGAGAATTTTGTCCATCCTTTGCTCGACCAAGCGGGCGCATTTGGCGAGAATATTAGCGCAAGCGGACTTTTGGAGGACAATTTGCGTATTGGCGACCAGTTTCGCCTTGGGCGCGCAGTGGTTGAAGTCGCGCAGGGGCGGCAACCTTGCTGGAAACTCGATCATCGTTTCGGTGTGCATGGCCTGTCTGGCGCAGTCATTCATACTGGCCGTTGCGGTGGCTATTTCCGCGTGATTGAAGAAGGCGAAGTTGCACCTGGGGACCACATAGAACAGGTGTACGCGGCGGGGCATGATTGGACCATTGCCCGAACCTTCCATCTTTTAATTGGCGGCGGACATCGGGCGGAAGGTGCCAAATCGGCGTTGCGGACGCTTGCAGCGCTGGAGACAATGGCGGAAAGCTGGCGGACGAGGGCCGCGAAATTGGCGGGGTGACCGTCTGCCGGAAGCGGATGCCTCCGCATACAAATTTGGCGGCGCTTATTCGTTGGCGTCGGGTCTGTCTGAGGCAGGTGCGTAAAGGCGTATGCGGGTCACACGCTTTTCGTCGGCTTCCATTATTTCCAAAGTCCAACCACTTGCCGCATGCACCAGCGTTTGGCCGATGTCGGGGACTTGACCGGCAATGACGAAGGCGAGGCCGCCAAGCGTATCGACGTCTTCATCCACTTCCGCCAGATTCGGATCAATGGCATCGGCTAGATCATCAAGTTCAGCACGGGCATCGGCTTCCCACATATCGGGCGCCATTTGTGAGAACAGCAATTCGGGTTCGTCGTCATGTTCGTCCTCGATTTCGCCGACGATTTCTTCGACCAAATCCTCAATCGTGACCAAGCCCTCGGTGCCCGAATACTCATCCAATACGATGGCCAAATGGGTGCGGGTGCGGCGCATTTCGTCGAGCAAAGCAAGCACGCTCATATTTTGCGGCACGAACCGTGGCTGGCGAATGAAGGATTCAAGGCTGTCGGGACGATCCTGATCTGAGGCCAGAACAGCGAATACATCCTTAATATGGATCATGCCGATGACGCTATCCAACGTTTCGCGGTACACAGGCAGGCGGCTGTGGCCATGCTCGGCGAACGCGGCGATGCAATCGGCAAAGCTAGAGCTTTCTTCAATCGCGATAATGTCGCTGCGCGGTACCATGACATCGTCGACGCGGTGCTCGCTGAAATGGAGCAAATTGCGCAACATTGTGCGCTCTACGGCGGTCAAGTCGCCATCGGCGTCCGACTGTCCATTATCTTCGCTATCTTCTTCATGCTCGGCAATCGCTTCTTCAAGCTGCTCGCGCAAGGTCGGCCCGTGGTCGCGGCCAAAGAACATATTCTTCGGCCGCTGCCATAATCGTCCGTCGTTATCGTCGTCGGTTGCGGTTTTCGAACCGCTAAAACTGTCACCCTCAGGCATAATGGACGCGTACTGGCCTCTTAATGATCGAATTTGTCATCATATGGATTGTGAAGCCCCATAGATGCAAGCGCTTTTACCTCAAGCGCCTCCATCAATTCGGCTTCCTCCTCCTCGATATGGTCATGGCCAAGCAAATGGAGCATGCCGTGGATGACCAGATGCGTTGCATGATGGGCGATGGGGATGCCTTTTTCTGCCGCTTCGGTAGCGCAGATTTCATAAGCCAATATGATATCACCCAGCATGATTTCGGGGGCGTCATAGGTGCCGGTGAGCAACGCATCCAACTCCTCTTCATCCAGCATCGGAAAGGACAGCACGTTGGTTGGCTTGTCCTTGTCGCGCCATTCTTGGTTGAGCGCGTGGACTTCCGCATTGTCGGAAAGCTTGATGCTGACGCTGACGGGAACGACGGGGTCGGCTAGTTCAGGAATGGCGGCAAGGCGGAGTGCAGTATCTACTGCCTTTTCGACTTCGCGTTGCCCGAAATCTTTATTGCCCCAAACTACGCCAATATCGAGTTCGACATCAATCATGCCCACCCTCATAGGCGTCTACAATCTTGCCGACGAGCGGGTGACGCACGACGTCGCTGCTGTTGAAGCGGATGGTTCTTATACCATCGACGCCATCAAGCCGTTGCACCGCGTCATTTAGGCCCGACATGCGCTCGCCACCGGGAATATCGACTTGATGTGGGTCACCGCAAATGACCATGCGGCTGTTCATACCGAAACGGGTCAGAAACATCTTCATCTGTGCCGCCGTCGTATTCTGCGCCTCATCCAAAATAATGAAGGCATCGGCCAAGGTGCGCCCGCGCATGAAGGCGATGGGGGCAATCTCGATCTCGCCAGAGGCAATCCGCCGTTCTACCTGTTCGGCCGGCAAGCAGTCATATAAGGCATCGTAAATCGGCCGCAGATAGGGATCGACCTTTTCCTTCATATCGCCCGGCAAGAAACCCAGCCGCTCGCCTGCCTCAACCGCGGGACGCGAGAGGATAAGCCGCTGTACCGCACCAGTAATCAACATCGCTACGGCCTGCGCCACCGCCAGATAGGTTTTGCCCGTGCCTGCTGGCCCAAGTGCGAAGATAATCTCGTCGCGGGCCAATGCCTCCATATAGGGTATTTGGGTGGCCGAACGCGGCACCAATGTCTTCTTACGCGTGCGGATCATGATACCCGGAGCGTCAGTCGCGTCTTTGCGGACGATGCCTTCTAAAGTGGGTTCAGCGGTCATAGCGATGATGGCTTGTACAGCTTCGGTATCCATATCCTGTCCACGCGACAGGCGGGAATAAATGTCGTTGAGAACGTCACGCGCCCGGCCAATGGCACCTGCTTCGCCTTCAATCTGCACGCGGTTGCCGCGGGCCGAGATATATACCCCGAGGCGGTTCTCAATCGTAACCAGATTGCGGTCAAATTCGCCAAAAACCGCGTTAATTAGGTGCGGCTTGTCGAAGCTCATTTCCAGCCGGGACAAGTCACCGGCTTGCGCTTGGGCTTTTTTGGCCATTCAGGCGGCTGCTCTCATCGTTGGTTCACCTTTCAGGCTAAGCGGTCCAGAATCGGTTATGTGTACCTTAACGATATCGCCGATTGAGAGGTCCGGCGCAAGCACATGCACTGATTGGAGCCATGGTGATTTGCCAATTAATTGTCCGGCGAGTTTTCCGGGCCGTTCCAATAGGACATCGGTGGTGCGCCCCACGGTGCGATCATTAAACGCCGTCTGGTCCGCAACGATTTGCGCCTGAAGCCGTTGCAGCCTTTCGTCCATGATTTCCATGGGTATTTGGTCTGACATGTCGGCGGCGGGTGTGCCGGGGCGTGGGCTATATTTGAAGGAATAAGCTTGCGCATGGCCGACTTCGCGCACGAGGCTTAAGGTGTCCTCAAAATCGGCATCGCTTTCGCCGGGAAAGCCGACGATGAAGTCGCCCGAAAAGGCGATGTCGGGCCGTACAGCGCGCACGCGGTCAAGGATACGCATATAGCTGTCGCGGCTGTGGCTGCGGTTCATCGCCTTTAAGATCCGGTCTGATCCGGATTGAACGGGCAGATGGAGGAACGGCATCAGCTTTTCAACATCACCATGTGCGGCAATCAGCCCTTCGGTCATGTCGTTTGGGTGGCTGGTCATGTACCGGATGCGGCGAAGCTCGGGTATCTTGTCGAGGGCGCGGATGAGGCCGTCTAGGCCTTGAAGCCCGCCCTTGTCATCTTCACCATCCCATGCATTCACATTCTGGCCAAGCAATGTGATTTCGCGCGCGCCAGCGTCGACGATCGCCTTTGCTTCATCAATCAGCTCGCCCCAGCCGCGCGAAATTTCCGCGCCTCTGGTGTAGGGCACGACGCAATAAGTGCAGAATTTATCGCAACCTTCTTGCACCGTCAGAAACGCCGATGGCGGCTGTTTGCGGCGGGCGGGTAGCTTGCCAAATTTGTCGAGGCCGGGCAGATCAAGGTCAACGACGCGCTCGCCGCGGCCAACCGCTGCAACCATATCGGGCAGGTTGTGATAGGCTTGTGGGCCAACGACGATGTCGACTTCGGGAGCGCGGCGGCTAATCTCGCCGCCTTCGGCCTGTGCGACGCAGCCTGCAACGGCGATAACGGGGCTAGTTCCGTCCTTGCGGCGCAGACGGCCGATTTCGGAATAGACCTTCTCCGCTGCCTTTTCGCGGATATGGCAGGTGTTGAGGACAACAAGGTCGGCATTCGCCTTGTCATCCGCAGGCGTCATGCCTTGGCTTTCGAACATTTCGGCCATGCGTTCGCCATCATAGACATTCATCTGACAGCCGTAATTTTTGATCGAATAGGTTTTGGGGGAATCCATGCTCATAATGCGCGCCTATACCTTGCGCGCTGCATTGCCGCCACCCTCCATCGCAGCGCCAATACGCGCCCGCACTTCGGCAGAAATCGCTTTACGGTCCGGATAATGCAACGGATCAAATGGCTCGAGAAAATGCAGGGTCGCGGTGATCGGTTTGAGATGCGACAAAAGGCGCCAGAAATTCTCGGTCACTTTTTCGTCGCCAACCCAGGCTACGCGCGGCGTGTGGTAGCCATAACTGAGGTAGACAGGCTGAACGAGCATTCCGGCTGGCGGCGGAACCAAAGCAGCGAACAAAGACGGTTTGAATGGCAGCAGGCCCGATCCATCATGCGTCGTGCCTTCCGGAAAGATGGTCACCGGTTGGTCACCCGTCATAGCCGCGCGCAAATCATCGACTTGATTGCTGACGCTGGCGCGGTTTTCGCGTTTGACGAAGATAGTGTTGTTGATCTTGCAAAGCCAGCCAATCAGCGGCCAACCTTCGATGCCGTCATTGGCCACGAAAGTGCAGCCCGTAACGCCGGACATGACGGGAATGTCGATCCAGCTATGGTGGTTTGCGGCATAAAATACATTTGCGCGCACGCGGGTGCCAGTGGTGGCGGTCGCAATGCCGCTGGTCCAGCTGATCGAGAGCAAAAATAAGCGGGGCCAAGGCGACGCTTTGCCGAATATCCGCCAGACATTATGCAACAGCAAGCTCGCCGACAAGCTTACGGCCATCAGTAGCAGCCGTGTCAAAAACAAGAACTGCCCGATGACAAAAGCCGCCGGGTTGCGTCGTTCAATCCTTGCGGTCGATAGCGACGCCATAAAGCTCCATACGATGGTCGACCAAACGATAGCCAAGCCGTTCCGCAATGATTTTCTGCAATGCCTCCAGCTCAGGGTCGACAAATTCGACGACCTTGCCGGTTTCGACATCAATTAAATGGTCGTGATGCGCCTCAGGTGATGCCTCATAACGCGCACGGCCGTCGCCAAAATCATGCCGGTCCAATATACCAGCTTCTTCAAACAAGCGAACTGTCCGATACACGGTGGCAATCGAGATTTTGGGATCAATGGCCGATGAACGGCGGTAAAGCTCCTCCACATCGGGATGGTCGGTCGCATCAGAAATCACGCGCGCGATGACGCGCCGTTGATCGGTTATGCGCAGCCCGCGTTCGTTGCAAAGCGCCTCAATGTCAATTTTGATATCCATTGAAATAGACATTTAGTGCCGCCCCGTGATTCGTCAAAGAAAAAGGCCGGGGGTGTCCCGGCCTTATGTTCTCGCAGGTAAGCGAATCGCTTATTTAACCTTCTTCTTGCGGCCCGAACCTGGCGCGCGTCCAAGGCCAATCGCTTTGGCCAATTCGCGCCGCTGTTCCGCATAAGCAGGGGCGACCATCGGATAATCGGCGGGCAATCCCCACTTGGCGCGATAATCTTCGGGTGTCATGCCATAATGCGTCATAAGGTGACGTTTGAGCATTTTGAGTTTCTTGCCATCGTCCAGACAGACGATGAAATCACGTTTTACAGAATTACGGATTGGAACGGCAGGTTCCAAAGCTGTTTCTACCATAATAGCGGGTCCGGAAATTCCCGAGAGGGCCGCGTGAACCTGAGAGATTAAAGTGGATACATCCGACACGGCAACGCTGTTGTTGCTAACATGTGCTGCGACAATATCTGCGGTTAACGTGATTAACAGTTCGGCGACATCGTTACTTTCCTCTGACATTTTATGAACTCCAGCCCCATTTAAAATTTTGTTACGATATTTTAAAATTGGGTAGATTATCTAAGTTAAATCGTCAACTAATTGTTAAACACAGACTATATTTTACAATTGTAGTAACATCGTGATTGCATCAACACTTATACCGTTGATATTATTATAGTAATCTTTCCGGCGTCCAATCGGGGTAAATCCAGATTTAAGATAAAAACCATGGGCATTGTTGCCGTCGCGAACTTCAAGGAAAATTTTGCTTCGTCCTCCCTCGCGGGCCCGGTGGATTGTTTCAGACAATAAAAGCTTTCCGATATTTTGCCCCTGAAGTCGCCTGGCGACCCCAATCATCAACAATTCTTGATGATCAAATACCCAACGGCTCATGGCAAAACCGCAGACGTCGTTCTCGTCTTTAGCCAGCAATAGCTGGCAATCGGGCAGTACCACAGTTGATAGACATTGTGCCGCCGTCCACGCTTCGCCAAATCTCGGATCGAAGGCGTCGTTCATGATCGTCATCATAGCCGAAATGTCTCCGGCATCGCCTTCAATGACCCGAATCATTTGGAGAAGGTTGCGGGCTTTGCGTCTGGCGCTCTGCCGTAGATGGGCGTTGCCGCAAGCGGATGGTTGGCCCGTAAATGCGTCCAATGGCGCGCATCGGGTAACAGCTCCAGCCAGCGACGGTCGGCACGTTGGGGATCAATGTCGCCTGCCACAATAGTTGCCTTTGCAAGGCTGGGTAGATCGGCGGGTAGAACGGAGCGGACAGGTGCCCGGGAATGTCCCTCCGCATCAAATGACTCAAAGAAATACTCGCCATGGCCGCCCGTCATGACGACATCTATCGGCGCAGGCTCTGTCAACTGAGTTCGCCCCATCGCCGCCACCAAAGCGAGGCAGCCATAACCATGTACGTTAATGTGCCAAGCTAGGCCCAAAGCCTTTGCGGCGGCAACGCCGACCCGAATACCCGTAAAGCTGCCGGGACCTACATTGACCATGATCTGTTCCGCTTTGCCCTTGCCGGGCAAGTCAGCGATCAAGGGAAGCAAACGTTCGGCATGGCCGCGGCCAATGACTTCATGCGCCGCCGCGATCACATGGTCGTCATCGAACAAAGCGACTGAACAGACCTGCGTCGCGGTATCGATGACCAATGTCCGCATGACCGCTCGTTGGCCGCTTGATCAGAGGATGCTGTTAAAGCGGTCGAAAGCTGGCCTTGGGCTGCGTTCGAAAATGCTCGCTTTGTCGCCATAGCCCAAGGTGCAAATGAAGTTGGATTGCACTTTTGTGCCTGCAAAAAAAGCCTCGTCCACCGCGGCATTGTTGAACCCTGACATTGGGCCAGTGTCCAATCCGAGCGCGCGCGCTGCGAGCATGAAATATGCGCCCTGTAGGCTGCTGTTGCGGAAGGCGGTTTTTTCTATCGCGACATCATTGCCGGCAAACCAGCTGCGCGCGTCGGTGTGCGGGAATAGTTCTGGCAGATTTTCGTAGAATTCGAGGTCCATGCCGATAATCGCAGTCACCGGTGCCTGAAGGATCTTCTCATCATTGCCCGGCATGCAGCACGCGGCAAGTTTTTGCTTAGCCTCTTCGCTGTTGCACCAAATGATCCGTGCAGGCAGGCAATTGGCCGATGTCGGGCCAAATTTCATCAGGTCCCAAATCTGTTCCAACATTGCGGGCGATACTTGCGTATCCAGATAGCCATTATAGCTACGCGCTTCCCGAAAAAGCTGATCAAGAGCGGCATCGTTTAGGGGGTGTGACATGATATCTACCTTCGCAATATGGGATTTTAAGCTGCGCGCACTTCACTCACTTCAGGCACATAATGCTTCAGCAATTGTTCGATACCGTTTTTCAGCGTTGCGGACGAAGATGGGCAGCCTGCACAGGCGCCCTGCATTTGCAGGAACACGACGCCCTTCTGGAACCCACGATAGACGATATCGCCGCCATCATTGGCGACAGCAGGGCGAACGCGGGTTTCGATCAGCTCCTTGATCTGGTCCACAATATCGGCATCGGCGGGGTCATCCAACGGATAGTCAACGTCACCTGATGGAACCGAGAAGCCAGCGGCCGCAGGCTTGAACAAAGGCAATTTGGCGCTGAAATGGTCCAATAATATGCCCAGCACGTCTGGCTTGAGGCTCGCCCATTCTACGCCGGGCGCTGCGGTCACGGAGATAAAGGAATGCCCGAAAAACACGCCGGTCACATCGCCAAGCGCGAACAGTGCTTCCGCTAACGGCGAGGCTTCGGCCTCTTCGGGCGACGCAAAGTCGCGCGTGCCTGTGTCCATGACAACATGGCCCGGCAGGAATTTGATGGTCGAAGGGTTCGGTGTCAGTTCGGTTTCTATAAGCATTTCCCGCATGTGGTGCGGTCGCCGACAAAGTGCAAGC
>JAIOYN010000076.1 GCA_021741065.1 Sphingomonadaceae bacterium | reverse complement strand
AATCGTTTTCAAGGGCGGGTCTGGCCCTGCCCACGCACAATCCACTTGTACGTCGTCAGCCCCTCCAACGCGACCGGGCCACGGGCATGCAGACGGCCGGTCGCGATACCAATCTCTGCGCCTAAGCCGAATTCGCCGCCATCGGCAAATTGGGTAGAGGCATTGTGCATGACAATCGCGCTGTCGACCTCTGCCAAGAAACGGGCAGCAGCGGCGGCATCCTGTGTTATGATCGCGTCGGTATGGTGCGAACCATGGCGGGCAATATGGGCCATAGCTTCATCCAAGCCGGACACGACGCAGGCCGAAATGACCGAGTCGAGATATTCGGTATCCCAATCCTGCGCGTCGGCGGAGACGGTCCTTGCATCCAGTTCCATCAGCACATCGTCCGCCCGCACTTCGCACCCTGCATCAAGCAGCGCGGTAATCAATGCGGCAGGCGCGGGGTAATCCTGATCAATCAACAAAGTCTCTGTCGCACCGCAAATGCCCGTGCGCCGCATCTTGGCGTTGACCACAATCGCTTGCGCCATGTCGGGATCCGCGGCCTTATGCACATAGCTATGGCAAATGCCGTCAAGATGCGCGAGCACGGGGACGCGGGCTTCGTCCTGAACGCGCGCCACAAGCGATTTTCCACCACGCGGGATGATCATGTCAATCGCCCCTTGCGCACGCAGCATGTCGCCGACCACCGCACGATCCTGCGTCGGGACAAGCTGAATACTTTCGGCTGGCCTTCCCGCTTGGCAGACGCCTTGCACCATCGCAGCGTGAATCGCACGATTGCTGTGCACCGCTTCGCTGCCGCCGCGCAGGATAACGGCATTACCCGACCGCAGACCCAAGGCAGCGGCATCGGCGGTTACATTGGGCCGGCTTTCATAAATGATACCCAACACCCCGACGGGCACGCGGACGCGCTCCATTAATAGGCCGTTCGGCCGTTCGCGGCGGTCGATGATTTGGCCCACTGGATCCTCCAGCGTTGCAACCTGTTCGACCGCGGACGCCATGGACGCGACGCGCGCGGCATCCAGCTTCAGCCGGTCCAACATCGCAGGCGAAATACCAGCCGCGACCGCAGCATCGACATCCTTGGCATTGGCCGCGAGGATATCCGCCATGCCATCACGCAATGCCTGCGCCGCGCCGATTAACGCCGCCGCCTTCGCCAGGTCATCAACGCCCGCCAAATGCCGCGCTGCGGTGCGCGCCTTGGCCGTGAGATCGTTCATCAAAATGTTGCTGCCTGTCATAGCCTGATACTCGTAGAGAAATGGCTCCAAAAGGGAAAGCAATCGTACCTATTTCGCGTTCATCAAATATGGAACAAATGCGAATCGAACATATATTATTGAATTTACGTAACTTTACGCCCTTTAAATGAGCAATGCATACCGATTCGGACATATCTGAAGGGGCATTTGGTAGAGTTTTCCACAGCTCATCGCATGACTCAACCGACTCGTCACGAGTCGCCCCTCGGTGATTCGCCGGGCTCTATCTCCTTTGCTAGGCGCATCCTTCCAAATTTACGGAGTGGGACGTGTCGCTAAAAGTCAGAATGTCCGGTTGGAAAGACCGGATAGCTGGATGGTTTATTGACCGCGAATTTTTCATGCGGGCCAATGGCCAAGTCCGGTTTTTAAAAATATCTGCGCAATTGCAACGCCGCACCGCCGTGACCCTGGCGTCCGTTATCGGTATCTGGTTGCTTGTCACTGTTGGCATGGCCATCAATCAAATGACTGTCACCGCGCAGCGGCTTGCGCTGACCGAGCAAGAGGCAAAGGTTGAATCCGCCGAAGAACGCGTCGCCAGCTATCGTGGTTCTATCGACGAAGTGACGAAGGATTTGGAACGCAGGCAGGAAATGTTGGAAAGCTTGGGCGACCAATATCTTGGTGATTTATCGGAAACCGAAGCGCAAGCACCCGCCGCTTCCGCCGACTCGCGCGCAGAAGAAAAGGCCGTAAAGACAATTAGCGCGATGGTCCCCGAAGCCGCTGGCCTCGTTCGTATTGAGGCACGGCAAATTCGCTTCGCCGAAAAAATGACGAAAATGGCGCAAGCGCGAACCGTGAAGGCCGAAGCCGCCATCCGCCAATTCGGGCTCAACCCCGAAATCTTGGCCCGCCGAGCCCGCAACGCACAAGGTGGTCTGTTCGAGCCATTTTTCGGCAAAGGGAAAAAAGATGTCCGCGACCCGCGTTTCTTGAATCTCGCCGCCGCGCTTGGCCGCATGGACGCGATGGAACGCGCTCTGGCCGCAATTCCCACCGCAATGCCTGCAGCGTCGATGATGATGTCGAGCGGCTTTGGTTATCGCAGTGACCCATTCACCGGCGGAGGCGCGATGCATGCCGGTCTCGATTTTAAGGGCCCTGTTGGTACCCCCATCCTTGCCGCCGCCAAAGGCAAGGTCGTGCTGGCTGGCTTCAACGGGGGCTATGGCAACACGATCGAAATTAGGCATGCAAACGGGCTCGTTACACGCTATGCACATTTGTCGGGCTTAAATGTCAGACGGGGGCAAATGGTTGATCGCGGCGTTCAAATCGGACGGATGGGCAGCACGGGTCGGTCGACCGGCAGCCATCTGCATTTCGAGGTGCGCCTAAACGGTCAGGCGATTAACCCGCGTAAGTTTTTGGAGGCAAATCCAGATGTTCTCAAGGTCCAAACAGTCGCCGGAAACCGTGCCGACTCTGCCGCAAAGGAATAACATTAACGTGCGCAACAATTCAGGTCATACATTCTCGGTAATCGCATCCGACGTGGAAATCGTCGGCAATCTGTCGGCGCGGGTCGACCTTCATATCGATGGCAAGGTGCAGGGCGATGTCACCTGCGGCAATCTGGTGCAGGGCGAAGGCAGCATTATCGCTGGCAAAGTCACCGCCGAATCGGCCAAACTTTCGGGCCATGTCGAAGGTTCGATCGAAGCCAATGATTTGGTCATTGAATCTTCTGCCCGTGTCAAAGGCGACGTGATTTACAGCAATTTGACCATCGCACCCGGCGGCCAGATTGAAGGCAAGTTCAGCCACAAGTCCACCACCAAGCCAAGCATTTCAGGCTCACCGGTGAATGTTGGCAAGGATAATGATCCTTTTATCCTGACGACAGACGCTAAAATCGCTTAAGCGGACAGTGCGCTCGAAATAGGCGCGACGGGAATAGGGGAGGCGTTATTAGCCTCTCCTTCATTCCATATCCCCTCGTCATCCTGAACATGGTTCAGGGGGGGCGCTATGGGGCTAACCCCATAATTTCCAACACGCGTAACATTATTTCCTACAAAATCGGCGCGCGTGTGTACGCATAGAAAAAGGGGGACGGCCGACGCGGAAGCGCTGGTGCTGCTTCCGGCTGATGGCGTTGGTTGATTAAGGCTCGTTTGTTCCATCAGTCTAATTCTAAGAGCCGCCTTTATCTTGGCTGGGCTGCTTCCTTGGGATGAAGGTTCCTAAAGCCCCCAAGGCCGTCCATGACGAACGGGGCGGTTGTCCGCCACACCCAGCCTTTTGTGCGCTGTTCAGAGCTTGATGCAACAGGCCCTTTTAAAAGGCAGAAGCAAACACCCTATCGCGCCGGCCGTGCCAACGCGTTTCCGCGCCAGCGTTCCCATCATTCCGACCCACGTTCTAGACCGCGGGCTGACTGACACGAATCAGATAACCTATATGGTTATTTGTAGGAAAGTGGTTTTTGCGGGAAATATAAAAAAAGGCCCGAACCATATCGGGTCCGGGCCATGAGTTGGATGTTCACGGGAGGAACATCGGGAGGGGGCGGGGCGTAAAAGGAGAGGAGAGAACGCCCCGCCGCCAAGTCGTAAAACTCAATAATTGTAAGCCCGCTCGCCATGCTCGGTGATGTCGAGGCCTTCACGTTCGGCGTCTTCGGTTGGACGAAGGCCAGTGGTGAATTTCAGCGCGTAAAGCAGGATGGCGGAGACAATTGCGGTCCACAATACAGTGGTACCCACCGCCCAAAGCTGGGTGATGACTTGGCCAGCCATGTCATATTCGCCGGGGATCGCCGGGAACACGGTATAATCGATCCAACCCTGACCGCCCAAGGCCGGATCCGCCACAATGCCGACACCAATCGCGCCGACGATGCCGCCGACACCATGCACACCGAAGACGTCAAGGGTGTCGTCATATTTCAGCTTGTTCTTCACATAAGCGACGAAGACATAGCACAGGCCCGATGCCGCAAAGCCAAGCAGGATGGAGGTCATGGGCGCGGCAAATCCGCTGGCGGGCGTGATGGCGACAAGACCGGCAACTGCGCCGGTAACCGCACCCAGCAAAGATGGCTTACCATGGTGGAATTGTTCAATCAGGCACCATGCCACCGCAGCAGCAGCTGTCGCGACAAAGGTGTTGATGAATGCCAGGGCAGCAAGGCCATTGGCTTCCAAATTGGAGCCAGCGTTAAAGCCGAACCAGCCAACCCACAAAAGCGATGCGCCAATCATGGTCATCGTCATTGAATGTGGCGGCGTGGCTTCCTTGCCATGGCCGACGCGCTTGCCGATGATAAGGCAGCCGACAAGGCCAGCAATACCGGCGTTAATGTGCACGACGGTGCCGCCTGCAAAATCCAGCGCGCCCCAGCCCCACAACAGGCCCATATCCGTTGGTGCATCGACCAAGAAGTCAGGCCCTGCCCAATACCAAACCATATGCGCGATCGGGAAATAAGCGAATGTTAGCCACAATACCGTGAAGATCATCAACGGTGTGAACTTGATCCGCTCTGCAAACGCCCCGACAATCAACGCCGGCGTGATGCAGGCAAAGGTCATCTGGAACACCACAAAGGCATATTCAGGAATGTAGACATTGTTGCTGAAGGTCGCAGCATAGGTTGTCGCATCGACACCCTGCAGAAATAGCTTAGAGAAGCCGCCAATGAAGGCATTGCCGCTGGTGAAGGACAGGCTGTAGCCATACGTCACCCAGACAAGCGCCGCGACCGACACGATCATGAACACCTGCATCAACAGGCTCAGCATATTCTTTGTGCGAACGAGGCCGCCGTAGAACAAGGCCAATGCCGGAATTGACATCAGCAATACCAAGGCGGAACTGATCAGCATCCACGTCGTGTCGCCCTTGTCGACCATGCCAGCCATTTGTTCGACTGTTGGCGCCTTGATTGGGCCATCGGCAACAGCGGCGGTTACAGCAGCGCCCGCCGCCGCTGCGCCATCAGCTGCTTTCTCCACAGCCTCCTGCGCAAAGGCGGGCAAGGCGGCGAACATTGTCGCCCCCGCCGCGCCCCAAAATTTCAGTGTCTTTGACATTATCTGGTTCCCCTAGCTTGATTGGATCGCGTCAAAGCGCGGTTTCGTTGGTGTCGCCGGTGCGGATGCGTAAGGCCCCCGCAAGATCGAATTCGAAAATTTTGCCATCGCCAATCGCGCCCGTTTCGGCGGCATGCTGAATGGCCTCAATGACCGCAGCGGCTTGATCAGACGCGCAAGCAACCTCAATCTTCACCTTGGGCACCATATTGGTAGCATATTCAGCACCACGGTAGATTTCGGTCTGGCCCTTTTGCCGGCCAAAGCCTTTGACCTCAGTCACAGTCATGCCCGACACGCCCAGCGCCGTCAGCGCCTCGCGCACCGGATCCAGCTTGTGCGGTTTAATCACGGCGATGATATATTTCATGCAGACCCCCCAATGATTGTGCATTGCAATATGCAAACGCCGTGCCAAAGCACGAAAACAACGCAAAAGAAGGGGTTTTAGAGCATTGGGGTCATGATACCGCGCGCCGTGGACATAAAATATGCTTATTATTTAATCAGTGATTTTTGATTGCTTAATATTTAGGCAATTAACCAATTTGCATGCTGGCCCATATCGGCAGATGATCCGATGCCTGTTTCGACAAGGCCGAAATATGGCAATTGGCAGCTGTTACCGTGACCTCATGACTGACGATGATGCGGTCAAGACATGCCACAGGACGCGCCGTGTGAAAGCTTTTGGGTGTTTGCACCAATCGGTGATGGTGAAAGGCCAGCTCGCTCAGCGCGCCTTTGTCTGACCATTGGTTGAAGTCACCCATCATGATCGTGGGCATATATCGGGGGCTGGCATCAATAGCGGCCAATAAAGCGCGAATTTGCTTACGCCGCCACAGGCCCGACAAATCAAGATGCACGCCCATCACGCGCAAATCATGTCCATTTATCGACAGTTCCGCCATCACTGCGCCGCGCGGTTCCAGCGTGGGCATGTCAATGGGCTGGGCATGGCGCACCTCGATACCCTGGCGTACCAAAATCGCATTGCCGTGCCAGCCAATCGCCGCTGGATAGGCGTTTAAAGGCACGCGCACATAAGGCGAATCCGCCGCCAGCATCGCCAAGGGTATAGCGCTGACCCGCGCGCCAAAGCGGCGGTCCACCTCTTGCAGCGCGACAATATCGGCATCGATTTCGTTCAGCACCGACAATATGCGCGCCGGATTGCGCCTTTGATCCAACCCCACTGCCTTGCGGATATTATAGGTCGCAACCTTGAACGCGTGGCTCATATCCGGATCATGCGGTTAGTTATGCCATAAAAAGGCGCGGGCCGAATAGGCACTGATCAACCAGCGGTTCCGCCCACCGTCAGCGCGCTGACCAATGTGGTGGGTTGCCCGACGCCCGCCGGTACGCTTTGCCCCGCCTTGCCGCAGACGCCAACGCCTTCATCCAACGCCATGTCATTGCCCAGGCCAATGACCTTGTTGAGCGCCGTTGGGCCATCGCCAATCAGCGTCGCGCCCTTGATCGGATCGCCCAGCTTGCCGTTCTTGACCAAATAGGCCTCGGTGCAGCTAAACACGAATTTGCCCGACACGATGTCGACTTGGCCACCGCCGAAGCTTTTGGCGAAAATGCCGTTTTTGACACGGCTTAAAAGTTCGGCCGGATCATCATTGCCGCTGCGCATGAAGGTGTTGGTCATGCGCGGCATCGGCGCATGGGCAAAGCTTTCGCGGCGGCCATTACCCGTGGGCTCCACACCCATCAAGCGCGCATTCATGCGGTCCTGCATATAAGCCCGCAAGATGCCGTCTTCGATCAGAACATTTTCCTGAGTCGGCGTGCCTTCATCATCAATCGACAAGGAACCGCGCCGATTTTGCATTGTGCCATCGTCGACCACGGTAACGCCGGGCGCGGCCACGCGCTGCCCGATTTTGCCGGAGAATGCACTGCTGCCCTTACGGTTGAAATCACCCTCCAAGCCATGACCAACTGCCTCATGCAGCAACACGCCGGGCCAGCCGGGCCCAAGCAACACGGTCATTTCGCCAGCCGGCGCCGCGACCGAACGCAAATTGGTCAGCGCCTGCGCCAAAGCGACGTCAATGGCGTGTTCCCATTCCTGCTCTTCAAATAATTTATCGTAGAGATAGCGCCCGCCAAAGCCGTAGTTTCCGGTTTCGCGGCGTTCGCCATCTTGCGCGACAATGCCGACATTGAGGCGTACCAACGGCCGGACATCGGTCGCGACAAAACCATCGGCACGGACGATTTCGACGACGCTCCAGCTGCCCGACAGGCTGACGCTGACTTGCGCAACGCGCGGATCACGGGCGCGGGCGGCGGCGTCGATTTGCTGACAAAGCGCAACCTTTTGCGCAAAGGGCACCAGCTCTAACGGGTTGCCATCGGTGTATAAATGCCGGTTGTTCTGGCGCGGTGATGGGGCAGGTTGGTCCTTGGTGGGATCAAGCAGCTTCAATGTTTCACCCGCACGCCGAATCGCAGCCTCGCTCATGTCATTGGCGTGGCTGAAACCCGTCATCTCGCCCGAAACGCCGCGCAGGCCAAAACCCGATCCAGTCGAATAATCGGCCATTTTCAAGCGGCCATCATCAAAACCAAAGCTCTCGGTTGCGCTATATTGAAGGTAAAGCTCGCCATCATCGCAGGCTTTCAAGGCATCCCGTGTAATGTGTACTGCGGCGTCGGGGTCCAGCAGGCCGGGTTGGTAAAGATAGGAGCGTGGGTCTGTATAAGTCATTGCGCCTATATGGGCCGGTGCGGCGGCGGTTGAAAGGGCAATTTGTATATTGCACGCCAATTCCTCCCCCGTTGCTGTCGAACGCTACCCCTTGCCGCGAAGGCAGGAATGACAAATCGGTTGTCAGCCCCTAAAGCCACCTCATGACCACGCGATTCCAGTTTTCGATTTCCGCCAAGGATGGCAAGGCCCGCACGGGCAGCATTCAGATGCTGCGCGGCGAAATTCGCACGCCGGCCTTCATGCCCGTGGGCACCGCCGCGACCGTCAAGGCGATGCGCCCTGCCGAAGTGCGCGCGACGGGTGCGGACATCATATTGGGCAATACCTATCATCTGATGCTGCGTCCCGGCGCGGAGCGGGTGGCGCGATTGGGCGGTTTGCATCAGTTTTCGGGCTGGGACCGGCCGATCTTGACCGACAGCGGCGGTTATCAGGTGATGAGCCTATCGGCGTTACGCAAAATCACTGAGGAAGGCGTGTCGTTCCAAAGCCATTTGGACGGATCGAAACATATGCTGTCCCCCGAACGCTCGATGGAAATCCAGCGTTTGTTGGGTTCCGACATTGTCATGGCGTTTGACGAATGTCCCGCAAACGGCGTGTCGCGGGACGAAGCCATCAAATCGATGGAGCTTTCGATGCGCTGGGCAAAACGTTCCCGCGACGGCTTTGACAGCGGCGGCGAACATGCGGCGCGCGCGGCTTTGTTCGGCATTCAACAAGGGTCATTGGACGAAGAATTGCGCAAGCGGTCCGCCGACGCGCTCATCGACATTGGCTTTGATGGCTATGCCGTTGGCGGCCTTGCGGTGGGTGAAGGGCAAGAGGCGATGTTTGGTTGCCTCGATTATGCGCCTGACCAATTGCCCGCCGACCGGCCACGCTATTTAATGGGCGT
>JAIOYN010000075.1 GCA_021741065.1 Sphingomonadaceae bacterium | reverse complement strand
AAGGACAGCGCCATGCGTGTCGACCAGACTGATCGTCATTTGTGCGCGGCTGTCGCTAGGGCGGCGTATTTGCCCGCGAGATCGGCTCATGACTGCGAAAGATTCTTCCAGCAAAGACCGCGCTTCGGCAGTACTGAGCGGAGTTGCAACCGACGCGGCGTCGGTTCCTGCGCGTATCGGGAAACGATTGGTTCCCGATCCATCGGATAATATATACGCGTCGCGGTTGGAAAACTCCGCCGTAGTGGCAGCACGGACGCCCGATGCTTCGGTACCAAAAGCCGATCCGGCAATTATGCTGCCGCTCGAATAACCTGGGACCCGTGCCAAATTGCCGACCCTACCGTTCAACGCCGTAAAACTTTGCACCGTACCACCGCGCAAGCCCGCCACTGTCGCGTCCGAATAGCGCAATAATGTCCCGTCGACACTGATCCGCTCGGCCTTGATATCCTCGTTCGGCGCAAACCCTTGGGTGGCTGCAAACGCAATAAATTCTTCGGTGTCATTGTCGACATCCAAGATATTCGGGTCAAAGCCATAAAGGCCGTCGCCCATTACGCCGATGCCGCCAACAACTACGCCGTTTTTGTATAGCGGAAATCCGCCCGAATCTGCCGAAAGTCCCAACGGCGACCGCTTAGGGCCAATCAATGCCCCCGCACCAAAACTGCCAAAGCGTTGCATTAGGTCTGAACATGGGAGCTGGCTGAATTGCACGCCATATAATGGGCCGCTCTCGAGCCCAACGGTTGTAGGTGCCGGTGGAAAATGTTGTTGGACGATCTGGCTCGCCGTGCGCGTGGAAAAGGCGTTGCCGCTGCTCGAGAGATAGGCTCCAGTTATGGCCTTAGAGATTGCGCCTGCAACCGCGGCCGGTGCGGGCAGATTGACACCTTGCAGATCGGTATTGGACGAGGGCCCGCCCGGCGCATCAGGAATTCTCAGGCTCAAATTCGCGCCGTTCATAACGAACACGCCGAGTACATTGCCGACCCGGTCCACCACCGCGATAGTGGAAGGCAAGTTACGCGCCTGCGCCTCTGCCACTGCCAGTGATATCACCCGTTCGACATCTGTGACGGTGAGCGATTCCGGTGCGGGATCGGTATACAGTCTTGCCGTACTGGATGGTGGCGCCGGCGAAGGCGGTAGCGCGCTGTTGCCGTCACCGCTTACGCCGCCGCTGCTTTCACCGCCGCCACAGGACGACAATATGAGCGAGCAGCTTGTAATGATCGCCGTCAGTTGTTTACGCATATCTACCGCAACGCTCGTACTGCGCTGGCAGCGGCGCCAATTGACCTGCGAAAATCAGACGGGCGATAGGCGTTGGGGTCACGCACCGCGTCGTACGCGCGGTTTACATTGGCACGGATGCCCGCTGCTGCACCTTGTGTGAGGTTACCCGACCGGACAAGTGCACTCAGCAACGTATCGACCGCCATGACGGCTTGCACGGATCCCTCATAATCTGTGAGGCGCGCGGCAATGGCATCGCTTGCAATGGTATCGATGATTGCAAAAGCTTGGCTGCTGCCAAAACTGCCCGATGCAAAGTCGTCAGCCAGATTATTGGCCGCGATTGACAAGCGCCGCGCCGCTGCGATGGCCATGTTCCGGTTCAGCGCCAAAGCAGCATGGAATTCTCTGCTGGCCTTATCGAATTGCCCTGGGGAGGCTGGCGCCGTTACCCGTGCAGCCGCCGACAACATGATCATGTTTTCATCATTATATGGCGGCATGCCCTCGGGAATTGGCCGCCCGGGATTGTTAACTCCAGTCCTCAGTGCGTCCGCTTGATCATAAATCCGACGGTGGCAACTATGGCAATCAAAGAAGTAGAATTCGGGAAATGCACCCTCGGTGCCACGACTGGCGCTCGCATAAAGGTCAAGCGAGCGTTTGAGTGCAAGCGCCTGTCCAACGGCCCATAGCTGCACATGGTCGGTCCGCCCCTTGCGCGCCGCATAATCGGCATCCTCATTATGATGTTGCTGCAGAGACGAAAACAGGTCGAGTTCGAACGAAATACGCGGGTGCCCTGCCGCCATGATCCGATGGTTTACAAACTGCCCTTGGGCGGCGCTTCCAAAATGGCAGTCAAGACATACTGCTGCGTGCACCTTTGGATTTTCTAGCGGCGTCATGCCGCGCGCAACATTATTGGCATGACTTGCACCAACAGCGTAATGGCTGGCAATCCAATTTGAAGCACCACCATGACATGACTCACAACCTACACCGTCGGTCAACTGAAAGTTGTTGCCCCGCGATGTGGCTGGGGTGGCGTGACAACCAAGGCACATCGGCGCAGATGACGCTTTGCCGATGCCCAAATTGCGGGCTATCTGCTCACTGCGCTTGCCCAATAAGGCGGAATAGGCTTGGCTATGTTTTCCGGCAGGCGATGAGGGTTCCTGCCAACGCAAAACCTCATCCTGCCGCACCACTGCGCCATCGGCTTCCAACCGGCCATGACAGGTTGAGCCAGCGCATGAGGCAACGCCCAAATGTGTATTATCCGAAGCCCCTTTGGCCCGCAAAGGGGATAAAATGGGAAAGACAACTGCCATAAGCAGAATAAGGATGCACAATGTAAGAAGCACACCCGGCATAACCTTCAAGAAAGCACGGCTTTTGCCAAACTCTGCCATTGATCCTGAATTCCCTCTAAAACCGGTAAGGCCGCAACCCTTAGTCAGACGATACGACAATTCGGTCCTTTGATCAAATATTCAAGCATAGTGGCAGCAAATTTTGTTTGCTGCCACTATGCTGCAATCACACTACACCAAATGCGAGCATGGCGTCGGCCACCTTTTTGAAGCCCGCGATATTTGCGCCACGCACATAGTCGCAATAGCCACCCTTGGTCTGACCATATTCGACGCAGCTGCCATGAATGCCGTCCATGATATCGACCAGCAATTGCTGGAGCTGCTCGACCTTCCACGAGATGCGGCCTGAATTTTGGCTCATCTCCAGACCAGAAACCGCAACGCCACCCGCATTGGCTGCCTTGCCCGGCGCAAACAATATTTTTGCGTCCTTGAAGACGTGGACGCCTTCGAGGTTTGTCGGCATATTAGCACCTTCGCTGACCGCAATGCAGCCGTTTTTGATCAATTCCCTGGCGTCATCGCCGAGCAATTCATTCTGTGTCGCGCAAGGAAGCGCAACGTCACAAGGGACGCCCCATGGACGCTTGCCCTCATGATATGTCGCCCCTTTGAACTGCTCTACATATTCACTAATCCGACCGCGCCGCACATTCTTAAGTTGCTTTATCCAATCGATTTTTTCCTGCGTGATACCATCAGGATCATGGATGAAACCGGCGCTGTCGGACAAGGTGACCACCTTACCGCCCAGCATCGTGACCTTCTCGGCCGCATGGGTTGCAACATTACCTGATCCTGAAATCACAGCAACTTTGCCGACCAGATCGTCATTCTTGGTCTTAAGCATATTGGCGAGGAAATATACCGCGCCATAGCCGGTTGCCTCAGTACGGATCAACGAGCCGCCATATTCCAGACCCTTGCCGGTCAACACGCCGGTAAACTGGTTCGTGATCCGCTTATATTGCCCAAACATATAGCCAATCTCGCGGGAACCAACACCGATATCGCCGGCAGGTACATCGACATCGGCCCCCACATGGCGGTAAAGCTCCGTCATGAAGGACTGGCAAAAGCGCATCACTTCATGATCGCTTTTACCCTTGGGGTTGAAGTTTGATCCACCCTTGCCTCCGCCCATCGGCAGACCGGTGAGCGCGTTCTTGAAGGTCTGTTCAAAAGCCAGAAACTTGAGCACGCTCTCTGTAACCGAAGGGTGAAAGCGGATACCGCCTTTGTATGGGCCAATTGCATTGTTGTTCTGCACACGCCAGCCGCGCTGCACCCGCACGTTTCCGTTATCATCCTCCCAGCAAACGCGGAACGAAATAACTCGGTCGGGTTCCGCGATGCGCCGCAATATCTGCTCCTTGTGATAGCGTTCTTTGCCTTCCATGAAGTCAAAGATATCTACCGCAACCTCCTGCACCGCTTGGATAAATTCAGTCTGCCCTGCGTTGCGCTTGCTAACGCCCTGCATGAATGTGGGTAGGTCGACATGATCATTAAATGCCATAATATTTGTCCTCTTCCGTTAGAATTTGAGCGGTAAACTTCTATCAAGCGACAGCGAGATAGATAAAATGTAACACATGCTTCTTATTTGCGCCGACGGATCACCAAATTGCGGATTTCAGTCATATCTTCCATTGCGAAGCGAATTCCTTCGCGGCCCAAACCTGAATCTTTGACGCCGCCATAAGGCATATTGTCGACGCGGTAGCTGGGAACATCGTTGATCACAACGCCGCCGACATCCAACCGGTCCCAAGCGTCCAGAGATTTGAAAAGATCGCGGGTGAAGATACCTGCCTGTAAACCGAATTTGCTATCGTTCACTTCGTCGAGCGCTGCATCGAAGTCGGTAAAGCGCGACAAGATGGCAAGCGGTCCGAAAGCTTCTTCGCGATTTGCCTTCGCCGTGCGCGGCACGTCTTCGAGCAAAGTAGCCTCGAGCATTGCCCCAGCCCGTTTTCCGCCACAGAGCAGCTTCGCTCCGCCTGCGATCGCTTCCTGAACCCAGCCATCAAGGCGCGCCGCTTCCTTAACGTCGATCATTGGACCAATAAAAGTCTCCCGATCATGCGGATTGCCAGACACCAGTTTGCCCGCGCGCGCGACCAGCATGTCACGGAACTTGTTGTAGATGCTGTCATGGATAATGATCCGCTGCACCCCGATGCAGCTTTGCCCAGATTGATAAAATGCACCGAAAATTACGCGCTCCAGGGCATCGTCGAGATCGGCATCTTCGTCGATTATAACCGCAGCATTGCCGCCCAGTTCGAGAACAACCTTTTTCTTGCCCGCCTTGGCCTTCAAGGCCCAACCCACATCGGGAGATCCAGTGAACGACAGCAGTTTTAGCCGGTCATCTTCCGTGAACAAATCTGCGCCGTCACGGCTGGCCGGAAGAATCGAAAACGCCCCCTCCGGCAAATCGGTCTCTGCAAGTATTTCGCCCATTATGATGGCGCCCAGTGGTGTCCGGCTGGCCGGCTTCATCACAAACGGACAACCAACGGCGATGGCAGGTGCGATCTTGTGTGCCGCTAGGTTTAGTGGAAAGTTAAACGGTGAAATGAAGCTGCATGGGCCGATAGGCACTCGCTTCCACATGCCCTGATAACCCTTAGCGCGCGCGGATATGTCGAGCGGCTGAACCTCTCCGGTCATCCGGACCGATTCTTCGGCGGCAATCCGGAAGGTATCTATCAGCCGGGTGACTTCACCTTCGCTGTCCTTGATCGGCTTGCCTGCCTCGACGCATAGCGCATAAGCCAGTTCGTCGAAGCGTTCCTTGAACCGAGAGACACAGTGCGTCAGGACATTCTGGCGTTCGTAACTGGCCATCTGCGCCATCGGCTCAGCCGCTTTTACGGCTCCGGCAATTCCTGCATCAATTGTCTTGCTGTCGGCCAAGGCCACCCGGAAAGCAACTTCGCCGGTATACTTGTCTGTTACCGCAAGGTCGGTGTTCGACTGCACGGCCTTGTTATTCAGATATAACGGATAAGCGTCTTTCAACATGCTCATAATGCAGCGCTTAGTTCTTTGATTTGCACGTTGAGGATACGATCATTCTCCGTGTAATCGACAGGGCAGTCAATGAGATGTACACCTGGCGTATCACGGCAGTGCTTCAGCAATTCGGTCAGATGCGCCGCACTTTCGACACGATGTCCCTTGGCGCCATAGCTATCCGCATATTTGACGAAATCGGGGTTGCCGTAGGTCAGCCCCCAATCGGCAAAGCCCATATTCGCCTGCTTCCAACGGATCATACCATAGCTGTCATCGCGCAGGATCAATACGGTGAAGTTGAGGCCCAGCCGGACAGCGGTTTCCATCTCCTGACTATTCATCATGAAGCCGCCATCACCGCAAATCGCCACAACCTTTCGATCGGGATAGACCATCGCTGACATCATAGCCGACGGCAGGCCGGCTCCCATCGTGGCAAGCGCATTGTCGAGCAGCACAGTGTTTGGTCGGTGCGCTGCATAACCCCTCGCAAACCAGATTTTATAGACGCCATTATCGAGGCAAATGATGCCGTCGTCTGGCATCACGTCGCGGACTTGCTGCACCAAATGCGGTGGAAAAATCGGAAACCGTGCGTCGCCAGACAGGCTGCCGGTATGTTCAACCTCGGCCTTGCGATAATCTAGCATATGGCCGCAATTCCAGCTGCCGCTCGGAACGATGTCTTCCTTCATTTGCCAAATTGCATTCGCGATATCGCCGATGACTTCGATGCCGGGGAAATAGACAGGGTCAACCTCGGCGGTTTTGCTCGAGATATGAATAACTTGGGCGCCGCCTGGTTTCATGAAAAAAGGCGGCTTTTCGATGACGTCATGCCCGACATTGACGATGCAATCCGAAGCTTCGACGGCGCGGTGGACAAAATCACCCGCGGACAAGGCTGCGCAGCCCAGAAATTTCGGATGACGCTCATCAATCACGCCCTTGCCCAACTGGGTCGTCAGAAACGGGATGCCGGTCTTCTCGATAAATTGTAGCAGCATCCTGCCAGTCATCGTCCGGTTGGCGCCAGCGCCAATAACAAGTACCGGCGATTTGGCATTTTCCAGCGCTTCGACCGCGGCGCGGACCGCTTTAGGGTCGGCGCTGGGGCGGCGCGATACGCTGCGTTTGATGGGCAGAGCGTCGGTATGTTCGTCAGCAATATCTTCGGGCAGTTCGATATGGACTGCGCCGGGCTTTTCTTCCTCGGCCAGACGGAATGCCTCACGCACGCGACTAGGGATATTGTCAGAGGCTGCCATTTGATGGGTGTATTTCGTAATCGGGCCCATCATGGCAACGACGTCCAAAATCTGAAAACGCCCCTGCTTTGATTTCTTGATCGGCTTTTGACCGGTAATCATCATCATTGGCATTCCGCCCAGCGTGGCATAAGCCCCAGCTGTTACGAGATTGGTTGCACCCGGGCCAAGCGTTGCCAAACATACGCCGGTTTTGCCGGTGTGTCGTCCGTAAGTGGCGGCCATAAAGCCTGCACCTTGCTCGTGCCGCGTAAGGATAAGCTTGATTTTCTTCGAGCGTGACAGGCTATCTAGGAAATCGAGATTTTCTTCTCCTGGAACACCAAAAATATATTCAACACCCTCTTCTTCGAGGCAAGCAATGAACAAGTCGGAGGCTTTTTGGGTCATGAAATGCCTATTCTATTAAGGGACAGAAATGGGTGAGATCGACGAAGGTTATCTGTAAAGGGGTCTCGCGCGGATTAATTAACTTTTTATGACAAACATCATAAGATCAGAAGGCTGGACAGCGGAAAAACGTTAACAAAAGCGTACGCAGGTAGGTTCCTCTCCCTCTCAAACCAGCTAAGCCATATTCAAACTTCGATAACAAGTGCTGTGAAACGGGGCAAGTGGTTTTCTATTATCTCCCGTCAGACACTAAGATAAACCTGAAACGTTTTCCTGTTTTATGTGGCCAATCTGTATTTTGAATTCTGACGGGAACAATGGCTTGAAACTGTTCACGTCAATTTCAGCACTCGGCAACCGTAGGGGGATAGAATTTCTTTGTATCGCGTGAAAGGGGTCTGCGTACAAAAACTGGCAGGTGCGGGGCTTGAACTGGCGCGCACTGCAATGGGACGAGAGGGTAGCTATGAAATCGGCCCAGCAACGCTTTCGTAAACGAAAGTTACAAATGTTGCGGCCAAGCCGACCAAAAAGGCGCGATAAGCCCAGCCGAGATAGCGGTATTTTTTGGTCTGAAGGATGCAGCCCATTTGATAGATGTCATGGAGCATCGCTTCGAACACATCTTCGGGTTCCTTAAGCTTTGCCATTATCGTTTCTCGAAACACTAGTTCTTCGGCTTGCGCGAATGTACCGAAAAACAGCCAATTGCTGCCTTTGAATGATTTTGGAGTGGTGGAGGGCATTACTGCCACTGTGGCTAGGCAAGCGGACATTAATGCCGACACTGCCAATATGAGCAACGGAAGAGAGAAACTGCTGCTTTGGCTTTGACCAATGGCCAGTGTCAAAGTCACAAAGGTCGCACCGATAAGCATGTTGGCCTTCTGGTCTGCCATGACACTCAGTTGCATATGATGCGCCTGCATGGTGCGCACCATAAACATTGCCTCGCTCGGCCATTTTTTTTCTTCGCTCATTTTTTCTCCAGAACATGCCAGCTTACTGGGCGGCCTTACAGATTTTCGTCTGCACAGCAAACACGTAACCGCGCCGCATGCATCGGTTCTGCTTGGCCGTGGGCAGGGGCGGCCTTTGCAGCAGGTTCCATCGAGTTCCCGCGTGTTGATTCTAGCGAGGCGTATCTTGCGGCCGTCGGCGTAGATAATCGGTCCGTCGCCATCCCAAACGAACACCGCGTTGCAGGTGAACGTGAGTGGTGCTGGCGCCGCGGCAACTGCGGGAGAACCAAAAGTGCCGGTCGCGAACCCCACGATGCACATCAGGAAACTTGTCCGCGTCATTATGCCGTAGAATGTGCCAAGATGTGCCGTATTTTTCCGGTTTGTTCCAAATATAATTTCTAAAACGCAACATAGCGTTGTTAACGACTAATAGAAATTCCAATGGTGTTAGGGGAAATATGGTGCACTGAGTGGTATGAAAATAATAATATCTATGTAATTGATTTTAAAATATAAACTTTCGTTTTCCGTAAAAACGTTCCGAGGCGCGGTTTAGTCGAATGCACCATCAATTCGGTGTGCGACTGGTTCAACCGGAGATGGCTTCAGGCGGGCTCGCAATTAAGGGCGCAATGTGTTAGAATTTGTCAGTCGACTAAAATAGGCTGGCGCATAGGCCAAGGGGGTGTTCTTGGGAGTTTTTCTGCAAGATTCAGGGCAACTGTCTGCACTGTCGGCCCACGCGCTCGCAGAGCTGGTCAAGGCGACCGATCAATTTACCATCCGCCGCGGTGAAACCCTGTTCCGGCAGGGCATGTTAGCCGACGCACTCTACATCATTGGTAGCGGAAAACTGGAGATCACG
>JAIOYN010000074.1 GCA_021741065.1 Sphingomonadaceae bacterium | reverse complement strand
TGTGATTAACCTTGCCGATGTCACGGACGCCAAAATATTCCATGCGGGCACGGCTGAAGTCGGCGGCCAATTGGTCGCCAGCGGTGGGCGCGTGCTCAATGTTACCGCCACTGGCGACACTGTTACGGACGCGCAGGCCACTGCCTATGGAGCTTTGGACAGCATCGATTTTCCGGGCGGGTTTTGTCGCAGGGACATTGGCTGGCGCGAAGTGGCGCGCGAGGCGGGATCCGGCACGGATTAACGTCCAATTTTCATTTGGCGAATTCATAGTTTCGCGCGGCCATATTTTGGCGTAATTGAACGCCTTGTTTTTTGGGCTTTCGGGGGAGAAATACATTGTCCAGTTATTTGCCAGTCATCATCGGTGCGGTTCTTGTTGTTGCTACCTTATTGTGGTGGCTGCTGCCGCTGGGCGGAACGAAGAAGAAAACGGACAGCGCGCCGAAAGACATAACGTCGCCGCCTGCGGCTGTTTCTGCACCACCAGCTGCGCCTGTTGTTAACGCCACGGCACAAGTGTCGAAGCAACCCAAGGCTCCGGCGAAGACCGCTGCAACGAAAAAGGCAAATGCGTCCAAAACTGCAGCACCAAAAGCTGCGGCCAAGCCTGTTGCGGAAAAGGCAAAATCCGAAAAGGCGCCAAAGGTTAAAGTAGAAAAAGCAAAAGCGAAAAAAGCACCAAAAGCGAAGCCAGAAAAGGCAGAAAAGTTAGAAAAAGCCAAGGCGGAGAAAGCGCCAAAGGTCAAAGCCGAAAAAGCAAAAGCGCAAGCTGCGCCCAAGGCAAAGGCGGCGAAGCCAGCTGCAGCGCCATCAGTCCCCGAAAATCTTGAGCTGATCAAGGGCTTGGGCCCCAAGGTCAACACTCTGCTCAAGGGCCTAGGTGTAATCAGCTTTGCGCAGGTCGCCAGCTGGACCGCTGCCGACGTGGCGGACATAGATGCGAAGCTGGGCACCTTTGCGGGCCGGATCACACGGGACAATTGGATCGACCAAGCCAAATTGCTTGCGGCAGGGGACATTGCCGGTTTTGAAAAGAAATATGGCGCGTTGGGAAGTGGCGCAAAGAGCTAGGTCCGCACCTTAGGGTCATGACCTAAGCCCGCTTACTGCTGAACGCGTATCGGCCTTGGCTGGAGGTTGCCACCGCAATTGGGGCAATGACCCTTTAGTGGACCCGACACACAAGCGGTGCAAAAGGTGCATTCATAGCTGCAGATCATGGCGTCGATGCTGTCCATCGGCAGTGGTGTGTGGCATCGTTCGCATGTTTGACGCATTTCCAGCATTGGCTGCTCCCTATCTACCGACGCGCTGCAACCCAGTCCCATGCATTTTGAGCCATTGGTCCGCTGCCTTTCGGTTGCCTTCGTACAAAGTGTCGAGCCACGCATAAAATTCGGCGCTATGGTTCATATGGCGAATGTGTGCGACTTCATGCGCGATGACAGAGCGGCGCACATAGACGGGTGCCATGATCAACCGCCAGCTCAAGGAAATAGTGCCATGACTTGAGCAACTGCCCCAACGGCTCCGTGGGTCGCCAAGCGACAGACGCGGGATTGGGGCATTTGCTTTGGCGCAATAAAATGCGATTTCCTTGGTAAATGTGGCGCGGGCTTCGCTTTTTAACCAACGCAGGATGCGTGCTTCTACCGACGATGCTGGACCCCCAAGACGCAATATGCCCTCATCGCAACGGACGCTGCGCGGCCATTCCTCGCGCCATTCGATGATATGGCTCTCGCCCTCGACCGCAATTTCGCTGCCTGGGGCGATGGGCGCGGCTTCCGCTACATTATTCAGCCGCGTTGCAATCCACTCCCGTTTCTTGTCGACAAAATCGAGCGCGATGTTGGTGGGGGTATAATGCGGCATCGTGATCCGGATTTCGCGTTTGATGGCATCGGCGCGCATGGAAATGCGCTTTGCGCGGATGTTCCGGTGGATGCGCACGGGTACGCGCTCACCTTCAATTACCACAGTGGGATCAGAGCGGCTGTTCGACAATATGGTTTTCAAGCGGTCCAGCATGCAGTTCCGATATAGCCCTATTTTGCACAGACATGCCAGCATCATGTATCGTCTGGCGGTCTCCACTGATCAAATAATGCCATTCAGGCAGAGGTTTATCTGCCGCTCGGAGCACATATGCGCATGTTGAAGGCAACCAAACATAATCCTCGATTTTGTTGGGCGTGAGCCGGAGACATTCCGGCACAATGGCCATTCGCCCGCGATAATCGGAACACTGACAGGTTTTTAGGTCAAGCAATTTGCAGGCGACATTGGTGGGGTAGATGCGGCCGGTATCTTCGTCCTCTACCTTGTTGAGGCAGCATTTGCCGCACCCGTCGCACAAGGCTTCCCATTGGGCGCGATCGAGGCTGTCGATCGGCGCCTCCCAAAAGGGGACTTCGGTCACATCAACGGACCCATTTGGCCAGTTCCGCCTCTACCAGATCAGGCGCGCCTTCATTGGCGTCGGTGTTGGGGATATCGGCTGGCATGATGGCCAATGGTTCACCCTTTGGCCCCATCAAATAGGGCGCCTGACTGTGGCTCATCAGGTAGTTTTCCGGCGCGCTGCCGTCGACCCGGCTGGAGTATATCGCAAATTTCTTGGCGGCTTCGGCAATTTCGGTATCCGTGCCGGTCAGGCCAATAGCGCGCGGATGAAAGGCGCTGACAAACTGTTTCAGCACCGCAGGCGTATCGCGCGCGGGATCGACGGTGATGAAAATCGGTTGGACCTTTGTTGCCAGATCAGGGTATTTTTTCTCAAAAGATTTTAGGCCGGCCATGAGGTTCTGCATATCGGGCGTGCAGATGTCTGGGCAATAAGTATAGCCGAAATAGACGATGCGATATTTACCGTCGAATTCCTTAAAATTGCGCTTTTGGCCATCCTGATCCGTCAGCAGAAAATTGCCACCTATCGTGGCCCCTGCCAGCGGCGCTTCGCTGAGCGGCAGTTGCGCGGGGCCAGAATCACATGCAGATAGGAGCAGAAGGGCGGATAAGGCAAAAAGTGATGTTTTGTTCATAGCGATGCCAGACATGGTCTGCTAAAGCGCAGTTATCAAGGATAATGGACATAAAAATGGGACAGATTCTTTTAAAAAGGACATTTTTTCTCGCCGCAGCGGCTGGACTCATCTTGCCAGTAACCAGCGGTGTCGTTGCGCCTGCTGCGATGGCGCAGTTTTCGGACAGCTATAATTTCCTGAAAGCGGTGAAAGACCGCAAAGGCGAGGATGCCGAAAAGTTTCTGGCAGAACCTGGCTCGGTCATAATCAACACCCGCGATATTACGTCTGGTGAAACCGCTTTGCATATCGTGATCCAGCGCCGCGATGCGACATGGCTCGGATATTTGCTGCAAAAGGGCGCTAATCCGAACTTGGCCGACAAAAAAGGCGCGACCCCTTTAATGCTCGCCACGCAACTGGGCTATGTGGAGGGTATAGACCTGCTTACCCGCAGAAAAGCACAGGTTGACCAAAGCAATCGAGCAGGTGAAACGGCCCTTATTCTGGCCGTCCAACTCCGCAATATAGACGCCGTGCGGGCCTTGTTAAAGGCCGGGGCCAACCCGGATAAAACCGACAGCCGCGCCGGATATTCAGCCCGCGAATATGCCAAGCAGGACGGCCGCGCCTCGGAAATTGCCGCCGTCATCGAAAGTCATGGCAAAGCAGAGACCGCAAAAAAGCCTGCTGAACTCGACTTCTCGGGCATTGAAGGTCCGAAATAACCCCCCTTGCGACACTGCCCGATTGGATCAGCCGGGCAGGAATTTCATGGCGGCTCCGTTCATGCAATAGCGCTTGCCGGTGGGCTTCGGTCCATCATCAAAGACATGCCCAAGATGACCGCCACATTGCGCGCAGTGCACTTCTGTCCGAGGCAAACCGATTTTATAGTCGGTTTTCGTGCCAATCCCACCTGCCAATGGCGTGAAAAAGCTCGGCCAACCAGTGCCGCTTTCGAACTTTGTGGCCGACGAAAACAGTCGCTTATTGCAGCCAGCACAGACATAAACGCCCTTGCGCTTTTCACTGTTAAGGCGGCTGCTATAGGGGCGCTCAGTGTCTTCTTCACGCAATATGCGGTAAGCCGCTGGCGTCAGCCGTCTCTTCCACTCGGCATCGCTGTAGGTGACGGCAAAGCGCGTCTTGGCGGTCGCATCCCGGCCACAGCCTAAGACGAATGCAGCCGCGCCTGCACTGCAGAAGGACAAAAATTTGCGTTTGTTCAGTTGCATGACATGTTCCTTTGAATGCCCTGACAGCACATACGCTGCCGTGGCCCAAAAAGTTTTATATCAATAACGCGATAGCTCCACATCCATCTTGCGATAGCCATGGACAAAACAACCGGCGACGCGCTCGGGCTCAGAAACGACGTTGGGCCGCAAGCGGCGCGCTGCCATTTCTTCAAGCAGAATGCGGATTTGCAGCTCGGCAAGGCGCGCACCCACGCAGCGGTGGATGCCGTAGCCGAATGCCAAATGCCGCCGCGCATTTTCGCGGTCAACGATTAGCTTGTCCGGATTTTCAAACACACTCTCATCGCGATTGGCCGACAGATACCACATACCGATTTTGTCGCCCGCCTTGATGGGGGCACCAAATAGGTCATGGTCCTGCGTCGCGGTGCGCCGCATATGCGCCAAAGGCGTCTGCCAGCGGATGATTTCGCTGACGGCGTTAGTGATGAAAGCAGGGTTCTTTTCAAGCTTCTCGCGCTCATCCTGGAAGCTATGTAGACCATAAACATAGCCCGACATCGAATTGCGCGTCGTGTCATTACCGCCGACGATAAGCAAAATGAGGTTCCCCATATATTCAAACGGAGTCATGTCCTTCATCGGCGAATGGATCATCCGGCTGACAAGATCAGGGGCCTCACCTTTGTTTTTGCGCTCGTTCCAAAGATTCTGGAAATAGGCGCCCATTTCGAACATTTTGGCGAGCCGCGCTTTGCGGGTTTCTTCAGTACGGACCAATTCGATGTCACCGGCCCAATCGGACCATTCGGTCAGTTTGCGGCGGTCTTCCCAAGGGAAATCGAACAGCAAGGCAAGCATTTGCGTGGTGAGTTCAATCGATACCAGATCCACCCAATCAAATGTTTGCCCAACGGGCAGAGTATCCAGCAATTCGGCTGTGCGGCGACGGATGTCGCCGGACATGCGGTCCATTTCGCCCGGCGTAAATGCCGGCGCGATGACGCGCCGTTCCTCTGTATGCTTTGGCCGGTCCATCGCGATGAACATGGGCATGACGACTCTTTCGTCTTCCGGAATGGGTTCCGCGAGTGCGTTGTCGTCAATCAGTGTGATGCCGCCATGTTCGAATGAAGACGAATAGATATCTGGCAACGCCTCAACGTGCTGGATCGCTTTCAGCGTCGTGACATTCCAATAGCTGCCAAAATCTGAGCCTTCGATTTTGTTAATCGGGGCCTTTTCCCGCATTTCCTTGAAAATGGGATGCCAACGATCCTCAAGATAAATATCGGCTTTGGTTACATCCCAGCGGTGCGGCGCCTGATTGATTTCATAGGGTAGCGAATCGCTTTCAAATATCGGGGCAGTGGCCATTTTTCTCGAATCCTCTCGTTGCGGAAAGTGCCACTACTTACAAAAATGTCAATCCAGTTTCGAACCGCAACTCAATCCGTTCTGGGCCGTCATTAACCACGAACTTCGAAATACAGCTTGCGTGCCCACTGGGTCTCAAGACGCCAGAAATGCTGCCTATGGGAAGTGGCGGGCTAACCCGCTTCGCCGCATAAAAGCCTTCGAATTGCTTTAGGTGTCCCTTTGCCTCTATTGCATAGATTCTGATGTACCTCGGAGTGTATGAGGGTTTGAGTAAGGTCGGTACGTGAAGAGAGACGAGTCAAATTTAAGTGATGCTTTGCAAGACCGGGCAAAGGACGAGGGCTTTGTTGCATTTGGCATCGCGCCTGGTCGTCTCGCGCCAGCGGCAGGTGTGCGACTTCAACAATGGCTGAAGGACGGCCTGCATGGCGAGATGCTCTGGATGGAAAGCCGCACCGATGAACGCGCCAATCCCGACGTTTTATGGCCTGAGGTAAAATCCGTCATCATGCTGGGGATGAGCTACGCCCCGCCGCACGATCCCATGGTTCTTGCCGATCAAGACACACGTGCGCGTATTTCGGTCTATGCCCAAGGACGCGATTATCATGATGTCGTGAAGGGCGCGCTCAAGCGGCTCGCGGGATGGCTAGCGCATGAAGCAGGTGCAGGCGTCAAGGTTTTCGTGGATACTGCGCCCGTCATGGAGAAAGCCTTGGCGCAATCCGCCGGGCTTGGTTGGCAGGGCAAGCATAGCAATATCGTCAGCCGGGAACATGGCAGTTGGTTGTTTTTGGGTGCGATTTACACCACCGCGGATTTGGAGCCTGCGTTACCTGCCGAAGACAGTTGTGGATCATGCCGTTTGTGCCAAGACATTTGCCCGACCAACGCCTTTCCCGCGCCTTATCGCCTCGATGCCCGCCGCTGCATCTCTTATTTGACGATCGAGCATAAGGGACCGATTGATCCCGCGCTTCGGCCATTGATGGGCAATCATATCTATGGTTGCGATGACTGCCTTGCGGTCTGTCCGTGGAACAAATTTGCCGAAACGGCTGCGGCGCATAAGGCGTTTTTACCGCGCGCAGAATTGGTAGCGCCGCAAATTGCCGATTTATTGACGTTGGATGATGCCGCGTTCCGTAAGTTCTTTTCCGGGTCGCCGATTAAGCGGATTGGACGGGATCGGTTTATACGCAATGTCTTAATCGCGGCTGGCAATGGCACTGATGTGGGACTTATTGCGCAGATTGAAGGGTTGCTGGCTGATCCTGAACCTGTGGTTCGCGGTGCGGCGATTTGGGCGTTGGGGCGGCTGTCGCCTGAGGTATTGGCACGGCGGCGTATGGAATACTTGCCTGCAGAGCGAGACTCGTCGGTCCGGGCCGAGTGGGATGCCGCAACCTAGGGACCGCTTGGACGCGGGGCGAACGAATTGTTGATGCCTTACCGGCGTTGCAGGGCCTCAATGCAAGCGGCGCGGTCTACGGCTGCTCCGTCGCTTCTGCGTGCATCGACATAAGTGACGACTTCGCGTCCGCCTTTGCGTTCGGGATAGAGAAACGCATCGAGGATGCAAGGCTTGCCGACGAACTGCAGCTTGCGACCATAAACTTCGACAACGTCCAGCCGTGGTTCGCCGAACAAGCGTTTTATGGCATTGGCGTCCTTGCCAATCACGCCGTCAAGTCCTCGTATTGGTGCGGGAGCAGGGCGCGGCGGAAAAGATGCTGCAGTGCGCTCCACGGGTGCGGGCTGACGCGCTGGTGCACGCACTTCAGGCGCCGAGACGCAACCTGCCAGCAACAGCGCGGTGACGGTTAGCGGGAGTAAACTTTTGATCATGCGCTAATTTTCCGAATGCACCAAATGAACGGCCATCGCCGTCGCCAACACAGGCACGAAAAGGTTGACGAGCGGGACCATCATGCCAGCAGTGCCAAATAATCCAAGTATGACGCGCGACAGCTTGTTCATCGCCCCCTTCGCGCCATGGCGGGCGATGAGCATGTCCTCAAGATCTCGGCCCAAAAGCAATGCGTTGATCAACAGGAACGCGATGGCTGTGCCAACGCCGGTAAACAGCAATAGAACGTAAACAGGCAAAGCGAGCAGATTATAGCCGACCACGCGCGCTATAGACTTTACCGCCATTTGGGCACCTGCGCCGAAGCTTGGCCGCTTGCCGAACGCGGCGTGGCGAGGATAAAACCGTTCCTCAACAGCATCGATGATGTCGTCGGCAAAAACCCAAGTGATTGCGACTGCAACCACCCGGAATAGCAAAATACCCGCCAAGCCAAGAATCGCGGCCGACAGCAAGCCTGACCAAAAACCTGTGCCATTGACGCTCAGCCAGCCAAATAAGGCTTGCAGGGCAAACCAAAGGCCGATGCCCGAAACAATAAGGGTGACCATGGTCAAAACAACGACCTTGACCATCACAAGAGCAACGCGCCGGTCGGACAGGCTTTGGAACGAAAGCATCAACGCGTGGATCATGCCGCCGTTCTAAAGCGCTTGCCGGAAATGTCCAACCCAACTAGGGCGCGCGTGGCTTAGACTAGGAAATTTTATGACTGATACCCGCTTCGACGTTCTCGCAATTGGCAATGCCATTGTGGATATTATCGCTGATACAAGCGATGCCTTTATCGCCAGCGAAGGCCTGACAAAGGGCAGCATGCAGCTTATCGATGAGGAGCGTGCGCAAGGATTGTATGCGCATATGGGGCCTGCGCGCGAAATCAGCGGCGGTTCAGCTGCGAACACCTTGGCTGGCCTTGCGCGACTTGGGCACAAGACAGCGTTTATCGGGCAAGTTGCAACCGACCAGCTTGGTGACGTTTTCGCGCATGACATTCGCGCACGCGGCATTCATTTTGACGTTCCTGCCCGCGACGGTGCGCCATCGACCGCGCGTTGTTACATATTGGTCACGCCCGATGCGCAGCGCACGATGAACACTTTTTTGGGCGCGTCCCAATATCTGCCCGCATCAGTCATCGACAAATCGCTGATCGAAAGCGCCGCGATCCTGTATCTTGAAGGCTATTTGTGGGACCCAGAGGAACCACGCGCCGCCATGCGGACCGCCATTGATGTTGCGCGCGCAGCCGGCCGCAAGGTGGCTTTGACCTTGTCCGACGCATTTGTGATTTCGCGGCACGGTCCGGATTTCCTGGCTGAAATGGACGCTGGTCGAATTGATATTTTATTCTCCAACGAAGTTGAAATCTGCGCGTTGAACAACAGCGACGATTTCGAAGCCTCGGTTGCCGCTATCGCTGCCAAGGTTCCATTGCTCGTCTGCACACGCGGCGAACATGGAGCGATTGCCGTCGAAAATGGTGTCCGGACGGAAGTTCGTGCTGAACCCGTGGCGCAGCTGGTCGATACCACAGGCGCAGGCGACCTGTTTGCGTCCGGTGTGTTTGCTGGCCTTGCGCAGGGGCGCCCCATGGCGGAATGCCTGACCATGGGTGCGGTGTGCGCCGCGGAGATTATCTCGCATTATGGCGCGCGGCCAGAAGCAGACATCGCTGATTTGGTTGCCAAGCGTTTAGGTTAATCGCGTTTCTTGCGGAACAGGACCCGGTCTTCGGGACCAAAGCCCCAGCGCCAGATGATCCAGCCATAAAGACCTAGTATGGCCGGAATGCCGATTGTAAGTTCGACCCATTCAAATCGGGCGGGTACGCTGACGATCAGGAACC
>JAIOYN010000073.1 GCA_021741065.1 Sphingomonadaceae bacterium | reverse complement strand
AATTTCGACCTGTCGGTGACATATTGCGTTTCCAGGGCGTCGTCTGGATGGGCCGTTGCACACAGTGCCTGCCAACGCCGCTCCAGCTTCCGGCAGAGCGGAATGACCGCAGCGACCAAAAGGACCAAGACAAAATAAGGAAAAATCGACATTCCGCTCGACTCAATCGTCGGGGTCACCAAAAATATCAGCATTAAGGTGTACACCACCAGCGCAATAGCGACATGGTCAGACATGCGTTTCGAATAGCTTTTATACGCGCGCAAAGACGCTTCTCGGGCTTTTGCCATTTTCTCTCTCCTCTTCCCGTCACAAGACTGTCACTTTCAGGAAGAGGTTTCAAGCAAATTTATAATTAGCTAGGGAAGGCCCAAAATCTTGTGATTTTGCAAGGATAAGCGCCATTTTGGCCGCTCCATGACGAAACGCGTGGCCTCTGCGACATTGGCGGCATTTAAGCCTGCGTTGCCTGCATCCATCGGCTGAATGAGGAAATGGGTAAATTGCCATTGCTCCATCGCCTCAATGTCACTGGTGGGTTGCGGCCAGACCAATTTCAATTCGTCGCCTGTGTGTTGAACGATGTCCGAGCCAGCCTTGGGGCTGATGCACACCCAATCAATGCCGGGATGCACCTCTATCGTGCCATTGCTTTCAATCGCGATCTGGAAAGCTTGCGCGTGGAGCGCATCGACGATCCCATCGTCCACTTGCAACATGGGTTCGCCGCCGGTGATCACGACATAGCGATTGTCAGTGCTATCGCCCCACAATGCGGCGACCTTGGCGGCCAGCGCTTCGGCGTCATACCGCCCGCCATTTTCGCCATCGATGCCGACAAAATCGGTATCGCAAAATTGGCAAATGGCGCTTGCGCGGTCGGCCTCTCGCCCGGTCCACAAATTGCAGCCCGAAAATCTTAAGAACACCGCGCGGCGGCCCGCATGCACGCCCTCCCCCTGCAAGGTCAGGAAAATCTCTTTAACCGCGTAGCTCATGCGTAAATCGTTGGATCCGGCAGGCCAGCTTCGGCAAAGCCCTTCGCGCGCAGGCGGCAGGCATCGCATTGACCGCAGGCCTTGTTATCCGAGCTTGGATCATAGCAGGACCAGCTCATCCCCGCATCCAGCCCAAGCCGCGCAGCTTCGCGGGCGATGTCGGCCTTGGTCATGTCGAGCAAGGGCGTGTGCACATTGAAAGGGTCGCCCTCGACGCCTGCCTTTGTCGCGAGATTGGCGGTCGCCTCAAACGCGCGGATGAAGGCGGGGCGGCAATCGGGGTAGCCCGAATAATCGAGCGCATTGACCCCAATCCAAAGATCACGGGCATCGCGCGCTTCGGCCAAGCCCAAGCACAAGGACAGGAATATCGTATTGCGCGCCGGGACATAAGTCACAGGAATTGCGCCGGACTCCACGCCCTGTTTCGGCACATCAATATCCGCCGTCAGCGCCGACCCGCCAAAGCGCGTGAGGTCCAGCGGCAGTATTATATGTTCCTTCGCCCCCAGATGGCTGGCAATGCGCGCCGCGCTGTCCAACTCGACCCGGTGGCGCTGGTTATAATCAATGGTCAACGCAATCAGGTCATAGCCCGCCTCTCGCGCCAATCCGGCAACGACCATGGAATCAAGACCGCCCGACAAAAGGACGATTGCGGATTTATTCTGTATGCTCATGCCGCCCCCATAGCCGCTCGGTATAGGCAAAGTCGAGACTGCGTATTGGGCGTGTTGGCACAACTTCTCAACTACGCACGCGACACGCGGACTTTAGCAAAAAGTGGAAAATGGTGCGCCGTGCAGGATGTAAATGATAACACTTACCATATTGAAATCTATATCTAAAGATAAAGAGAAGGTGCTTGAAGCGGAAGAAAGCCGTCGACCCAACTGACCCGTTAGCCAGTAAGAATTAGAAACTACACCTTAAGCCTGCGCGCGACGGGACTATTTGATCACAATAGGTAACCTTGCTTACCCAGGCGCTTCCTTCAAGCTCTTCGCGGTATAAAAGCCGAATGCAGCTATTACCGCATTCCCGGTGCCAAGGGGCAGACGCATTGCCGGATCGACGCCAACCATTTCTGTCAGGAAGATCAACCCGAAAAGCATGTCGATCTCATCCTCAATTTTATCGCGGCACAGACATAAGTTCGGTTGCGCGGATCACGTCAACGCGATCCGCGTCACCTGGTCCATCGAGCACCAATAGAAATCTTGATTCCAGCCGGGTGAGGGAAACACCACGCCTTGCATCAACCCACCTGTTTCGACCCGCGCAACTGTCGCTCCGCTGGAGATGTCGAGCAGGACGATTGCTTCGCGGCGCTGATAATCATTAGTGCAAATCAGGCCGCTTTCGGGGAAATGCAGCATGTGGCTGGCGCAGCCCAAACCATCTCGCCTCCACAGTGGCACCAGCGCGCGCTTCTCTTCTTCGAAGCGGAAGCCGCAGATGACGCGATTGGCGCTGTCATATGCGATGACGATTTGCCGTGCTTCGTCCCAGAGCGGCGGGTTGGTGACGCTGCCACCCGGCAAACCGCTGACGTCGATGGACTGCCAGTCTTCAGCGTCTGCAAGGGAAACGCGGATGAGCCGGTTGGGTGCCTGCGCAACGCCGCGCCCGACCATATTTGTACGATAGCGATGCTGGCCGTTGTCCATCAGCCAAAGGTGCCGGTCCCCGATCACCGCATCCCAGCCATGGCTGTGCTGGCTATCGCCGATATAGGGGCAGGCCCAGCTATCGTCGCGTCGCAGGGCAGTGCCATCCCAATGATAGCGGGTTAATGTCCGCACACCGACGACATAGACGGTATTTCCAACGGCGCTGAGCCGCGCCACCGATGGCTCGGCGCAATCGAGCGGCGGGCAGACGAGAGACAAATCGTCCGGATCGATCACTAAAAGCTGTGCTGTGGAGCGAAGCGACAGGTTCTTCGTTATAATCAACCCGCAATCCAGAATCACGAAACTGTTATAGGGCTGATTGACGGGCAATTTCGCTGCTGCGCGGACAGTTAAATCTGCGCGGGCTAAGCGATGAATGTGGCGCCCATAGACGGTGTACAGATCGCCGTTGTGGTGGATAGCCATCCCACCCGGCCACATCGGGCCGCCATCAAGGCGGGGGCTGCGGGCGAGAGGGCGTAGTGTCAACGGATCGATACGCTCAACCTGCGCGGTGGTTGGCAGCCCGATCTGTGATCGCAGCGCCTGATGGGTCAGCAAGAAAATCTCGCCCGGATCGCCGAGCAGGGTCATCGTCGTCATTAACCGACGCCGCGAGGTCGTCGCGAGCCGCAGCCTATTAGGTTGTGCCAGAGCCTGGGGATCGGGAGTCGATTGTAACCGGCGAGGGCCGCCGTCCTCGCTAGGCCATGGGCTAGGCCAATAGCCTTTCATCGAGTATTGCGCCGTCTGCGCCACAAGATTGCGGTTGCTATGGCAATCCCCAATAAGGCGCCCAGCGGCCAAAGCTGTAGCAGTCGCGGCACCAACAATGTGCGCATCGCATTGGCAAAAATCTGTTTGGGCGCTGTGTAACCTTCGGGCATCGGCAACACTTGGTTTGCCTTGGCAAAGGCAACATAATCCTTTTGCATGGCAGCAAAACGTTTCGGGTCGGAACCTGACAGATTGTTGGTTTCGCCGGGGTCGGTGGTGATGTTGTACAGCCGCCAGCGGCCATCTCCATAAGGCGGCAGGTTTTTGATGAGCTTGTAATCGCCTTTGAACAACACGGCATTGCCAGACAGTTCATATCCCAAAGGTTTGTCCGCCGAATGGACGGACGATGCAGCCCCGGTGAGCATGGGTGATAGGTCCATCCCAATCATGGGTTCGACGCGGCGTCCGGAAAAACTACCTTGCTGTGGCGTAACCCCGACGAGCTTCAGCAACGTCAGCGACATATCGGTGACATGGGCAAAACCTTTTGCAACGCTGCCGCCTTTGATCGCAGGATTGCCCGGCCAGGCTATGATCATCGGAACACGCAAGCCACCTTCGCTCGCGGTAAACTTATATCCACGCAGCGGCGAGACCGATGCGCTCGCAAATCCGGCGCCTTGCGCGGTCAGCGAACCGGGGCGCCCTTGTTGGGCGATGCTTTGATCATATTCTTGATGGGCGTTCCAGCGCGTAAACGCACCCATGTTCATGGGATCTGTGGCTTCAGCGCCATTGTCAGACAGAAACACGAAGATGGTGTTTTCATATGCGCCTATGGCCTTTAGATGCGCGATCAGTCGACCGATTTCCCGATCCATTGCCGTGCCCATGCCCGCATAAGCGGCCATCGCACCGGCACGTTGACGGCGCTGCTGTGCCGACAATTTTGACCAATCGCCCGTGGTGTTCATGGTCACCGTCGGAACGTCTGCCGGCATCACGCCTTTGGCGATCGCAGCGGCGCGGCGTTCGTTGCGCAGCACAGTCCAACCCGCATTGTAGCGCCCCGCATAAGCCGCAATGTCAGCATCCCGTGCCTGCACCGGAATATGGTTGGCGATAAAATTGACGGATGCCAAAAATGGTTTTCCGCTGGCCCTATCGCTATCGATATAGCGGATCATTCTGTCGATAATCAGGGTTGATGAGTAGAAGCGCTTTGGCAGTTTTACAGGCTTTCCATCCTCACTCCACGCGGTCTTGTCATAAATCAGCAGATTGGGTTTATCTTCAAAATTGTCCGCGCCCGATTGCGCGAGGGCAAGCGCCCGATCATAGCCGCGCGCTGTCGGCACGGTATCGGGCGTGTGCCCCAGATGCCATTTCCCTGTCAGATAGGTGCGGTAGCCACCCGCGCGTAGCTGGTCAGCAATGGTTACCACGCGGTTGTTGAGTTGCGCTTCATAGCCGGGTTTGCCCAGATGCTCCGGTGGAATTGTCTCTGGCATATTGCCTAAGCCAGCGCGGTGATTGATCACGCCCGTTTGCAGCATTGCGCGCGTTGGCGAACAGGATCCAGCCACATGGAAGTTCGAAAAGCGTACGCCCTTGGCGGCAAGGGCGTCGATATTGGGCGTCGCAATCTCGCCGCCAAAGGCGCCGACATCCGTAAAGCCCCAGTCATCGGCAAGGAGGATGACAATATTGGGACGTTGCGCTGGCTCCGCTTGTGCGCCCAGCGTTGCCGGGTTGAGCAACGCCAGCGCCATTAGCAGGGTTGCCGCTATCTTGAGGCGCATTGGTTCAGCAAAGCGTCAAGACAGCCCGTCTGCTCGAGCAGCGGATCGACCTTCGCCCGTGCTTTATTGTCCAATGCGGCGTAGCGCGCACGCAAATCAGCTAAGCACTTTACCTGATATTTGAACACGCCTTGCGTGTAGGGCAGGCTCATGGCCGTGATACTGAATGTTTCCTCTCCGGCTTCAATTGCCGCGGCGTTGGCGAGGAGAAAAGGCATATAGATTTCGCCCACCTGTTCCAGCCAAGTGGTGATAATCGGCGCAAAAGGCGCATCCACGGCCCCGTTCTCCGAATCCCATTCCCCGTTTATTCCGGACATATCGTCAATATGAAGCAACCATCGGAAACTATAAGGATAGTCTTTGCGCATCATTGCCTGCGCGGTAGGATCAACGCCAAGTTGCGACAATTGCCCGTACATGCCGAACTCAGCAAGGCTCGGACGGGTACCAAATAGGCAGTGGCGGTCCACCACATGCGCCTCCAGCGCACCCAGAATCGCGCGCGTTGAGGCCTCGATCAGCGGAAAGTTTTCAGCCGCGCAGCCGACAATCGCCATGCGGCCGACTTGGCGTGCGCGGAACTGTTCGGCAAAGGCCTGGCTCGTCGTTAGTCCGCCGCCCTTCATTGCGTCAAACGCAAGCCAGCGACTCATCTGGATTTGGTCTATCTCTTCCAGCCAGCGATAGCCAAACATGGCCTTTGTTACCCACTCGTCAGCGAAATCCTCAATCAGATGTGCGATAAAGGCACACGCAGGATCGCGCGGGATCACTGAACGCTTGGCATGCCGCGCCTCGAGATCATAGATCAACGGCGTCGAATCATTATGAAATGACCCATCAGGATATTCCATCACGGGGATGACCGGGGCCTTGACCTTGCTCAAAGCATCGCGCGAGTCTGCGCCGTGCACCCACAAATGTGGGATACGCCGATAGCGCATTATTGCGCGCACCTTCATCGAATAGGGTGAGCCCAATGCTCCGTTAATAGCGTACATTGGAGGCGATCCTTACGTTAATGTCACTTGTTATCATGTTTGACGCAATGTAATGACATTATCAATGCCATTTCATCAGGTGAAGGATGACATCTTTGCAGCACCTGCTCGAAGTAAAGCGGCGCAGTGTCGCCGTGCATATTTGCGATCAATCATCACGCGCATCGAAGTCAGCAAAGAAAAGATCCGGATTGTCGGGGGATACCAACGTACTGGCAGGAGCGGTTTCAGGCCGAAAAGAAGGTCCGCAAAATGTTCGCGGTTATGTTCGCAATTGGCGCACCCAACTGGATTCGAACCAGTGGCCCCCAGATTAGGAATCTGATGCTCTATCCTGCTGAGCTATGGGTGCAACGGCGCCGATCATAGCTGCGCGCAATCGGACGGTCAATTTTTTGCCGAAGGCGGGACAACAGGAAACAACAAAGGCGCAATGCCCACGCCTTCTTCGACCAAAGCCTTTGCCTCATCACTGCTGGTTTCGCCGTGAATGAGCCGATCGGGTTCTTCGCCATAATGAATGGCGCGCGCGGTTTCGGCGAAATTACCGCCTACCCATTGCGATTTATCGAGCATTTCGGATTGTGCGCGGGCCAATTTCTGCATGAGCTCCGCGACGGCCGGAGGCAAAGCTTCTGGCGCCTGTGCATCCGCTTTTGTTTCGGTTGCAGTAGGGGCGACTGAAGGCAAACTCACGGCCCCTTGGTTACCCTTGCGCGGCACATTGGGCACCGACAGCGCCTTTTGAATCCTGCCGTCATTGCAGGTTGGGCAAGCGAGCAGACCGTTGGATTTCTGCGCATCAAAATCAGCAGAAGACGCAAACCAGCCTTCGAACTGGTGTCCGTTGCTACAGTTCAGGTCAAATGTGATCATTACGCGCCGCCAACTCCCAGCAAGCTATCCAGCTTTCCCTGATTGTCGAGCGCGCGCAAATCATCCGACCCGCCAATCGCGACATCATTGATGAAAATCTGCGGCACGGTTCGGGCACCCGGTGCACGTGCGACCATCTCAGCGCGCTTTGCGCCGCCCATTGTCACGTCATATTCAGAATATGTGACGCCTTTGCTGTCCAAAAGATGCTTGGCTCGCACACAATATGGGCAGGCGAATTTAGTGTAGATCTCAACAGTTGCCGTCATAAAACTGAAATGGTGCTCCCAGTCCTGCAAGTCAAGCGTCGAAAGATACCGCCGCGTCCGCTTGCCCCCCGCCGCCGCGCAAAGCCCGCGCCCAGCTGAATATCTGCACCCAGTCTGCGCCGCCACGTTTCAGCGCCGCGATGCAGCCGTCGCTGGTTGCGCCCGTGGTTAGCACGTCGTCAATCAGGATGATTTTTTGCCCCTTCAATGTGCCCTTATATTTTGGGTGGACGGCAAAGGCGCTGGCCACGGCTTTGCGGCGACGTTTAGGGTCCAAACCGCGCATGCTGGGCGTGCGCTTATGCCGAACCAGAATATCGGGCACAAAGGCGACGCCGGTTAATGCCGCGAGCTGCTCTCCGATTAAAGCCGACTGGTTAAAGCTGCGCGACCATATCCGTGTCCAATGCAACGGTACGGGCGTGATGATCAGTTGGTCCATCTCCTCCGGCACATGGCGGACCAATTGCTGTGCAATAACGCGCGCCAAGCCTATTTTACCGCCATATTTCAGCCGAAGTGCGACCCGCGCCGACAGGTCGTCATATTTTACGGCAGCACGGATACCATCATGTCGCGGCGGATTTGCTATGCAGGCGGCACAATAAGCGTCCGCACCACGGTCAAATTCAAAAGGCGCGGCGCACCCCCGACACCAAGGCGGCCCCAGAAATTCCAATTTTTGCCAGCAGGACAAGCAAAACGGTCCGCCCGCTGCGGTAATGATGCCGCAACAAGGGCAGCGTTCGGGCAATACCCAATTCAACATGCTGTGGAAAATGTGGCTGCCCTTTGCCATATCACTCTTGTCGGACAAAGATTGGGTCTGCACAATGGCGCAAATGAGCAATGATTTGAATCCACCGGAAATTTTTGACCGCCGCCGTCGTCATGCTTTGCGTGCAAGGGCCGCGGGGCGTGCTGGGGATGATTTCCTGTGGCACCATATCGCGCAAGATATGGCAGAGCGGCTGTCGGCGGTTACCCGCACGTTCGAACAGGCCCTGATCATTGGCCCCATCGGACGATGGCACGCGGACATCTTGCCGCCAAATGTCCCCTGCACCCTCGCCCCGCTCCGCGATGTTGCGGCCGAAGGCGATGCGCCAATTGCATTGGAAGAAGACCACCTACCCTTCACGCCTGGCAGCTTTGATCTCGTGATTTCGGCAGGAACGCTGGATAGCGTCAATGATTTACCCGGCGCGCTGATTCAAATCCGTCGCCTCTTACGGCCCGATGGGCTGTTTCTTGGCCATATGTTTGGCGCTGGCACCTTAGCTGCGCTTAAGGCGATGTTGCTAGAGGCGGACGCCGATCGGGTGGCGCCGCATATCCATCCGCAGATCGACCTGCGCAGCGCCGCAGACCTCATCGTGCGTGCCGGCTTCACCTTGCCTGTCGCGGATCAGGACATCTGCGCCGTGCGTTATGGGAACTGGCGCTCCATCGTGTCGGACATAAGAGAGGCTGGCGTTGGCAATGCACTGGCCGGACCGCGCAACTATCTGGGCAAAGACATGCCCGCACGCCTCGACGATGCCTTTGCCGCTCGTGCAGATGCGCAGGGCAAGGTTACCGAGGGCTTTGCCCATATCTATTTAAGCGGATGGTCACCGTCCGAAAACCAGCCCCGTCCCGCCAAAAGGGGAAGCGGGCAGGTATCGCTCGCGGACATATTGTCGAAGGATCAAGCGGGCTAGGGTCAGGACCACTTAAATCCACCTTCACGGTTTGAGGCCATTTTGACGCCGCGAAGGTGCATTTAAGTGGCCCTGACCCTAAATACCCTGCAGCTTGCGGACCAAAGGATAATCGGCGGGTGGCATAGGCAAATCCGCCATGTCTTGTGGCAATACCCAACGGATATCGGACGCATAAATCGCTGTCGGCGTACCCATCCATTTGGCACAGCGATAGAGCAACAAAACCAGATTGCGGTCGCCCAATGGTTCGCTGGCGAAGGTTTCGGGCACCAAATCCTCCGCGGCGACGATTATCCCAAGTTCCTCCTCAAGCTCACGCACCAACGCGGCTTCGGGAGATTCGCCGAGGTCGACCTTGCCCCCCGGAAACTCCCACAGCCCCTCCATTTGAGCGCCCATAGGACGCTGTTGCAGGAGGATTTCGTCCCTCTCGTTGGTCAACGCGGCGGCAACCACAAACAATATTGTCGGACTAGGCCGTGAACTCATAAATATTACCTTCGCGGTTTGCGGCCATTTTGTTCAGTGCAAGGCGGTAAGCGCAGGGCTTAGTGGTTCTAAGCCCAAGCTTGCCAACGTGGCAATGGACAAAATGCGTCAAATCCGAAGGACGTCAAAATGGCTCCGATATCTTTGCCATTTTGACG
>JAIOYN010000006.1 GCA_021741065.1 Sphingomonadaceae bacterium | reverse complement strand
GCTGCGTCGAAGATTTTGGCGCAACCTATGCCGCCTATTGACCGAACCAATAGCTACATCGCGGTGATGATCGACGATCTAACCCTGCAAGGCGTGACTGAGCCCTACCGCATGTTGACGGCGCGCGCGGAATATCGCCTGCGCCTGCGCTCTGACAATGCTGGCTCGCGACTTACACCGCTGGCTATTTCGGCCGGTGCTGTGGCTGGCGAACGCGCAGCCGCATTTCAGGAAAGGCTTTTGCAGCAAAGTGCGCTTCAAAGCAGGCTGCAGGAAACAGCGAGCGCTGATGTCCTTATCAAACAAGGCATTTCTGTGAAGCAAGACGCAGGAAAAATGTCCTTGTTTGATTGGCTGCGCTTTCCGCAGGTATCGATTGCCCAATTGTTGGCGCTGGATGAAGTGGCCTGGTCACAGGATTTGATCATGGAATTGGAGCAAGATGGCCGATACGCACCCTATTTGGCGCGCCAAGAGGCAGAGATTCACGACATGGCTGCCAATGAGCAAATCCAACTGTCAGCGTTGATCGACTATGGCGCCATATCCGGACTGTCGCATGAAATGGTCGAACGGCTGGAGGCGGCGCGGCCTGAAAATTTGGCCGCCGCATCTCGGATTAGGGGGATTACACCCGCGGCGCTGGCCGCTATTCTCGTGCACGCCAAACGCGCCAAAGTTGCGGTAGCAGAAGCGGCATGACCGAAAGCGAAGCCATCGCTTGGTTGAAGAGCAGCCTAAATGTTTCACGTGAAACATTGGACGCCCTCGAGACATTTGTGGCATTTCTGAAGCGGGAGGCCGAAAGCCAGAATTTGATATCTGCTTCAACCTTAGATCATATTTGGTCGCGTCACATCGTCGATAGTGCCCAGTTGCTGCTGTTTACCGATGCATCCGCGGCACAGAATAATTGGCTCGATCTTGGATCTGGTGCCGGCTTTCCGGGCTTGGTCATTGCGTTGCTCACCAATTATCATGTGACATTAGTCGAATCGCGTGCGCGCAGAGTTGATTATCTGCAAAGAGCAGTCGACATGCTTGACTTAACGCACCGCGTAAACGTGGCCGGCATCACATTGGAGCGCCTTGAAACCGTACCTTTTGCGTTCATTAGCGCCCGTGCTTTTGCGCCCTTGCCGAAATTGTTTGATCTTGCCGCGCGTTTCTCCACAAATAACACTTTGTGGCTATTGCCAAAGGGGCGTAATGCAAAAGCAGAGTGGGACAGCGCGCAAGCAGTATGGGACGGAGGTTTCCGCATCATGGACAGTGTAACAGACCAAGAGGCGGGCATTCTCGTGGGTACATTATCCGGGAAACGCAAAGCGCGTGCCATCTCTGAAACACAGGGGCAAGAGCAATGATCCGAATAGCTGTAGCCAATCAGAAGGGTGGGGTCGGCAAAACGACCACCGCCATCAATCTTGCCACGGCGCTCGCCGCCAGTGGTTGGCGCTGTGTGTTGGTCGATCTTGACCCGCAAGGAAATGCGTCCACCGGCCTTGGTCTTCAGCAGGCGCAGCGGGTGCATAGCAGCTATGATTTGTTGCTCGGCGATGCATCCTTAAAGGATGCAGCCATTCCCACGCTGATTCCGAATCTTGATGTGGTACCAGCAACTGTTGATTTGTCGGGCGCTGAAATCGAACTTGTGGAACATGAAAATCGCACCGGGCGATTGAAGGCCGCCTTTGACAAATCCGACGCGCATTGGGACATTTGCCTTATCGACTGCCCCCCCTCGCTTGGCCTGATCACCGTCAATGCGTTGGTCGCCGTCGACTCGCTTCTCGTCCCGCTACAATGCGAATTTTTTGCGCTTGAGGGTTTGAGTCAGCTGCTGCAGACGGTGGAGCGCATAAAGGGCGGTTTTAATCCGGCGCTGTCGATTTTGGGCGTCGCGCTCACCATGTATGACAAGCGCAACCGGTTGACCGAACAAGTGGCCGATGATGTGCGCAGTTGTTTGGGCGACCTTGTGTTTGATACCGTAATTCCTCGCAATGTCCGATTATCAGAAGCCCCCAGCCACGGGCTTCCTGCGTTGGTCTATGACCATCGCTGCGCGGGATCCGAAGCCTATATGAAACTTGCACGAGAATTGATCGGCCGCCTGCCGGTCCGGGAGTTAGCAGCGTGAGCAATGACAATCCGTCCGAAAAATCGCCCCTGAAGAAGAAAATGGGTCTTGGCCGGGGCTTGGATGCCTTGTTAGGGGAAGCCTTGCGGGGAGACAGTGTTTCCGGAAACTCTTCCGCAGATCGGGACGTGCGTGGCCAAGGCGTGACAACCTTGTCGGTGATCGACATTCGCCCCAACCCCAATCAACCACGGCGGCATTTTTCTGATGAGAAACTGGATGAGCTGGCCGCAAGTATTGCGCGGCACGGGATTATTCAGCCCATCGTCGTCCGGCCCTTTCAGGGCGGATATCAAATTGTAGCTGGCGAACGCCGTTGGCGCGCCGCCCAGCGTGCGCAACTCCACGATTTACCCGCAATCGTGCGAAATTTTGACGATACGGAAACTGTCGAGATCGCACTGCTTGAAAATATTCAACGGCAGGACCTGAATCCTATTGAAGAGGCGGAAGCCTATAAAAAGCTGACCGAGCTCTTTGGGCACAGCGCGGCTGAATTAGCTGATCTGGTGCACAAGTCGCGCAGCCATGTTGCCAATATGATGCGCTTGTTAGATTTGCCGCAGACGCTGCGTGACCTTGTGACGCAAGAAAAGCTCAGCATGGGGCATGCGCGTGCGTTGCTGGGCAGTGAGAATGCCGTCCAGCTTGCGATGTTGGTCATTAAAAACGGTCTTTCTGTGCGGGCGACGGAAGCGCTTGTGCAGCAGGAGCGTGCGCCAAAACCGAAAAATCGCAAGGCTGTTGGTACAAACATCCCGGAAGATACCGACATTCGCGCGGTTGAATCGCATCTTAGCGATCTTTTGGGGCTAAAGGTTCGGATAGCGCAAAAAAATGCAACGGGCGCTGGCGCAGTGACGTTCGAATATGGCAGCTTGGACCAGTTGGACATGCTGTGTCAGCGGCTCACGGGCGAGAAGTTTTAATTGTGTAGCAATGATAGCTTTTGCATGGATGCCCTTTGCACTGCTGCATTAAGCTTCTGATAACTATAGTGTTGTAGTGCATGTTACACTGCCGATAATTTGGTTAGCTATGCTGGCACGAGCCCGGTTGCTGAAAAGCGCAGCGCCGCATAAGCTATCGTCAGGAGTCTTTTATGGAAGCAGCGCCTGAAATAGCACAGCAAGTGGTCAAGCGGCACCGCCTTGCCACGCGAATCTGGCACTGGGCGAATGCATTGGTCGCGACGATATTGCTAATGAGCGGGCTCATGATCTTTAACGCGCATCCTTTGCTATATTGGGGCGATTTTGGATCTCGAGAAGATTATGCTTGGCTACAAATTGACGATACGCGCACCACGGGTTTTGTAAGAATCGGCGGCGCTACCGTTGAAACAACAGGCGTGCTGGGTCTTTCTTTGGACGCGAATGAGAATGTTCGCCGCGTCGCCTTTCCGGGTTGGGCGACCATACCTACAGGGTATGATCTGGCCGCCGCGCGGCGTTGGCATTTCGCCTTTGCTTGGATTTTCGCGTTGGGGTTGACTGCCTTCATGTTGATATCCCTGTTCAACGGCCATATCCGCAAGGACCTACATGTCCGCCGTGCCGAGTGGAGTTTGGCGGCCTTGTGGAGCGACATTAAAGATCACGCGCGACTGCGTTTCGACAGCGGAATTCACTCAAGGCATTATAATATAATGCAAAAATTTAGCTATATCGGCGTGATATTCATACTGCTGCCGCTGCTAATTCTGACCGGTATTACCATGTCTCCTGCGATGAACGCTGCCTGGCCGTGGTTGCTGGACCTATTCGGTGGGCGGCAGTCGGCACGGTCGCTGCATTTTATCGCTGCCACCTTGCTAACGCTGTTCGTGGTCGTGCATCTGATCATGGTACTGCTGTCCGGTCCGGTTAACGGCATATGGTCGATGATTACGGGGCGACATGTGGCGTCGTCGAAACCTGAAAAAACGGGGGAGCTGGCATGACCGAGGGCCGCAAATTGCTCCGACGCCGGGACTTGCTGCGCGGTGCGACTTTGGGCGGCAGCGGGCTTCTACTCAGCGGCTGTGACGCTATGAATGAAAATGCAACTTTTCGGTCCGCACTGCGTGTGGCGGAAAAGCTCAATCAGGTAACGCATCGCACTTTAGCTGACCGCGCAACCTTGGCACCCGAATTCGCCCTGTCGGACATCTCGCCCGTGTTCAAAACCAATGGGTCGCTGACGGGGACGTCGACTGAGTATTTGGCGCATCTTCAAAACAACTTTGCGGACTGGCGGTTGCGTATTGAAGGCATGGTGGCCAATCCAATCGACATTGGATTAGAGGCTTTAAGAGCGATGCCCGCGCGGACCCAAATTACGCGACATGATTGTGTGGAGGGGTGGAGCGCCATTGCGCAATGGCAAGGCACACCACTGCGCCTTTTGCTGCAGCAAGCTCAATTGTCGCCACGCGCCAAATTTATCGTTTTTCACTGCGCGGACAGTTACGGCGCACGTCCTTATTATGAATCGATTGACCTGATCGATGCCTTTCATCCGCAGACCATATTGGCATGGGGCATGAACGGTGAAACCCTGCCCATAAAATATGGCGCCCCCGTCCGGTTACGGGTCGAACGACAGTTGGGATATAAGCACGCCAAATATGTCATGCGTATTGAGGCGACCGATGATTTGTCCAAATTCCATGACGGAAAGGGCGGATATTGGGAAGATGTCGGTGATTATGAATGGTACGCCGGAATCTAGGCTTGCGCGGCCGCGCTGTTAATGGAAAAGCCCTTGGGAATTATGGTATTTGACTCAAGGGAGAAACGAAGATGTTTAGTCACATGATGGTCGGCAGCAATGACATTGCCCGTTCAAAGAAATTCTACGATGCAACCTTTATCGCTATGGGCGGAAAGCCAGGGATTCAGGATCCCAAGGGACGCTTGATGTATATGCATAATGGATCAATATTTATCGTAACACCACCAATCGATGGCAACCCGGCAACGCATGGCAATGGCTGCACCGTCGGTTTTGCTATGACGCCGGACCAAGCCAATGCATGGCATCAGGCTGGCGTCGACAATGGCGGCGTCGCAATTGAAGATGCGCCCGGCATTCGCGAAGGCGGCGGCATGAAAATGTACCTCGCTTATCTGCGCGATCCGGACGGGAACAAGCTGTGCGCCTTGCACCGCGTCACGGACTGATAAGAGCCAAGCTATGACCGATGCCGAAGCGCAGCTTTATGATGACCTTGCTGCGCTCGGCGTCGCCTATAAAGTCTATGAACATCCCGCGGTGTTTACGGTGGCCGAAAGTAGCGCCCATAATGATGCTATTCCTGGGGCGCATACCAAGAACTTGTTCCTGAAGGACAAAGCGGGGGACTATTATCTAGTCACTGTTCCGGCAGACGCGCGCGTCGACTTAAAGGCGCTGCCCGCTGCAATTGGGTGCGGCCGTGTCAGCTTTGGCAAAGCCGAGGATATGGAGCGCTTGCTGGGTATCACGCCTGGTTCCGTCACAGCTTTGGCTGCGATAAATGACACGGCTGGTCAAGTGCGCTTTGTCTTGGATGCATCGTTGATGGATGCGGAACTTGTCAATTGCCACCCGCTGCGCAACAGCGCGACCCTTGGCCTTGCACCCGATGACCTTGTTCGGGCGCTGACCTTTTGGTGCCACCCACCCTTGATCAAATCTATCCCGATATTGGAGCCAGCATGACCATAGAAACTGTGTCCACCAACATTGCCTTTGGCGGCGTTCAAGGTGTGTATCGCCACGCATCGGCGGCCACCGGCACCGACATGACCTTTTCGGTCTACGTGCCGCCCCATGAAGAGGGCGCGTTGTTGCCCGTCGTCTGGTTTCTGTCAGGCCTCACTTGCACCCATGCCAATGTGACCGAGAAGGGCGAATTTCGCCGTGCCTGTGCCGAACTCGGTTTGATCTTTATCGCGCCCGACACCAGCCCGCGTGGAGAGGGCGTTCCTGACGATGCCGAAGCCGCTTATGACTTCGGTCTTGGCGCAGGCTTTTACGTCAACGCGACGCAAGCGCCATTCGACCAGCATTACCGGATGCAAGATTATATCGAAAATGAACTGCCAGCTATCATTGCAGCACATTTTCCCGCCGATATGCAGCGGCAAGCGATCATGGGGCATTCGATGGGCGGGCATGGCGCATTGACCATCAGTCTGCGAAACCCTGGTCGGTTCCGTTCCACATCCGCGTTTTCGCCTATTGTGTCGCCGCTGAACTGCCCCTGGGGTGAAAAGGCGCTGGGCGGCTATATCGGGCAAGACCGGGCCCAGTGGCGCGCATATGACAGCGTTGCCTTGATTGCTGATGGCGCGCGTTTGCCTGACCTTTTGGTTGACCAAGGCAGTGCCGACAATTTCTTGGAGGCACAGCTTAAAACACATTTGCTAACCGAGCAGTGCGCTGCCGTAGGTCAGCCGGCGACCATCCGCATGCAGCCGGGTTATGACCACAGTTACTATTTCATCTCGACCTTCATGGGCGATCATCTTACTTGGCATGCTGACCGCTTGAAAGGCTAGGATTTTGGGCATTGGCAAAATCCTATCCGACAGGATAAAATGCGGAATGTCGCGCGGGTGTAGCTCAATGGCAGAGCAGCAGTTTCCCAAGCTGAATACGGGGGTTCGATTCCCCTCACCCGCTCCAGTCCTCACCTTATGATCCCCACAGAGGGGCCTTTCGTTCTGCTCGATGATGCGCGGACGCACGGTGCATCGCCTGCACGGCTTTACAAAAATCCGGTAGAAGTTCTGACGGCCCATGATGGTGATGAGTTAAGCGCGCTCCTCGTTTCGCTTCGGCAGGCGCGACAGGACGGCCTGCATGCAGCCGGATTTTTCGGCTATGAGGCTGGCGCGCATCTCTTGCCTGGCCTGACACCCGCGCCATCCGGATTGCGGGCATGGTTTGGATTATTCAATAATTTCAGTACTATAGATGCAGGCTCTGTGACATCATTGTTACCCGACCCTGCAGGTGTTTGGATGTCTGAATTGCGTCCGGGCATATCGCGCGACGACTATAGCCAGGCCTTTGCGAGAGTGCAGGAATATATCCGCGCGGGGGATATCTATCAGGCCAATCTGACATTCCCGCTGACAGCGGATTATTCAGGCGATCCATTGGCTTTATACGCCGCGTTGCGCGGTCGCGCCCGCGCTGGCTATGGTGGAGTGATCTGGACCGGACAGACATATTATCTGTCTTTTTCTCCTGAGCTATTTTTTGCGTTGAAAGACCAAAGGATCACAACAAAACCCATGAAGGGGACAGCGCCGCGGCTGACTGATCCTGTCGAAGATGCACAAGCCGCGGAACATTTGAGAATGGACCCTAAGCAACGGGCCGAAAACCTGATGATTGTTGATCTGTTGCGCAATGACTTATCGCGCGTCTGCATCGCGGGTAGCGTAAAGGTACCAGAACTTTTCCATGTTGAAAGTTATCCCACGGTGCACCAGATGACCTCTACGGTCACCGGCGTGCTGGCCGATGCGCATGATGCCATTGACGTCATACAGGCGTTGTTTCCTTGTGGCTCCATCACCGGGGCACCGAAGATCCGCGCCATGCAAGTGGTGGATGAGGTCGAGGCTACGCCACGTGGTCTATATTGTGGTTCCATCGGCCGGATAGACAACAATGGCGATGCGGCGTTCAACGTTGCTATTCGTACATTTACGGCGTGTGAAGTAACACAGTCCCTCTCGCTGGGTTTAGGGTCTGGCGTGGTGGCCGATTCCGTTGAGGGTGATGAATGGGCCGAGTGTTTGGCCAAAGGGGATTTCGCTAAACTGAAAAATCCGGGTTTTGACTTGATCGAAACGATTCGGTTCGAACCCGCGACTGGGATCTTGCGATTGGACAAACATCTTGAGCGGATGAAATCGAGCGCGGCGTACTTTGGCTTCGAATTTGACTGGCACGAATTGCACAACCGCTTGCAGGCAAGCATTTGCAACCTTAAGCGCCTCTCCAGAATCCGCCTGATGGTATCGCAACATGGCGCGCAAGCAATTGAGATTTGGCCGTTGGAAGATGTAACCGAATGGCGGGTTGGTGTCGTGCCGTTGCCCGTCGACGCAGGTGATTTCCGGTTGCGGCATAAAATTTCCGACCGCGCCTTTTACGACGACGCACGCAGGGGGCGACCAGATTGCGATGAAGTGGTGTTTGTCGGCCGCGACGGTTTGCTTACCGAGGGCAGCATCACCGCTTTGTTTGTGGAATGCGATGGCCAGTTTTTGACCCCGCGATTGGAAACCGGGTTGCTGCCCTCCATATTGCGGCGTGAACTGATTGAAGCGGGCAAAGCGAAAGAAGCCGACCTGCGGATAGAGGATTTGTCTGATGGATTTTGGGTCGGCAATAGCCTGCGGGGATTGATACGGGCCAACAGGGTTGCGTAATTTTTGGTGAACCATTAGGGGCAGACACGCAATTTCAGTTCAAAGATTCCGCGAAAGTATGATGATGATTGACCATCTGTCGGCTGCCCTCGGGCGGATTGCTCCTTCTGCGACGCTTGCCATGTCGGGCCGCGTAATTGACCTGAAATCGCAAGGCATTGATGTCATCGGCCTGTCCGCCGGAGAGCCGGATTTTGACACACCAGACTTCGTCAAAGACGCCGCCATTCAGGCGATCCGCGACGGAATGACGAAGTATACGGCCGTTGACGGTATCGCGCCGCTAAAGCAAGCGATCATTGCCAAGTTCAAGCGCGATAACAATATCAATTATTCGCCGAAGCAAATCACCGTCAATTCGGGCGGAAAGCACACTTTATTCAACGCGCTTGTTGCTACGATCGACGCTGGCGATGAGGTCATTATCCCCGCACCTTATTGGGTTAGCTATCCCGACATTGTGCAATTTGCGGGCGGCACACCGGTCATCATCATGGCTACTGCGGCGCAAGATTATAAGATAACGCCGGAGCAGCTTGATGCGGCCATCACGGCAAAGACGCGGTGGCTCATTTTGAATTCGCCATCAAACCCGACCGGTGCGGCTTATGATGCGGAGGAACTCCAAGCGTTGGGCGAGGTGCTATTGAAGCATCCACATGTGATGCTGCTGTCGGACGATATGTATGAGCATATCTGGTATGCGCCCAAGCCTTTTGCGACGATGCTTCAAGTCTGTCCAGCCTTGTATAACCGGACGCTGACCATGAATGGCGCATCCAAATCCTATGCGATGACGGGGTGGCGAATTGGTTATGCAGGGGGCCCAGCGTGGCTCATTAAGGCCATGGCCGATTTGCAGTCGCAGTCGACGAGCAACCCTTGCTCGATTAGCCAATATGCAGTTTTGGCGGCGCTGAATGGTCCGCAAGATTTCTTGCGCGAACGTAACATGGCCTTCCGTGAGCGTAGGGACCTTGTGGTGGCGATGTTGAACGATGCGCCAGGGCTCAGCTGCCCTACCCCTGAAGGTGCCTTTTACGTTTATCCAGACGCGACTGGCGTGATGGGTAAGACAACGCCGCAGGGTAAAATCATTCAAACTGATGCTGACCTCATCGATTATTTTCTCGACGAATATCGCGTTGCGGCGGTGCATGGTGGGGCCTTTGGTTTGTCACCCGGTTTCCGGATTTCTTATGCAACATCAGCCGACATTTTGAAGGAAGCGTGCCTGCGTATTCAAGCAGCCTGCGCCGCCCTAACCTAAGCCCATCATGAAAAGTCGGCACAGCGCTGCTAAAGGCCTAATTCGCAACCTGAATGTCGCCCTACTGCTTGGCCTTATGACTGCATGTGGATCCGACGTTGAAGGTCCAATTGGCAGCGCGCATGCCACTGAGGGGCTTCGCATAGTTGCGCCCGCCACCCGCATTGTCGAGCCAAAAACACAGCAGGTCGCTATATTCGCGGGAGGCTGCTTTTGGGGTGTGGAAGCAGTATTTGAACGTGTGAAAGGCGTAACCCGCGTCGAGTCTGGTTATTCAGGCGACACCAAAGCGAAGGCGAATTACGATCTCGTCAGTGCAGGGCAGACGAAACACGCGGAGTCCGTGCGTGTTTATTATGACCCGGCGCGCGTGAGCTATAATGATTTGCTGCACATATTCTTTTCGGTGGCGCATGATCCGACGCAGTTAAATCGCCAAGGGCCGGACCGGGGCGCGCAATATCGCACAGCCATTTTTCCCGCCAATGCCGCACAGCGAAATGCCGCAAGCGCCTATATCGCGCAATTGGACAAGGCGGCGTATTGGAAGAAGCCGATTGTGACGAAGATTGAGCCCTTCAGCTTCTTTCCTGCGGAAACCTATCATCAGGATTTTATGGCGAAGAACCCACGCCATCCCTATATTGTTCAATGGGATAAGCCAAAAATCGTCAATCTTAACCGGCTATTCGCAAGCCGCGTGCGTTAGCTATCCGCGAGAGACCGGGGTGGCCCAGCCCTTCCAAATGGCTATTGCGCATGCCATCTGGACCGCTTGCGTGACCATTACATGTGGATCGGCTTGCCGGTTACGGCCATAGCCGCTTCCTTCAACGCTTCGGCGTGTGTCGGGTGCGCGTGGCAGGTATAAGCAATATCTTCCGATGTTGCGCCAAATTCCATCGCAGTGCACGCTTCGGCGATCATGCTACCAGCAATCGACGCAATAATATGCACCCCAAGGACGCGATCGGTTTTTGCGTCCGCAATCACCTTCACAAAACCGTCGGTGTCGCGGTTGGTCTTTGCCCGGCTATTCGCCATCATGGGGAATTTGCCGACCTTGATCTCTCCGCCCGCCGCCGCCGCTTTTTCCTTGGCTTCTTCTTCGGTCAGGCCAACGCTAGCGATTTCAGGATAGGTATAAACCACGCCAGGTATGACATCATGATTGACGATTCCGGTCCGGCCAGCGACAAATTCTGCAGCTGCAATACCTTCATCCTCGGCCTTGTGCGCAAGCATCGGGCCAGGACAGACGTCGCCCACGGCATAAATACCAGGAACGCTGGTCTGGAAATCATGGCCAATCTCAATTTGTCCACGCGCGTTGACAGTGAGCCCTGCCTTCTCCAGCGCGAGGCCGCCGGTGTTCGCACGGCGGCCAATGGCGACAAGGACGCAATCTGACTCGATTGTTTCGCTAGCGCCGCCCGCAGCGGGTTCAACGGTCAGCGTGGCCGTGTTGCCCTTAACGGTCGCGCCAGTCACCTTTGTACCCGTGCGGATGTTGAAGCCCTGCTTCTTGAAAATTTTGCCCGCTTCCTTGCGAACTTCGCCGTCCATACCTGGTAGAATTTGATCAAGATATTCAACAACGGTGACTTGCGCGCCAAGACGCAGCCAGACGCTGCCAAGCTCAAGGCCAATAACTCCGCCGCCAATGACGATCAAATGCTTTGGCACCTTTGGAAACGCAAGCGCGCCAGTGGAATCGACGATGACTTTCTGGTCAATCTCGACGCCTGGCAATGGCGTGACCGAGGAACCCGTTGCGACCATGATATTCTTCGCGGTGTAGCTTTTACCTGCAACATCGACGCTGTTGGCCGAGATAAACGTCGCACGGCCCTTCAACCAGTCGACCTTGTTCTTCTTGAACAGAAATTCGATGCCACCGGTCAGCTCACCAACGGCTTTCGCCTTTTCGGCATGCATTTGGTCGAGATTAAGCGACACCCCCGTAAAATCGATACCGAACTTCGCCAATGAACCCGATTGCGCTTCGTGAAAAATTTCGGACGCGTGCAGCAACGCCTTGGATGGAATGCAGCCAACGTTCAGGCATGTGCCGCCCAAGGTTTCGCGGCTCTCTACGCAGGCGGTTTTCAGCCCCAATTGTGCTGCGCGGATCGCGGCGACATAGCCGCCAGGACCTGCGCCAATAACGATCAGGTCGTAATCATGTTCTGCCATGGCTCAGGCTCCTTAAAGGTCGATCAATAACCGGGTCGGGTCTTCAATCGCCTCTTTGACGATCTTCAGGAAGGTTACAGCTTCGCGACCATCGATGAGGCGGTGGTCATAGCTTAACGCCAAATACATCATCGGACGCACCACGACTTGTCCGTCACGGACAACCGGGCGGTCTTCAATTCGGTGAAGGCCAAGCACTGCCGATTGTGGAGGGTTGATGATTGGCGTGGACATCAGGCTGCCAAACACACCGCCATTGGAAATGGTGAAGGTACCGCCGGACATGTCTTCCATTGTCAACGTGCCAGCCTTCGCCTTCGCACCGAAATCCCCAATCGCCTTTTCAATCTGCGCAAAGCTCATGGCATCAGCGTTGCGGACAACAGGAACCACAAGGCCATTGGGTGCGCTGACTGCAACCGATACATCGAGATAATTGTGATAGACGATTTCGTCGCCTTCAATCTTCGCGTTCACGGACGGCACATCGCGTGCAGCCAAAGCCACTGCCTTGGTGAAAAAGCCCATGAAGCCCAAGCGGACACCATGCTTCTTTTCAAACAAATCTTTGTAGGTCGCGCGTGCTTCGATGACTGCCGACATGTCGAGATCGTTGAACGTTGTCAGCAATGCGGCTGTGTCTTGTGCAGACTTCAAGCGCTTGGCGATCGTCTGACGCAGACGGGTCATTTTCACGCGTTCTTCCTGACGCGCGCCTGTTGCTTGCGTTGTCGGCGCAGCGGTAAAGGCGGTTTCGGCAGATGGAGCGGGTGCGCCCTTGGCAGCTGCCAAAACATCTTCCTTCGTTAGGCGGCCGTCCTTGCCAGTGCCTCTGATCTTGCTTGGGTCAATACCTAGTTCCAGCACAAGGCGGCGTACGGCGGGTGAAAGCGGTAGGTCGCTGTTCTCCGCTTCGGCAGCAGGCGCAGCGGTGGTCTTCATCGCTGGCGCGACTGAAGTTGCGGCCTTCGCAGGCGCGGTTGCCCCGGCTCCAGCCTCGATTGATGCAATGACAGCGCCGACATTGACGGTCGCGCCCTCTTCGACGGCATAGGCACCCATGATGCCCGCAACCGGCGACGGCACTTCGACCGCAACCTTGTCAGTTTCAAGGCTAGCAATCGGTTCGTCGATAGCCACCGCTTCACCGGGCTTCTTCAACCATTGACCAAGCGTTGCTTCAGTGATGGACTCGCCCAATACAGGGACTTTAACTTCAGTGCTCATAATCTAATCCTCACGTGGATGGAGGGGTGATTGGTTTTTTGCCACCGGAACGCTGGCGGCGAATTTCTTTGCGGACATTATGGCCTAACGCTTCAGCGACCAAGGCAGCTTGTTCGGCCTGATGGCGCTTCGCCAGGCCTGTCGCAGTTGCGGCGGCGGCTCTGCGTCCGGCATATCGTGCACGGGTGGGGCCAACATTGGCTTCGGTGAGGCATTCTTCCAAATAAGGATCAACGAATGACCAGCTTCCGGCGTTGCGTGGTTCTTCCTGTGCCCAAACCAGTTCTTCCAAATTGGTCATACGCTTCAGACGCACAATCAACGGTTCCGATGGGAACGGGTACAGCTGCTCAATACGTACAATGCTGGTATTTTTGTCGCCCGATGCGTCGCGGGCTTCCATCAGATCGTAGGCGACCTTTCCAGAGCATAAAATTAGCCGCTTCACGTCCTTATCGGCAGGCGCATTCATGTCGGACAATATCCGCATGAAATGACTTTCGCCTTGGAAATCCTCTGCCTTTGAAACCGCGAGCTTATGACGCAAAAGCGACTTTGGTGTCATGACAATAAGCGGTTTGCGGAATGGCCGTGCCATTTGCCGGCGCAGCAAGTGGAAATAGTTAGCCGGCGTGGTGCAATTGGCGACCTGGATATTGTCCTCCGCGCATAATTGCAGGAAGCGTTCCAACCGCGCCGAGCTATGCTCTGGCCCTTGGCCTTCATAGCCGTGCGGCAATAGCATCACGAGGCCATTGGCGCGGAGCCATTTGGCTTCACCCGACGCAATGAACTGGTCGATCATCGTCTGCGCACCATTTACGAAATCGCCAAATTGCGCTTCCCAGAGGACTAATGTTTTTGGTTCGGCACCGGCATAGCCATATTCAAAGCCCAGCACGCCGAATTCAGACAAGGGGCTATCGAGGATTTCAAACCGCCCATGTGGCAGCGTAGAAAGTGGCACATATTTTTCTTCAGTGGTCTGGTCTACCCAGACACCGTGCCGCTGGCTAAATGTGCCGCGACCGGAATCCTGACCCGACAAACGCACGCCATAGCCCTCGGAAAGCAGCGAACCAAAAGCGAGCGCTTCGCCAGTTGCCCAGTCGAAATTTTCTCCAGAACTGAACATCGTTTTCTTGGCATCAAGCACGCGGCTTAATGTTGGATGGATGTTATGGCCTTCGGGTACAGTCGTCAGCGTGCGACCAAGGCTATCGAATAACTTGCGCGTGATGCCCGTTGGCACATTGCGCCGCGCAGTTTCCGGATCAGCAGGCTTTGATAGGCCTGACCAGCGGCCACCAAACCAGTCGGCGGCGTTCGCCTTATAGTCTGCGGCGCTGGCAAATTCCTGCTCAAGCGCCTGGACAAAACGCATCGCGTGTTCATTTGACCAATTGGCGTCGATTACGCCTTCAGCTTGAAGACGTTGTGCGTAAAGAGTGCTTACGGCGGGATGGTTCTTGATGACTTTGTACATCAACGGTTGCGTAAAGCCGGGCTCATCGCCCTCATTATGGCCAAAGCGGCGGTAGCACCACATGTCGATGACGATGTCGCGGTGGAATGTCTGGCGAAATTCAATCGCGATCTTGCACGCGAACGTCACCGCTTCGGGATCATCGCCATTGACGTGAAAAATCGGGGCCTGAACGCCTTTTGCAACGTCGGAAGGATAAGGTGATGACCGCGCATATTGCGGGCTAGTGGTAAAACCGACCTGGTTGTTGACGATGAAGTGCAAGCAACCACCCGTATTATACCCACGGATGCCAGAGAAGCCGAGGCATTCCCACACAATGCCCTGGCCAGCAAAGGCGGCATCACCGTGCAGCAGAACTGGCAATACCTGCTCATGCTTGCCCAAGTCGTCGCGCGCCGTCTGGTTGGCGCGCACCTTGCCCAAGACAACGGGATTTACGGCCTCAAGGTGCGACGGGTTCGGCACAAGGCTCATATGGACCTTGATACCGTCAAATTCGCGGTCGGTGCTGGTGCCGAGATGGTATTTCACATCGCCTGAACCGCCGACATCGTCTGGGTTGGCGCTGCCGCCCGAAAATTCGTGGAAGATGATGCGGTAAGGTTTGGCCATCACATTGGCGAGAACGTTCAAGCGGCCGCGATGCGGCATACCATAGACGATTTCGCGCACGCCAAGTTGGCCGCCATATTTGATAACCGCCTCTAGTGCCGGAATCATCGATTCGCCACCATCAAGGCCGAAACGCTTTGTGCCTACATATTTGCGACCAAGGAATTTCTCATATTGCTCGGCTTCGATAACCTTGGCGAGAATGGCCTTCTTACCCTCAGGCGTGAACTGAATGGCGGCGTCCTTGCCTTCCATCCGTTCTTGCAGAAACCGGCGCTCTTCAACGTCGGAAATATGCATATATTCAAGACCGACTGGCCCACAATAATTGGCGCGCAGCGTATCGACGAGCTCGCGCACAGTGGTCCATTCCAGACCAAGCGTGCCGCCGACATAGACGCGCTTGTCGAGGTCGGCTCCCGAAAAACCGTGATACTCAGGCGTCAGGTCCGCAGGGATATCCTGCTTTGACAGACCAAGCGGATCAAGATTGGCGGCCAGATGCCCGCGCACACGGTATGTGCGCACCAGCATCATCGCGCGGATCGAATCGCTTGCTGCTGCAACCGCATCGGATTCGGCCATTGGCTTGCCTGCGGCCTTTGACGCAGCCTTCACCTCGAGCGCCATTTGCGTGGGGTCAAGCGATGCGGTCAAATCGTCTGTTGCCGACAATGGCCAGTTGGCACGTTCCCAACTCGGTCCGCGCTCTACTTCGAAATCCTGGTTTTCTATGCCCATCCAACTTCTCCAATTCCTCCCCGTGAGCGGGGAGGGGAACCATCCAAAGGATGGTGGAGGGGGTGCGCCGCTCTAACCCAGCGTCAGACGGAAGGCCCCTCCATCACTCGATGCTTGCGCACCGGTTGCTTCCTCCCCGCAAGCGGGGAGAGTTAAATTTAACCCTTCAACACCTCGACCAATGTCTTGCCGAGCAAGGATGGCGATGGTGATACGCGGATGCCCGCGGCCTCCATGGCTGCAATCTTGCTTTCAGCGTCGCCCTTGCCGCCTGATACGATCGCGCCTGCATGGCCCATGCGGCGACCCGGAGGCGCAGTGCGTCCGGCGATGAAACCAGCCATTGGCTTTTTACGGCCCTTTTTGGCTTCGTCGATCAGGAACTGCGCTGCTTCTTCTTCTGCACTTCCGCCAATCTCGCCGATCATGATGATCGACTTAGTGGCGTCGTCTGCGAGGAACAGCTCAAGGCAATCAATGAAGTTTGTGCCGTTGACCGGATCGCCGCCAATGCCGACCGCAGTGGTCTGACCAAGGCCTTCTGCGGTTGTCTGAAACACCGCTTCATAGGTCAACGTGCCTGAGCGTGATACGACGCCGACCGAGCCTGCCGAGAAAATGCTGCCCGGCATGATGCCGATCTTGCATTCATTGGGTGTCAATACGCCTGGGCAGTTGGGACCAATCAGGCGGGATTTTGAACCCGAAAGCGCGCGCTTTACCTTGACCATGTCAAGCACAGGAATGCCTTCAGTGATGCAGACAATCAAAGGAATTTCCGCGTCGATGGCTTCCAAGATGGAGTCCGCCGCAAAGGGAGGCGGGACATACACGACCGACGCATCTGCGCCAGTGACCTGCTTGGCTTCAAGCACAGTGTCGAACATTGGCAGACCAATATGCGTCGTTCCACCCTTGCCGGGGGTCACACCACCAACCATCTGCGATCCATAAGCCAGCGCCTGCTCGGTATGGAATGTACCCGTCGCGCCGGTCATGCCCTGCGTGATGATTTTGGTGTTCTTGTTGACGAGGATGCTCACAAACGTCTCCTGAAATCTTTGGGTTGCGCTTAGTTCAGCGAAGGGTCGATGGCTTTACAAGCCACCAGCAATTCTTTGACGGCATCGACGCTGACGGCGAGGTTGGATTTCGCTTCGTCATCCAGGGCAATCTCGACAACCTTCTCGACGCCACCAGCACCGATCATCACCGGAACGCCGACATAGAGATTGTCGACCCCATATTGGCCAGTCAGATGGACAGCCGCAGGAAGGACGCGTTTTTGATCGTAGAGATAGGCTTCGGCCATTGCGATGCCGCTGGTGGCGGGCGCGTAGTAGGCTGAGCCAGTCTTGAGCAGGGCGACGATTTCGCCGCCACCGCTGCGCGTGCGCTGGACAATTGCGTCAATACGCTCCTGCGTGGACATGCCCATTGCGATCAAGTCGGGCACAGGAATGCCCGACACTGTGGAGTATTGAATGACAGGCACCATGGTGTCGCCATGACCGCCGAGTACAAAGCTCGTTACGTCCTTGACCGACACATTGAACTCATCCGCAAGGAAATGGCTGAAACGTGCGGAATCCAGCACTCCCGCCATGCCAACCACCATGTTATGCGGAAGGCCGGAAAATTCGCGCAATGCCCAAACCATCGCGTCGAGCGGGTTGGTGATGCAGATTACAAATGCGTTTGGCGCGTTGGCCGCAATGCCTTCGCCGACGGCCTTCATCACTTTCAGGTTGATGCCAAGCAAATCATCCCGGCTCATGCCGGGCTTGCGTGCAACGCCTGCGGTGACGATGATGACATCTGCACCAGCGATATCCGCATAATCATTGGTTCCAGTGATTGTGGCGTCAAAACCTTCAACGGGACCGCATTGCGACAGATCCAGCGCCTTGCCTTGGGGAATGCCTTCAACAACGTCGAACAAAACGATGTCGCCCAGACCCTTTAATGCTGCGAGATGGGCGAGAGTGCCGCCGATGTTGCCGGCGCCGATGAGTGCAATTTTCTTGCGAGCCATGAAAAACTGTCCTTCCTTTAGGGCTTTATAGCGGAATTATCGCGTCGTTACGCCGAATCACTATGGATAACAACCCAATAAAGGTTCAAATCAAAGGTTTTTGTGATAATAGTTCGCAATAGCTTTAGCGGGCGGGTGCGGCGGTCAGGTGCCGGCTACCCGCCGCAACATCTCCATCCAGATAGGCACCTGACCATGAAAACCTTCGGCCCAGACGCGTTCGTCTAAACCATGGGCGCCTTCCCGTTGACCAACTATGCCCCACAGGCCGCCAAAGCCATAAACAGGGATGCCGGCGGCGCGCAAAAATGCGCCATCCGTTGCACCAGCGGACTGGAACGGCAGAACCGGTGCATTGGGAAATCTAGTTGCGACGGCCGCCCGATAGGCCTGCAGTATGTCGTCGCGCACGGGCGATGGTGCAGTTTCGGGTGTCTGCGACCCTTCAACGGCGGATACGGTTACATCTGGCCCTGCAAGCGACTGCAATTGCTGCCGGACATCTTCGATCTTCACGCTTGGGAATATGCGGCAGTTCACATTGGCTTCGGCTTTTTGCGGAAGAGCATTTGGCGCATGCCCGCCCGACAGCATGGTTGCTACGCAGCGTGTCCGCGTGCTTCCGGGGTCCATGGCTTCCAGCAAATCGGCAGTCTCGCGGTCTTGCGGGTCAGCGAGAAATCGGCGCAGCAGCTCACCATATTGGCCGCTGTCGCCCTTTGCGAGCATGTCGTAGCTGGCGCGGGTGGCGTCGTTGATCATCGCGGGGAAACGGTGCCGCTCAACTGCCGTCAGTGCATTGGCAAGTGCATAGATCGCGTTGTCGGGCCGCGGCGCACTGCTGTGTCCTCCGCGATTGACCGCAGTCAGATGGAAGTCGGCATAGGTTTTTTCGGCAATCTGAATACCAAAGCTTTCTACCCGCCCGTCCGGAAACACCGTCCCGCCACCTGCATCACCATTTAATGCATATTCGGCGTCAATCAGGGCGCGCCATTCACTTGCCGCCCGCCGTGCGCCATTGCCTGTGGTTTCTTCATCACCCGTAAACAGGACAATGATGTCGCGCGTCGGTTCAAACTTTTCGGCTCGCAAAGATTGCAGGGCCAGCACAATGCCAGTCAACGCTGCTTTATTGTCATTAGACCCGCGCCCCAGATAATAGCCACCTTCTTCGCGGAACTGGAACGGCGGATATTTCCAATCGCTTGCCTTAGCCGCAACGACATCCATATGCGCCATCAGCAAGATCGGCTTTTTGCCCGACGGTTTGGTTGCGGGCCAGCGCGCGATCAATGTCTGGGTATTGTCGTGATCCTTCACGATAACGTTTGTGATGCCCGCCTTGCGGAATTCTGCTGATAACAGGGCTGTTAGCTTTTTAAACTCCGCAGGCTGTCCATCCACGGTGGGAATTTCAACAATCTTAGCGAACAGATCGCGTTCGGCGGCTTGCTGCGTAGATTGTGCTTGCGCGTTTGCAGTCGTGGTTAGGGCCAACAAGCCAGCAAAAAATATAGTCTTCCGTCGCATCATCTCTCTCCCTTATGGGCTATGCTAACGCGGGCCATGCCCTTCCGCCAGATAATCCTCCGCCTGCATTTCCATCAGGCGGGATACGGTGCGGTCGAATTCAAATCGCCCGTCACCTTGCGGGTAAAGATGGTCGGGCTCCGCATCTGCGCTCGCCAGAAACTTCACGCGATACTCATAGAACGCATCGATCAACGTAACAAAGCGCGCGGCTTCATTTCGATTATGAGGTCCCAAAACCGGTATGCCGACCATAATCACCGTGTGAAATCGTCGGGCGATGGCAAGATAATCTGCAGCACCGCGCGCTTCGGCACAGAGGCGCTTGAACGAAAATACCGCGACACCTTTTAGCGACTTGGGTACATGCAGCATCCGTCCGCCGCCAAGGTCCATTTCTAGGGTCGGCACATGCCCGCGGTCTTCGGGCGGATAATCGGTCATCTTGAAAAAGGTTTCCGACAGCGCCGCGGTGGCATCGGGTCCATTTGGTATTAGCCACGTTTTAGCGCTCCCCAACCGATCGCGTCGGTAATCGGTTGGGCCATCCAGCGCGATGATATCAAGGCTCTCCTTCACAAGCGCGATGAAGGGCAGAAACAATTGCCGGTTCAGGCCGTCCTTATACAAATCATCAGGGTGGCGGTTCGACGTGGTTACAACGGTAACACCAGCCGCAATCAGGCCAGAAAAGAGCCGCGACATGATCGCTGCGTCCGCCATATTGTTCACGACCATTTCATCAAAGCACAACAACCGCGCTTCGGCGGCCAATGCTGCGACGATGGGGGGGATCGGGTCGCCTTTTTCTTTCACACGTTCAGCCTTTAGCCGCGCATGAATGTCGATCATGAATTCATGGAAATGCACGCGGCGCTTATGCTGGATTTGTACGCTGTCGAAAAACAGGTCCATCAGCATGGATTTACCGCGCCCGACACCACCCCAGAGATAGAGGCCTCGCGCCGGTTCTGGCTTTCGTCTCAAGAACTGCCAAATCCTGCTGCCGTGTGGCGGTATTGCCTCCAGCTCTGATTGGACCTTGGCAAGCGCGGCGACTGCCCTCGCTTGGTCGGCATCAGCCCTTAGTTCACCTGCTGCAACCAGTGCGCCATATCTGCCGGTGGCGCTAAGCATATGTGGCTTCATCTTTTTGTAGGTTTACGGATGGTGCCGGAAAACGCGGCAATCCGGCCTTCGTTTTGCGTGACTACGCCGCGGAGAAAAAGCAGCCTGCCTGTTTCCTTCAGTAGCTCAACCTCTGCTTCAAGCGGTGTTTCAATGACGCCGGCTCCCATGAACTGCACCGATAGGTCCAAGGTTACGGCGGTACCAGCCTCAATCAGGCCGAACATACGCGAAGCTGCGAACATTGCCACATCGATAAAGCCAAGCGTCACGCCGCCGTGCACAGAGTTTTGAAGGTTAGTATGCCGATGCTCCGGATACATCCGTAACCGGACATCATTGGCTCCTTCCCGCCGCACTAGCATTTTGCCTAGCACTGTCCCGTTGTAGCGACTGGCATCTGTCATCTGCCATTTAAGCCACCCAGGATTATCTGGGTCAGGGCTGCTGTCAAAGGCGGGTTTATCCAACGGCAATCCTAAACGATCAGAGCCTTATGGCGAAATGAAACGCTTACAGGTGGCGCTCAGCTACCATCTTTTTCGTTTCTGCAATAGCTTTTGCTGGGTTCAGACCCTTGGGGCAGGCGTTGGCGCAGTTCATGATCGTGTGGCAGCGATACAGGCGGAACGGGTCTTCCAGCTCGTCGAGACGCTCACCTGTCATTTCGTCCCGGCTATCGGCTAACCACCGATAGGCTTGCAGCAAGATGGCAGGCCCCAAAAACTTGTCGCTGTTCCACCAATAGGAAGGGCAGCTGGTCGAGCAACAGGCGCACAAGATGCACTCATACAGACCGTCAAGCTTGGCGCGGTCCTCTGGCGATTGCAGGCGCTCCTTGCCCGATGGCTCCGGCGTTACCGTCTGCAGCCATGGTTTGATGGACGCATATTGCGCGTAAAAATGCGTGAAGTCAGGAACAAGGTCCTTTATGACTTCCATATGCGGCAACGGGGTGATGGTAACTTCGCTTTTGCAGTCTTCAATCGCGGTCGTGCAGGCGAGGCCGTTCTTGCCATCGATGTTCATTGAACACGACCCACAAATGCCTTCTCGGCATGACCGACGGAAGGTAAGCGATGAATCCTGCTCACCCTTCATCTTGATCAGCGCATCGAGCACCATGGGACCGCAATTTTCGGTATCCACCTCAAATGTGTCGTAACGTGGGTTCTCCCCGCTATCGGGATCATAGCGATAGACATTGAATTTTTTGGTCTTGCCGCTGGTTTTCGCGGAATGAACAGTGCCCTTCTGGACTTTGCTGTTCTTAGGGAGAAAGAAATCGGCCATATCAATATCCTGTGGACTCTAACGACTTAGTGTTCCGTGTCAGTAATTACCCTAACCAAGCGATTAAGCAATCACAAGCCCTCAACTGCGTCTTCTCTGCTTGCTTTTTCTGCAAGTCGCACGCGCAGCTTGTCAATTTTGCGTCCGTCCATGTCAACAACTTCAAAGCGCCAGCCTTGATCCGTGAACGCCTCCCCTTCCGAAGGCAAATGCCGCAATATATGCAAAACATGCCCCGCTGCCGTTGCGTAATCACGATCTTCTGGCAAATCTATGGATAAAGCCTCTGCCATGGCATCGGCGGACATCGATCCCGAAACCAGCATCGATCCGTCATCTAGGGTCACAATATTGGGCGCGCTGCCTTGTGCTTGGTCGGATGCAAATTCGCCTGCAATGGCGGCCAAAAGATCATTAGGGGTCACAATACCTTCAAAATGGCCATATTCATCATGTACCAAAAGCATTGGGACATCGGACGAACGCAAAATCTCCAGTGCGTCCATGGCATCAAGCTGATCCGGAATAATCTCGGCACGGCGCATCAGGCTGCGAATGTCTAGCGCTTCGCCACGGATTTGCGCCGCTACGATGTCGCGTGACTGGACGACACCGATAATGTCATCGCCGTCGTCGCCCGTCACGGGTAAACGGGTATGGAGCGAATTCAAGAGCGAATCGCGCACCGCTTCTTCGGACGCATCGGCGGAAATGCGGTCCACATCGGTACGCGGCGTCATGACTTCTCGCACCGGACGGTCCGCAAGGCGGACAACGCCCGCAATGACCTTATGCTCATGCTCTTCAATAATGCCTGCATGCGTGGCTTCAGCAAAGATCATGCGCAATTCTTCGGCACTCAGCGCATCGCGCGTGTCGCGGCGAAGCCCAAGTGCGCGAAAGATGGTCGCGCTTGATTTGTCGAGTGTCCACACGATGGGAGCGGTGACTCGCGCTAGCAGTTCCATTGGGCCAGCCATGGTTACTGCGATTCGTTCAGGCGCGATAAGGGCAAATTGCTTTGGCACCAGCTCGCCCACAACCAGCGACGCGTATGTCGTGATGCTGATAACGATTCCGAAACCCAAGGTTTCCGACCATTCACGGTCAACGCCCCATAAGGCAATGCGATCGGCAACTGGCCCGCCAAGCGTTGATCCTGAGTAGGCTCCGGCGATTATGCCGATGAGTGTTATGCCGATTTGCACAGTCGACAGAAATTTTCCGGGGTCCCGTCCAAGACGGAGCGCCGCCGAAGCGCCGCGCTTGCCGTCCTCTGCCATAGCTTTCAGCTTCGCCGTGCGTGCTGATACGATGGCGAGTTCCGACATGGCGAACACACCATTTAAGGCGATGAGCGCTAATATCGTTGCGGCATCAAACCACGGGAAAGGGTCAAGAGGTTCCATAAGGACGTTTGCGCCATAACGTCAAAAATGGGGCTTTGGCAACAAAATGCGCAAAAATGCGTTATGGTGAAATGACGCCACTGGTTGAAATAATCATCGCAGGTTCATCATCTGTGTTGTTTAAGCGACTTCTTAGTTGAAAGGGAATATCATGAAAAAAAGTCAAATGATAACGATAGGGCTTGTTGTGGCGATGCTCCCGCTGTCGGCCTGTGTGACGGATCCGGAAACGGGGAATCGCACAATTTCTAAAGCCGCCATTGGCGGCATTGGCGGGGCATTGGGCGGCTATCTGCTGGGTGACTTGGTGGGCGGCCGCCGTGATCGCACCGAAAAGATTTTGGGTGCCGGTATTGGCGCAGTGGCGGGTGCCGGCGTTGGCTATTATATGGACGAGCAAGAACGAAAGCTGCGTCAGCAGACCGCGGGCACAGGCATCAATGTCATTCGTGATGGCGACAATCTTGTCCTTGATATGCCATCGGAAATTACTTTTGGTATCGATAGCGCAAATATTGACGCAGGCTTCCGCGACACGCTTAATCAGGTTGCGTCGACACTGGCTCAATATGAGAAAACCTATGTCGACGTTTTAGGCCACACCGATTCTACCGGCTCTGATGCCTATAATCAGGCATTGTCAGAGCGCCGTGCATCTGCGGTTGCCGATTATTTGTCGTCACGCGGTGTGCAATCCGCGCGCTTGGCAACCCGTGGCTATGGCGAAAGCCAGCCAAAGGCGAGCAATCTGGATGCAGCGGGGCGTTCGGCCAACCGTCGTGTTGAAATTCGCCTAGTACCGATAACCTAAGGGTAGCCGGGCTTTAGACTGCTACACCCTGTAGCATTTTGGGCAACGCGCCGCTTTCCCCCCGTGCTTCGGCCATGAAAAAGGCCTTGGCCGGGGCGGTACGCTTCACCATTGCCATCCCGAAGCGCCGGACCGCCGACGCGGTTTTTCCAGGTATGGAAAACAACCGATTCAGCCCGTCGGTCGATACCGCGATTAGCAACGTGTCTATACTGCGCCAACGGCCATAACGGCCAAGCAATTGCGCGTCGCCAAAGTCCAGGCCAAGACGCATTCCGTCCACCAGTATCTCAGTTAACGCCGCGACATCGCGCAGGCCCAAATTCAGCCCCTGACCCGCAATCGGGTGAATGCCGTGCGCACTATCTCCGATTAGCACCATGCGTTCCGCCGTAATCGAAGCCGCATGGTGAAAACCCAATTTGTAGGACGACAAAGGCGCGGACAATTCGACCTTTCCTAATAATCCGCCCATGCCCTTTTCAAGTTCAGCGGCATAACCACGCGGGGACAACTTAAGGTAACCGGCTGCATCTTTGGATTTAACGGACCAGACAAGCGCCGAACGGTGGCGGCCGCGTTCGTCATCCAACATGGGCAGAACGGCAAAGGGCCCCGTGGGGTAAAAGATTTCATAAGCGATATTGTTGTGCGGCCGTTCATGATAAATCGCGCCGACAATGGCGTGATGGTCATATTGCCAATGGGCGATGTGGATCCCGGCTTCTTCGCGGGTCTCGCTCTTGCGGCCTTCGGCAACGATCATCAGGTCTGCGGTCAACACTTTCCCACCTTCAAGCGTCACCGTCACTGAACCGGCATCTCTTGATTTGTCGATGATATTTGCGGGCATGTGCAGTTGGATGGCCGCATGTTCTTGCGCAGCTTTGTAAAGCACACCGCGCAAATAACGGCTTTCAAACATCTGGCCTAAAAACCCATCATCTTCCGCTGGCGCGAAATCGAGTGACCCCGATTTTAACCCGTCGCTTACCCAAATTTTTTCAATGGGGCAGCCTTTTCCAGCCAAAGCATCACCAAGGCCCATCACTTCAAATAATTTATAGCTTGAGCTTGAGATTGCAAAGGTCCTGCCGTCAAAGCCAGCCTCTAACATGTTGGCCTGGTCTGCGCGGTCAATGACATGGCTCGTAATGCCTTGCGATGCGAGCGCCAGAGCTTGTGTGAGACCAATGAGGCCGCCACCAATAATGATTACATCTACCTTGTTTTTCATAATGTCCTTATGGCGCAACAAAGCGTGGGATTCAAAGCAGGATTTTGAACGAAAAAAATCGGTCACGCCGCCTTTTGCCCTCTAATACTTGACGAGGAGTCCGCTGACGCCGAAAAGGGGCGCATTCGGTCCTTTGCGACTTCATACATATCGGCATTCCTAACATGGCCTTGCGCATTTCAAAATTTAGCCCGAAATCGAACCTTGCCAACTGGCGGCAGATGATACGCGCGTCATTGATCCGCAGCGGCGCATTGTTTGGTGCGGCGGCGTTAGGGCTATTCGCCATTTTTTACGGCCTAGCTGTGCTTAGCTATTCGGCAGGCGACGCTGCGTACAATAGCGCGGCAGCAGATGTGCAGCACAATTGGATGGGGCAAAGCGGTGCCTATGTTGCAGATGCGGCGCTTTTCCTGTTCGGCGTACCAGCGATTTTCTTGTTGCCGTTGATGCTGGTGTTTGCGCGACGTTTGTGGCGCGATGTCCCCCAGCCACAATGGAAACGACAGTTATCATTATGCCTGATTGGCATGCTGCTGATCGGCTTTGGCATGGCCTATTGGCAACAGGGCAGTGATATCGGGCTTCCAGCTGGATGGGGCGGGTTGATTGCCCTGCTGATGGGCAATGTTGCTAGTGCGCTCTTGAGCCAAATCCCAGGTATTTTTGGAACATTGCTTCGGGTGTCCTTAATCCTTGGTGCTTTGGCGGGCGGGGTAGCATTGGTCATTAGGTCGCTTCAGCTAGAACGGCCATTGTTGCGTATTCCGACACTGACGATGCCCAAATTTGGAGGCGCAAACGCTGGCATCCAAGCCTTAGCGGGTGATGATCTGCCTGCGCCGCAAATGGTTGAACCCAAGCCACCACGCAAGGCCGTGGAACCAGACCAACGCAAGCCGCCAGTGATTGAGGACCGAACGCTCGCGCCCAAAAAAGCTGCATTTTCAACTGGCGCTCGGCAAGGTGATTTCTTTGGCAGCTTTACTTTGCCATCGCTTGAATTGCTCGATCCGCCATCCTCGATTTTAGTGCCAAAACTCGACAAGGCGGCGCTGGAGGCCAATGCACGATTGTTGGAGTCGGTTCTCGATGACTTCCATGTAAAGGGACAGATTGTCGCAGTTCGGCCTGGCCCTGTCGTCACGATGTACGAACTTGAGCCAGCGGCGGGTATTAAATCAAGCCGCGTCATTCAGTTGGCCGAAGACATCGCGCGCAACATGTCCGCGCTGTCCGCGCGCGTGTCGACCATACCTGGGCGAACTGTAATGGGCATCGAGCTTCCCAATGCGCACCGGGAGGCCGTTGTGTTTCAGGAAATGGTGGGATCGGACGCTTTTGCCGAGCAAAAGGGCGCGTTGCCGATAATCTTGGGTAAGAATATCTCTGGCGATCCTGTTATTGCTGACCTTGCGCCCATGCCACATCTGCTGGTCGCAGGGACAACTGGGTCGGGTAAATCGGTTGGCCTGAACTGCATGATCTTGTCGCTTCTCTATCGTCTGACACCTGACCAGTGCCGGATGATCATGATCGATCCCAAGATGCTTGAACTGAGCAGCTATGATGACATTCCGCATCTGCTGTCGCCTGTGGTGACCGAGCCTGCAAAGGCCATCCGTGCGCTAAAATGGGCTGTTGAGCAGATGGAGGAGCGGTATCGGATGATGTCCTCGCTTGGCGTGCGAAACCTTGCCAACTTCAACGAAAAGGTGCGCGGCGCAAAAGCAAAGGGTGCTCCATTGGGCCGCAAGGTGCAGATCGGATATGACCCGATGACGGGCCAACCACAATATGAAGAAGAGAGCCTCGCGTACGAACCCATGCCGCAGATTGTGATCATCGTTGATGAGCTGGCCGACCTGATGATGACCGCAGGAAAGGAAGTTGAATTCCTTATCCAGCGCCTGGCGCAAAAGGCACGAGCAGCTGGGATACACCTGATCATGGCAACGCAGCGCCCCTCGGTCGATGTTATCACGGGCGTCATCAAGGCCAACCTGCCCACCCGCATTTCCTTCCATGTGACGTCAAAAATCGACAGTCGGACCATTCTGGGGGAACAAGGCGCAGAACAGCTTCTGGGCAAGGGCGATATGCTCTATATGGCAGGTGGTCGTGGATTGACGCGTATTCACGGACCTTTTGTTTCTGACGATGAAGTGCGCCGCGTTGCCGACCATTGGCGTGGCCAAGGGCAGCCGGAATACATCCAAGCGGTGACTGAAGAACCCGAAGATGGCGGTTTCGATTTTGGTGGCATGGGCGGCGACGACAGCGAAGAAGATTCGCAGTATCGCAAAGCGTGCCAGATCGTTTTCGAAAGCCAGAAGGCCTCGACAAGTTGGATTCAACGGCAATTGCGCATCGGTTACAACAGCGCGGCACGGTTGATTGACCGGATGGAGGAGGACGGCTTCATCAGCGCGCCGAACCATATTGGCCGCCGTGAAGTGCTGCGCGACCGCAACGGCGAGCCGGTTTAGCGGTTAAGACGGGGTTCAAGGCAGTCTTGATAACGACTGAAGAAATCCATCCCGAGGAAACAAAGATGACTTTTTCAAAATATGCCATTTTGTTTGCGCCGATTGCGCTCGTGACAACGACGCCTAGCCCTGCGCAGTCTTCGTCCGAGCAGATGGCGCGGGTGGTGCAGCATATGAAAGCCGTGGGCACTATGTCAGCCACTTTTGCGCAGACAGACCGGAGCGGCGGGACGCTGACCGGCAAGTTGCTGTTGAAGCGGCCGGGACAAGTGCGTTTTGAGTATCAGAAGGATGTGCCCCTGTTGATTGTCGCCGATGGTCGTGCGCTGACGATGGTGGATTATGAGGTAAAGCAAGTGCAGCGTTGGCCGATTCGTAACAGCCCACTGGCCGCCCTCCTTGACCCCGGTCAGGATCTCGCGCGTTTTGGCAAGATACTTCCAACGTCTACTAATGATGTTGTCAGTGTCGAAGTCCGTGATCCAAAGCGCCCCGAATATGGCACCATCACGATGATATTCGTGGACAAGCCCGGCGCGCCCGGCGGATTGACGTTGAATGGTTGGGTCGCTCTGGATTCCAAAAACAACCGAACCACCATTCGACTCAACAATATCACCTACAATGGCGCCATCGCGAAAAACGCGTTCACATGGAAAGATCCGCGGCCCGTCAGACGAAAATCGTAACATCAGGCGATGAACGGAAGCGCACCACCGACAAGTTGCGGTTGACGCTAGTGTTGTTCATCTGAACGACAGGAAAGTCTCAGTATAGATGTCCGATCAGCGACCGAACGTCCGTGTGGATTTCCCCCTGTTGCCCACGACTTAATCATCGCTGATATCCGCGTGACGAACGCAAGCTTAGCCCTCATCCCAAATGCCCCCGGGATGGGGGCTTTGCTTTTTTGACACAAATGTCTTCACCGGCTTGCCCCTGACGCTTCAGGCATCTAGGGCTTTTGTCTTATGTCCCAGACCATTCGCATCGCCTCGTGGAATATAAACTCAGTCCGCGCCCGTATTGACATTGTCGAACGCTATTTGAAGGAAGAAGCGCCAGACGTTTTATGCCTTCAGGAAACCAAAGTCATCGACAGCCTGTTTCCGGAAGGGTTGTTCCGGCAATTGGGTTATCGCCATTTTGTCGTTAACGGCATGCCCATGCATCACGGCGTCGCAATCGTCAGCAAACTGCCGTTGATCAACCGCCGGGTTGAGGATTGGCAGGCCAATGGTGAGGCGCGCCATGTTGGCGCAGAGTTAAACATCGACGCAGCCAAGGGCTTGCGGATCGACAATGTATATATTCCCGCTGGGGGCGAAGTTCCCGACAGCGAGGTTAACTCTAAATTCGGCCAGAAGCTAGCTTTCCTAAAGCGTATGGCAGAATGGTCGCGTAACGTTACCCAACCGACTATCCTCACAGGTGACTTCAACGTTGCCCCGCTTGAGCAAGATGTTTGGAGCCACAAACAATTGGTCAATGTCGTCAGCCATACAAAAATTGAAATTGAGCATCTGGCGGAAATTCAGGCTGCAGCAGACTGGGTCGATGTTGCCCGGCACTTTGTCGATCCGTCTAAGAAATTATATACATGGTGGAGCTATCGCGCGCAGGATTGGGAGACGTCCGACCGCGGACGTAGACTAGATCATATGTGGATCACCCCTGATCTGAAAGAAAAGGCAAAGGCGCATATCGTCCACAAGCATGTGCGCGGCTGGGGCAAGCCATCCGACCATGCGCCCATAGTAACGGAATTCACCTTTTGATCGGGGCGGGCGCCGCGTTGGGAGACTCACGCCGCGCAGCAATGGCGATTGATGCCCTGCGTCGTGGCTGGCCAGTTACGGTCGGGTATTTGGACAAAGCGCTGACTGTCCTTGCGGTCGAAACGGCGCAGGATATTTTCGGCGCGAATGCGATATTGCTCTCGGCAGGCCGTGCGGCAACGCTGAAACTAACCAACCAACGTGCTGCGGCCGATGGCGACCTTCCGGTGCTCATTAAGGCGCCCGTCGATCTCGATTTGCGGCTCGCGTTGGCCTTAGCTGACCCAAGCCTTGACCTTGCCTATCCGATGAAGGGACCTTTTGCCGCGCTGCCATTGGATGACGGGCCATCGGCGACGGCCGCTATCGAACTCGCGCGATTGGCTGGCTTGCTTCCAGCCTTTCTGGTGTTGGCTGATGCAGGCGAGAACGCCGTTTACGTTAGCCCGCAAGATGTCGCCGCCTTTGATGACAGCGGCGCCTTGCACATAGCCGCGCGTGCCAAGCTTCCCGTTGCCGCCAATGCCCATGCCGAAATGGTCGCATTCCGGACAGCCGTAGATGCGTCCGATCATGTGGCGTTGCTGATGGGTAAGCGCGATTCCTCCCCGCCAGTCGTTCGGTTGCACAGTGAATGTCTGACGGGTGATGTTCTTGGCAGCCTGAAATGCGACTGCGGACCGCAATTGCACGAAGCGTTGCAACAGATTTCGGACGCAAATTGGGGTATATTGTTATATTTGCGACAAGAGGGACGCGGCATTGGTTTGATCAACAAACTACGCGCTTATGCGCTTCAGGATCAGGGGTTTGATACTGTCGATGCCAATACCAGATTGGGTTTTGCCATTGATGCGCGCGACTTTTCAGTCGCGGCACGGATGCTGGAATTGCTCGGTGTGGAACAGGTGCGCCTGTTGACCAATAATCCTGAAAAGGTGGACGGCTTGCAAAAGGCGGGCATCATGGTCGCGGAGCGGCTACCGCTTAAGATCGCCGCCAATCCACACAATGCCCATTATCTTGAAACCAAGAAAAGCCGGACTGGCCACGCATTGTAAGTTTTTGCGGGACGAAACTGTGAACGCGGATCGCCATGCGCTTTTTCTGGCGTTAGTTACTGATCGCGCCGACCATTTAAGGCCCTTTCGATAAAGGCATCATCCAGTGGCTCTGGCGCAGGCTCCGGCGCGACATTGGGGTCTTCCATTGCGGGGCCACCTTCAATCGGCATGCCATTTTCATCGAAAAGCAGCATTTCTTCTCCGCCCAGCAACGACTCCTCACCTTCAAGGGCCTCTGGGAACGTCACCTCAGTTGCGAATTTCTCAACGGGACGTCCGGCAACAGCGACGCGCATATAGGCCGCCCAGGCTTGCGCAGGGGCGCGTCCGCCTTCAAGGCCTCCAATCCGCCTAGCGTCGTCGCGACCCATCCAAACGGCCGTTGTAAGGCCGCTGGAGAAGCCCAGGAACCATCCGTCCTTGTTGCTTGACGTTGTCCCCGTTTTGCCCGCGACGGGCCGACCAATATTTGCGGCCCGCCCAGTGCCCGTGGCGACCGCGCTTTGCAACAAATCGGTCATTGCGCCTGCAACCCAATCATCAACCAACTGGACCGAGCTTGCTTGCTTCGCGGCATATAGAAGTTCACCGTCAATCGTCGTGACCTTTGTAATGCCATAAGGGGTGACACTGCGCCCACCGGCTGCGACTGCCGCGAACGCCTGGGTCATATCGATAACGCGCGTATCTGATGTGCCCAGAACCATTGATGGCTGCGTGTTGACAGGGGTGGTGATCCCGAACCTGCGGGCCATATCAGCGATGCTGCTGGTGCCGACGTCTTGCCCGATTTGGGCAGCGACTGTGTTTTTGGAATAGGCAAAAGCGGTACGCAGCGAAATCGGGCCAGCAAAATTGCCGCCGCTATTTTTAGGCTGCCAGCCTTCGATTTCGACGGGCTTGTCTTCCACCATGTCTTCGGGGCGGTAGCCTGCTTCCAGTGCGGTGAGATAAACGAACAACTTCCAGGCAGAGCCCGGTTGGCGAACCGCGGTTACCGCGCGGTTATAATTGCTGGAAACATAATCGGTACCGCCCACCATCGCCTTCACCGCGCCGTCGCGGTCAATTGAAACCAACGCGCCTTGGGCACCGCTGGGGGCATTCGCCGCAATCGCTGCCGTTGCGGCGCGCTGCATTTTAAGGTCCAGCGTCGTCCAGATATCGATGGGCTTTTCAGTTTCATCAATCAGGCCGTCCAACTGCGGCAAAACCCAATCTGTGAAATATCGCACGCTGTCTTGAGGTGTTTCAGCGGCCAAGCGCACTCCGGACAGTTCGACGCCAGCGGCTTCAGCTGGGGTAATCATTCCTGCATCCTGCATCACTTCAACCACCACCTTCGCCCGGTCCAAGGCGGCCTGCGCATCGGCCGTGGGGGCATAGCGTGAGGGTGCCTTCACAAGACCTGCTATAATCGCGGCCTCGGCAAGACTGATATCTTCGGCGCCATGGTCAAAGAAGCGGCGACTTGCGGCATCGACCCCATAAGCGCCGCCACCGAAATATACTTTATTCAGATAGAGTTCGAGGATCTGGTCTTTCGAGAATTTGGTTTCCATGGCCAACGCAAGGATAACCTCGCGAATTTTACGGCCAAACTCCTTGTTGCTGTTCAGATATATGTTACGCGCCAATTGTTGCGTGATGGTCGAACCACCTTGCGTCCAGCGACCTTCAACGGTCCGCACATATACGGACCGTGTAATGCCGATGGGGTCGACACCGGGGTGCATATAATATCGGCGATCTTCGACGGCGACCATCGCGTCTTTCATTTCCGACGGCAATTGGTCGATGGTCAGCCAGCGTCCGAAACTCGGTCCAAGCGATTGAATGACAGTGCCGTCCGCGGCACGTATGCGGATCATCTGCCCGTTGGGGGAGGATTTCAGATCTTCAAAACTATCAATTTCGCCACGTGCAATCGCGACAAAAATGCCCAGAACCATGACACCCAGCAACGCGGCAATGCTTCCTGCTTTGACGAGGCGGAGTATCCATGTTCCCATTGGGCCACGTTCTTTCGAAATCTTGCCTGCGCCTGCCATGATAGGGTGTTACCCAGTCCCGTGATCGCCGACAAGCGCGTTGTTATTCAGGATCGAATGCCAGCGCGGCGCTGTTGATGCAGTAACGTAGGCCTGTCGGCCCGGGCCCATCAGGGAAGACATGGCCCAAATGCCCCTCGCATGCGGCACAGCGCACTTCAATACGGACCATGCCGTGCGATGTATCGCGATGTTCTTCGACGGCATCATTATCTGCAGGTGCGGTAAAACTTGGCCAACCCGAGCCGCTGTCAAATTTCGTGTCTGAAGCAAACAAGGCAGTTCCACAGCCAGCGCAGCTAAATTCGCCTGCGCGTTTTTCATCGGTCAGTTTGCCCGCAAAAGCACGTTCCGTGCCAGCCTCGCGCAGAACATGATATTGAACGGGGTCCAATTCTGCCCGCCATTCTGCATCTGACTTGATAATTTTTTCCATGAAAAGGCACCTTTCGTGAGAATGATGTGGGGACAGTAGCAAAGTGGTTCAAGGTGCTCGCGCACGGTGCTTAGCCTCGGCGCGCTGCGGCACGGGCAATGCGGACAAGCTCTTCTTCCAATATGTTCACGGCAAGCCCGTCGCGGACGTGCATCAACTTTGACTCCACCTCAAGCAAATGGCTGTTTAGTCCTGCAAGCCGAACTGATGGCCAGCGCATCAGCTGCTGTGCGTAGCTGTCGGCATCTTTCCAGAATATCGAACGCGTTGTCTTAACCACTGCGCCGGGATTGGCGCCACTGTCGACTTTTGTCCGCATCGCTGCGAGCATTGTCGCGCGGCGCTGCATGGCGCGGATGATGCGAATGGCATCCACACCCATGTCGCGTGCAGCGGCTAGCTCGCGGCCCGTGCCGCGCAAGTCACCGCCCATCACGACATGGACGAGGCCGTTGATGTTTTCCTCACCCGTTTCCGCCGATAAAGCTTCGAATACAGCAATTTCTACCGTGGCGGGCCGCTGCGGTGACGCATCATAAAATAAAGACAGCTTTTCGATTTCGGCCTGCGCCAGCTTACGGTCTTGACCTGTGTAGCGCGCAATACGGGCGGCAAGTGGCCGATCGATCTTCAACCCCATTGTGGCGGCAAAGGCTATGACTGCCGCTGCGGCGTCGCCCTCCTCGGGTAGATAGCAAATGTGGGCCATGGCGCGCGGATGCGCCTCCAGCAATTTCCGTAACTTGCTAGCCTTGGTCAGATTCCCAGCGGTTGCGATAACTGGGCTTATGTCGCCGTCAAGCGCCAGCAAATTCTCGACTGCGGCTAAGCCCTCTTCGCGGCGGAAACTAAGGCGGATATGTCTTTTGTCGCCGAACAGCGATAGGGCAGATGCCTCATCTGCCAATAAGGCAGGGTCATTGCGGATACGGTCGCTGTCGATATCAATGCGTTCCGAGCCTGCTAACTGCGCCGACATTTGTCCGGCAATATCGGTTACAGCCGATTCATCCTGCCCGAATATGAAAAACAGCCGAACATCAGAACGGGCACTGATGGCATTGATAAAGCTACGTTCTTTTGCGTTGCTCATTCGCCGCGCGCGTAAATGGAAAGCCGCGTGACAATCTGATCTGCAACCTTTTGCGTCAGGTTCTCAAGTGCACTGTTTTCGCCAGCGATCGTTGCATATTCTGAGCTAACGACGTCAATGCCCGCGTCCGAACCGGCTGTCGTATCCAGAACAATTTCACCCGTCGCGACCGAAACCAGCTGATAGCGCGCACGCAATGTCCGGCGTTCACGCGTGACCGTATCATCCGCACGCACCCCGAAACCTTCAATTTGGTCATCCAAAACAACAACCAAGCGGAACTGAGCAGAATTGCCGTCTTGAGCGCCAAGCCGGTCGGTCAATGCATTGCGCATCAGCCAACCATTTTTGCCCTCGATTGGCGCAACGCTAATGGTTCCCAATGTATGCGCCACCACCCCTTTTGACCCGCCGCTATACAATGGCTGCAAGCTGCATGCTGGCAGAAGGAAAGCGAGCATCACGGAGGCAAAGAAACGGTTCATAAGACGATGTTGACCAGCCTGTTGGGAACGACGATGATTTTCTTTATATCGCCGCCGTCAATGGCAACCTGAACCTTTTCGCTGGCCAGCGCAAGCGCCTCCAACTCGGATTGCGGCAAGCCCTTAGCAACCGTGAGCGTGTCACGCAATTTGCCCCTGACTTGGATGGCGATGGTAACCTCGTCCTCTTCCAGCAGGGCCGGATCAACCGCTGGCCATGCCGCGTCCGCAATCAAGCCGCCGTCCAGTTCCGCGCCAAGCTGCGTCCAGGCCTCTTCGGCCAAATGTGGCACCATAGGTGATGACAGCAATAGGATCGTGCGGATGGCAGCATCGCGGCTAGCCGAAGGCGCTGCTTTCTCAATGGCGTTGGCCAGATCGTAAATCTTGGCCACGGCCTTGTTAAAGGCAAGTGCCTCAATATCAGCGCCGACGCCAGCGATTATCTGATGGGTTTTGCGGTCTAGGGCTTTTTCTACGCCATCCGCGCCGCTGACCTGCGAAGTCAGGCGCCACAGACGCTGTACAAAGCGCCAACAGCCTTCAATACCCGCTTCCGACCATTCCAGATCGCGTTCGGGCGGGCTGTCGGACAGCATAAACCAGCGCACGGCATCTGCGCCATATTGATCCACAATGTCATCGGGATCGACGACATTCTTTTTGGACTTGGACATTTTCTCGATCCGGCCAGCAACCGCAGGCGCGCCACTATCGATGATGGTCCAGATGTCGCCTTCGCGTCGCACTTGATCGGGGCTCAACCAACTGCCCTTTTCGTCTTGATAGGTTTGGTGCGTGACCATGCCTTGCGTGAACAAAGACGCAAATGGCTCCTTCACGTCGATCAAGCCAATATGGCTCAATGCGCGTGTCCAAAAACGGGCATAGAGCAAGTGCAGAATCGCATGCTCGACGCCGCCAATATATTGGTCCACCGGCAGCCATTTTTCCGCAACGGTGCGGTCAAATGGCTTGTCATGTGGTTGGCTAGCAAAGCGGATGAAATACCAGCTGGAATCGACAAAGGTATCAAGTGTATCGGTTTCGCGCCGCGCAGGCTGTCCGCAGCTTGGGCAATCGACTTTGCTCCAGCTCGGGTGCCGATCCAGCGGGTTGCCGGGAATGTCGAAACTGACATCTTCGGGTAAGGTTACCGGCAATTGGTCATCGGGCACGGGTACCGCGCCACAGCTCTGGCAATGGATGATCGGAATGGGCGTGCCCCAATAACGCTGACGCGAAACGCCCCAGTCGCGCAGGCGATATTGCGTCTGGCCTATACCCCAGCCTTCGAACTGCGCGCGTGCAATGACATCGGCCTTGGCCTGATCAATCGTCATGCCATTCATCCAATGGGAATTCACAATATTGCCGGGACCGGTAAATGCGACGTCGCCTGCGAATGCACTGTCGGTCAAATCACCATCGGCGACAACGCGGGTGACGGGCAAATCATATTTGCGGGCAAAATCAAGGTCGCGCTGGTCATGTGCGGGGCAGCCAAAGACGGCGCCCGTGCCATAGTCCATGAGTACGAAATTCGCGACATAGACTGGCAAATGCCAGCTTGCATCGAGCGGATGCTCGACGGTCAGGCCCGCATGAAACCCACGTTTTTCGGCGGTTTCGATGTCGGCGGCGGTGGTGCCGCCCTTGCGGCATTCCTCGATAAACGCCTGCAATTCGGGCGCATTGGCGGCCAGTTTTTGCGCGACGGGGTGGTCGGCTGCAATGGCGACAAAGCTTGCACCAAACATGGTATCGGGCCGTGTTGTAAACACGTCAATGCCGCCATCGCCGCCTGGGAAACGGAAGGTGCATTTCAAGCCCTGCGATTTGCCGATCCAGTTTTCCTGCATCAACCGCACCTTGTCCGGCCATTGGTCAAGCGAACCAAGGCCCGTCAGCAATTCATCGGCAAAGTCGGTGATTTTTAGGAACCACTGGCTCAGCTTGCGGCGCTCGACGGGCGCGCCCGAGCGCCAGCCTTTGCCATCGATGACTTGCTCATTGGCAAGTACGGTCATGTCGACTGGGTCCCAGTTTACGGCAGATTCCTTGCGATAAACCAGGCCAGCGGCGTATAGCTTCAGGAACAGCGCCTGTTCATGTCCATAATATTCGGGCTCGCAGGTCGCCAACTCGCGCGTCCAGTCAATCGCGAAACCAAGTCGTTTAAGTTGTGCCTTCATGTTTGCGATATTGTCGCGCGTCCAACCACCGGGGTGAAAATTCTTTTCCATCGCTGCATTTTCGGCGGGCATACCAAAGGCATCCCAGCCCATGGGATGCAACACCTCATGCCCCGTCATCCGCTTGTAGCGCGCCAGAACGTCGCCCATCGTGTAATTGCGGACATGGCCAATATGGATGCGGCCCGACGGATAGGGAAACATCTCGAGCACATAAGCGCGGGGCTTGGGCGAATTGTCATCCGCGACAAAGCTGTGGCGTTCTTCCCAAATATTCTGCCACCGCGCGTCGGCGACGTGCGGGTTAAAACGCTCTACATTGGACATAGAATTTACCCAGTGATTGCAGACCGACGAAGGTCGCGCGCCTTAGTGAGAATCACCGCTTCCAGCTTTTGCACTGTAGCTGCGCGCAATGGTGCCGCGACCCACTGGCCATTTTGCGAGACTTCGCGGCTGCCGGCCACGCGTAAAGCGTCGGCGCGCAGGTCTTGGTCAAGGATCGAAATTGTCAATTTTACGCGCTCGCTAGGGCTTTGCGGATTTACATACCAATCGGTGACGATGACGCCGCCCGATGAGTCGGTTTGCAGCAATGGCATGAACGACAAGGCATCAAGCGATGCGCGCCATAAATAGCTGTTGACGCCAATATTGGTGACCTGGCTGGCCGCGAGGTCCGCCTTTGGACGCTCCCTGCCGCCGCAGCCGGAAAGCAGGCCTAAACTTAATAAGCTGCCGGTCGCAACGATGAGTGCCAGGCGAGTGGTGCGCATAAAATGTCCTTGAACAATGGAATATCGGAAACCTCTATCGTGGCTTGCTGCCGGGGGCAAGCTTTCTGGCGGCTGAACGGCGCGGAATTAATGCTGCAGTCAGGTTCCATGCGCTATGCGATTGTGGACATCATGCAACAACTGGACGCAAAACGTGTTATCGGCGTGATTTTGAAAATACACCTCTTTTGAATCCCTGAAATGAGGCGTAAGGTTGATGTAACGAAAAAGAATCGCTCGATAAAAGGCAATGAACGTGAAGCGTGTAGAGAAAGGAAAATATGCGACCTTTGCGGCAGTGATGCTGGCGACGGCGTCGTTTGCCCTTTCGCCGATGATTGTCCCTGCCTTTGCCGCAAAGACATCCGGTCCGGAACAACTGGTCGCGCCGTCTTGGGTCGCGATGTTCACGCCTGCTGGCGGTGACAGCGTTCTTGCCCAAAAATTCTCCGCCACGCAAATCGCGCCCACTGCGCGTTTCCCTTTCACGCCTGCGAGCGCCGGTGAAGGCCGCAACCGCACCATTACCGTTGCAGCGCGGGCGAACTCGCGTTTGACCGCTGGCGCCGTATCCATACGCAATGTCATCGCACCCAGCGAAGTGGGCGCGGGCAAGGGGCTTCGCTTAGCCGCTGTCGACTATCGTTTGACGGCGTCCAAGGGTTGGCAAGATTTTGCTTTGCCTAAGGCGCATGTGCGCGCGGCAAAGGCGCCCCTAAGCGATGTTGGCAAGGGCAGCTTCCGGCTTGATCAATCGGCACAGAAGCCAAGCAAGTTCAGCACCAATATTAAACTCGACCAGAATAAAGAAATGGCTCCGCCTGCGCGCGGTAGCGCGGCTTCGGGCGATTATAAGTTGGATGTTGGCGGCAGCTTCTCGATCAGCCGCAAGATCGACGTTACCGCAGGTGTCCGTTACGCCAGTGAGAATGACCGCGTCATTCCCTTGGCGGACAATCGCAAGGACAGCGAAGCTGTCTATGTCGGCACCAAAATCCGCTTCTAAGCGGGCTTTTTCCTGAAAGCATCAATCGCCGCCCAGCCATGCATCGTCCGTGGCCCGAGCATATGTGCGCTCTGACGGGTCATGCCACCTAAGGCGATGACGCGCCTTGGCTCGGCCAATTTTGCAAGCCGCTGAAACATTAAGGGACCTAGCGGACGTGCGCCGGGGTGGCTGCTGGTATCGAAAAGCGGGGAGAGGAATAAGAGGTCGGCGCTGCATCGCTTTACCTCTGCGATTTCGCGCGCATTGTGAACAGGCGCGCTGTGTAGCAAGCCTGTGTGGCCACGACTGCGTTGATGAAAGCCGTCGGCATGCCAGCGCAAAGCGGTCCGTTCATCGCCCGCCAACAGCAATAAATGCCCGCGCCGCCGGCAAATCCGCAGCACTTTAGCGAACAATGCGCGACGTTGTTGAGTAGCGAAATGATAATGGCGGAAAACCACGCCTGAACGCGCGGGCAGCTGTTGAATAGCGCGCAGTTGGTCATCACCAAAACGTGCATCGGTCATGAGCCAGATTTTCGGCAAGGGGTGGCTTCGCGGCATACAACTGCCTATAGCGACGCGTTATGCAGGAAGCGACACCAGAAACATCCGCCGACCGTTTGACGGCCATCCGTGCGCGCATGAACGCCGCCGCCAAATTGGCGCGACGCCCGGGGGAGGATATCCACCTTATCGCTGTGTCAAAAACGCGGTCGGCGCAAGACATTGAACCGCTCATCATGGAAGGCCAAAGGCTGTTCGGGGAAAACCGTGTGCAGGAGGCTGCGAGCAAATGGCCCGCACTGAAGGAGCAGCATCCGGAGGTTGAATTGCACCTCATTGGCCAGTTGCAATCCAACAAAGCCGAAGAGGCGGTTGCGTTGTTTGATATGATCCATTCGGTTGATCGGCTGTCGCTCGTGACGGCATTGGGCAAGGCGATGGAGAAGTTGGGGCGTGCAGTGCCTTGCTTCCTGCAAGTCAATATTGGCGCTGAAGAGCAAAAGGGCGGCTGCTCGGTGACGGAGCTTCCCGACCTGTTGAAGGCTGCGCAGGATGCGGGCCTTCCGGTGGCTGGCCTCATGTGCATTCCGCCCGCTGAGGTCGAAGCGGCGCCCTTCTTTGCGCTTTTGGCCGAACTGTCCGCGCGGCATGGTCTGGCACAATTGAGTATGGGCATGTCCGATGACTTTGAAACTGCCATCATGCTGGGCGCGACTTATGTCCGCGTCGGCACCGCCTTATTTGGTGAGCGTCCCAGCGTAGTTTAACGCAAAACGCGCATAGCCGCTTTTTGTGGCGACTAAGGCCTCAACCCCTTCGCCAGCGCTGAGGTCGCACGCCTTTATGATTGCAGCATCCTGCACATCTAGTCCGCCGGTCAGCGCGCCAAAGGCGGGCATGATCATCTTGCGCGGGGTTTTTACAAAACAACGCCGTTTCACCATCCGCCCGCGCAGCACCTGCCGGAACTTGGGATGAAAATGGCCGGAGATTTCGGGAAAGGGGTCGCCTGCCTTCGCCTCATGGCGAAGCGTGATGCCCGACAATGTCAATTCGTCCAATGCCTCGCCGCCCCAGATGCCCGACACCGCCCGGTCATGGTTTCCGGTGATCCAAATCCATTCGGTGGCGCGGGCCAAATCGACCAATAATGCCGCAGCGTCCTCGGCTAGTCGGTGTTCACCATCATCGTCATGGAAATTGTCACCCAGTGATATGATACTGGCAGGGCTATATTTGCTGCAAAGCGCCGCAATATCCTGCAGCGTCGATACGCTGTCATAAGGCGGCAGCATCTGGCCAAATAAAGCAAAGGCGCTGGCCTTTTCGAGATGCAGGTCAGACACCAATAACGCATCTTGCGCGCGCCAATATAAGGCCGCCTCGCCAGCTATCTCAAATGTCTGCCCGCCAAATTCGAAATCATGTGCCATCGCCGCAGGCTATGCGGATTGTGGTGCGCGACTGCAAGCGGATGTGCGCAGTTCCCTCTGGCCCCATCTCTATGCGCTTAAGGTGTCATCGCCACGCTGGCCAAGCTCTCTGCCTCCATCAACAAAGCGTCATCCACCGAACCCTGCGCCACACTTTCGCGACCAATCATCACCAGCAACGGCACCGCCAGCGGGCTGACGCGCTGCAGGTCGACGTGCAGCATCGTATCGGCGGCGCGGTCTAATAAATCGCCAAGTCGCCCGACATCGGTCAATCGCGTCCGCGCGTCGGCCCATGCCGCCTCCAGCAGCAGATGGTCGGGTTCATATTTGCGCAGCACATCGTAAATCAGGTCGGTGGAAAAGGTCACCTGCCTGCCCGTCTTGCGCTTGCCGGAATGTTGCCGTTCGACAAGGCCGCTGATCACAGCCACTTCGCGAAAGGCCCGTTTGAGCAAGTAGCTTGATTCCACCCAGTCGACAAATTCATCGGCCAATATGTCTGCAGAAAATAAGGGCCGTGGGTCTGTGATGGGTTTGAGGCTCCATACGCCCAAGGCATAATCGCTGGCGACAAAGCCCATGGGCATGAGGCCACGGCTCTCCATCCGCCGCGTGATGAGCATGCCCAGCGACTGGTGCGCGTTCCACCCCTCGAACGGATAGGCCACCATATAATGGCGTTTGTCGTGCGGGAAGGTTTCGACCAGCAACTGCCCCGCCTTTGGCATTTGACTGCGATAGGCCTGCATTTCCAACCATTCGCGCACTTCGTCGGGAAAGCGTGCCCAGCCCGGCCTGTCGGTCAGCATCTGCCGCACACGCTCAGCCAGATGTGTGGTGAGGGGCAAGCGCGCACCCATATAGCTAGGGATATTGGTCGCAGGCTTGGTCGCGGCGCGGACGATGAGGTCGAGGTCCTTGATCGATTCAACCTCAAGCGCCATGCCGGCAAAGGTGAAGCAGTTGCCGGGGCTTAAGGTGGCGGCGAAAGCTTCCTCCACCTTGCCCAATTTGCGACCATTGCGGAACCGGATTTCCAGCATCGGCGCATCGACAATGATGCCCGCGTTAAATCTATGCTGCGCAGCAAATTGCGGGTGCGATAGGCGCCACCGGCCATCGGGGTCTTTGACCAATTTCTTGAAGCGGTCATAGGCTTTGAGTGCATATCCGCCCGTTGCGATAAAGGCGATGACGCGCGCAAAGGTTGCAGCATCGATAGCGGAATAGGGTAATGCCGATTGGACCTCGGCCAGTAACGCCGCTTCGTCAAAGGGTCCGGCGCAGGCGATCCCCATGACATGCTGTGCGAGCACATCATAGCTGCCTGGTCGGAAGGTTTCACCGTCGCGGACGCCCTCTGCCACCGCGTCAAAGGCGGCTTCAGCCTCCAGATATTCAAAACGATTACCGGGGACAAGGATAGCCTTGCTGGGTTCGTCCATGCGGTGGTTGGACCGGCCAATGCGCTGCAGCAGGCGTGACGATCCCTTGGGCGCACCCATTTGGATGACGCAGTCGACATTTCCCCAGTCGACACCCAAATCGAGGCTGGCGGTGCAGACCAAGGCGCGCAATCTGCCCTCGGCCATTGCGCCCTCAACCTTGCGCCGCGCCTCTACCGACAACGACCCATGATGAATGCCGATGGGAAATTTTGCTTCATTCGCGTCCCATAATTTCTGGAAGATAAATTCGGCAAGGAAGCGTGTGTTGCAGAAAATCAGCGTGATTTTGTTGCGGCCAATTTCGTCGATGAGCTGCGGTATCGCATGCTGCCCGCTATGCCCCGCCCATGGCACGCGGCCATCTGGTAACAGGATTGTCAGGTCAGGCTCCGCCGCTGCCTCCCCTTCAACCAAGCTGACCTGATCCATGTCGCCATAAGGCGCGAGCCATGCGCGATAGTCATCGGGATCGGCCACCGTCGCAGACAGGGCAACACGTTGCATGTCCGGTGCCAATGTCTGCAGCCGCGCGAGAGATAGGCTGAGCAGATCACCGCGTTTGCCATTGGCGAAGGCGTGGACCTCATCGACAATGACGCGTTTCAGCGTGGCGAACATGTGCACGCTGTCTTCATGGCTGAGCAGCAGCGACAAAGATTCAGGTGTGGTCAACAATATATGCGGCGGTTTGACCCGCTGCCGCGCCTTGCGGTCGGACGGTGTGTCGCCCGTCCGCGCCTCAACGCGGATCGGCAGGCCCATTTCCTCGATCGGGATTAGAAGATTGCGGCGCACATCAGTGGCCAATGCCTTCAGCGGGGAGATATAGAGTGTGTGTAAGCCGTCGGAGGGGGCGTCAATCAAATCCTTGAGGCTCGGCAAAAATCCGGCCAGCGTCTTGCCCGCACCCGTCGCGGCCACCAATAGGGCATGCCGTCCCTCGACTGCGGCGTCGAGCATCTCCAACTGATGCCGTCGCGGCTGCCACCCGCGCGTGGCGAACCAATTGAGAATGATGGGCGGTAAACTCACGGCGAGCTTAATGCCCGACAGTTTCCCCGCGTTCCAGCCCTGATGCCGCCAATTGCGCATCAATTTGCGCCATCAGCCGTTCGAGACCTTCTTCGGAAGATGCCTCGGCGCGGGCGACGAGCACGTCTTGCGTGTTCGATGCGCGCAATAGCCACCAGCCATCGGGCGTATTGACGCGCGCGCCGTCGGTGTTGTTCACATCCGCGCCGTCTGCCGACAATCGTGCCAACACTTCGTCGATCACGGCGAATTTGCGGCTCTCGTCGACTTGGAAACGCATTTCGGGGGTGTTGATCATCTCCGGCATTTCGCTGCGCAACTCGGCCACGCTTTTGCCGAGCTTGGCCGACGCGGACATCAGTCGCACGGCGGCATAGATCGCGTC
>JAIOYN010000072.1 GCA_021741065.1 Sphingomonadaceae bacterium | reverse complement strand
GCTCGTGTGTTTATCGGCGGCGAAGCACGACCCTCAATGCGGATATGGCTTCAACCGGATCGCTTGGCAGCTTTAGGCCTAACACCGATAGACATTGAAAATGCCCTGCGCAGCCAGAATGTTGAGCTGCCTGCTGGGCGACTTGAATCGACCGATCAAAATGTCACGCTTCGGGTGAGCCGCCCCTTTGGTGATGAAGCAGAATTTCGCCAGCTTATCGTCGCGCGTGGCACGGACGGATCACTTACCCGACTGGGTGATGTGGCGCGGGTCGAAACGGGTGCGGAAAACCCTTATGCTGCGTTTCGCTTAAATGGAGAGTCTGCCTTGGGCATGGGTATCGTCCGCCAATCCGGCGCCAATACCTTGGCCGTAGCCGAAAGCGCAAAGGCACTTGCCGAACAAATAAAGCCTTCGCTGCCACAGGGCATGACAATCACGGCAGGCTCCGATGATTCCCTGTTCATCAGCACGGCGATCAGCAGCGTGTGGGTTACTCTGGCCGAAGCAGCAGCGCTGGTTGTGTTGGTCATCTTCCTGTTTTTGGGGAGCTGGCGTGCGACCATTATTCCCGCTGTCACGGTACCTATTTGCTTACTCGCCACTTTTGCCGTCCTCTGGTTCCTCGGATTCTCAATCAACTTGCTGACGCTACTGGCAATGGTGTTAGCTATTGGCCTTGTTGTCGATGACGCCATTGTTGTGCTTGAAAACGTCTATCACCGCATTGAAAAAGGGGACCCACCTTTGGTCGCGGCAGTAACCGGAACGCGGCAAGTGGCGTTTGCCGTCGTTTCCACCACCGTCGTTGTCTGCGCAGTGTTTGTGCCTGTCATGTTTTTGGCTGGCCAGACTGGCTTGCTGTTCCGCGAATTGGCAGGCGCGATGATCGCAGCTGTCGCCTTTTCGGGTTTTATCGCGCTTAGCCTTGCGCCGATGTTGTGTTCAAAGCTTTTGAAGAAACAAGATCGTGGGCGGGTTGCAAAATGGGTAGATGACAAGTTCCAGAGGCTTGAGAGGCGTTATGCCAATCTGCTTTCGCGGGTAATCGCAAAGCCTTTAGCAGCCTCGCTTGGCGTGCTTGGGTTTCTTCTGTTTTCCGGTTTTCTTTTTACGACATTACAGTCCGAACTCGCGCCAGCCGAGGATGTCGGCAATCTGAACGTAAGTGTTTCTGCGCCTGAAGGCACTGGTTACGAAGCCATGGACAAATTCATGCTTCAAGCTTCGGAACCGATTGTGAAGCTGATCGACAAAGGAACCGTGCGGTCGGTCATTCAGCGAACACCTGGTGGATTTGGACCGAGTGATGATTTCAACAGCGGGACATTCCTAGTCTTTTTGAAACCATGGGAAGAACGCACGGAAAAAACCGAAGATGTGGTTGCGCAGATAAACAAAATCCTCGCTGAGTTACCTGCAGTTCGCGGCAATGCTTCGATACGGTCGTCTATCGGACGCGGGCGTGGTCAGCCTGTAAACTTCGTGATTGCAGGTTCAACCTATGAGTCACTAAGTACTGCACGTGACCGCATATTGGCCGCAGCAAGCGAAAATCCCGGTCTTGTGAATATGGATTCCGACTATAAGGAAACCAAACCCCAAATGGAGATTCAGGTCGATACAACCCGCGCGGGCGACCTTGGAATCTCAGTGGCGGAGGTAAGCCAAGCGCTTCAAACCCTTTTGGGTTCACGCCGGGTATCGACCTATTTGGATCGCGGCGAAGAATATCGTGTCATCGTGCAAGCGGATGCAGCGGATCGTGCCACTCCCGAAAACCTCGCAGCAATCCAGCTCCGAACGCGCGACGGCTCTTTGGTGTCGCTCGCCAACCTCATCAAATATACCGAAACTGCGGGCGCGCGCGATTTGGGTCGCTTCAACAAGCTGCGCGCGATCACGCTTCAGGGCGGGCTGGCGCCGGGTTATTCCATGGGGGAGGCTTTGGCCTTTTTGGAAGAGCAAGCCGCTGCATCCCCCGAAGTTCTGGCGGTTGGGTATCGCGGTGAGAGTCAGGCATTCAAGGAGACCGGCGGTTCAATCATGCTGGTATTCTTACTGACCATCCTTCTCGTATATCTCGTGCTTGCCGCACAGTTTGAAAGCTTCGTTCACCCAGTCACCATCATTATGACGGTACCATTGGCGGTTGGGGGTGGGATTATTGGCCTAGCGCTGACGGGCATGACATTGAACCTCTATAGCCAGATTGGCATTGTGATGCTTGTCGGCCTAGCAGCAAAGAACGGAATTCTGATCGTCGAATTTGCCAACCAGTTGCGCGACGAGGGCATGGAGATATTGGAAGCCGTTCAGCAAGCCGCTACCCGTCGTTTGCGGCCCATTCTGATGACATCTATCGCCACGGTATTTGGGGCAATTCCCTTGGCTATTGCGAGTGGAGCGGGTGGCGCTGCGCGGTCTGCCATCGGTGTCGTGATTGTTTTCGGTGTTACACTGGCGACCTTCATAACACTTATACTCATCCCGCTCATTTATGCGCGTCTTGCCAAATATACAGGCTCCCCAGAGGCGATATCCCGCCGCTTGGAACAGGAAATGAAAGCACAAGAAGCGCCGTCATCATAGCGCGCGTTCCAGGCGACAGATCATCCAGTAAGATAAATTTCATTATTTTTTAATACGTTATAACTATCTGCAATCTTGGACCAGGCCGAGGATGCAGGGGTTATAGATGTATAAGAATTTGGTCATTTTCGGTACGCGGCCCGAGGCCGTTAAACTGTTCCCAGTTATAAACGCGTTGTCGCAATATCCGGATATGGTGACCGAAGTCCTGGTCAGCGGGCAACATCGGCACATGCTGGACCAAGTGCTATCGATGAGCGGCATCATCCCAGATTATGACCTCGACCTCATGCGTCCGGGACAATCCCTTGACACGCTAACGGCACGCCTGCTGAAAACAATTGGGGTGGTGCTGGACAACGCGAAACCCGATCGCGTCATCGTTCAAGGCGATACCGTAACCGCTATGGTCGGTGCGCTTGCCGCTTATTATCGCAAAATTCCGGTTAGCCACATCGAAGCGGGATTGCGCAGCCATGATATTTATCAACCATGGCCCGAAGAAGTGAACCGTAAGATTATCGGCAATATTGCCAGCCAGCATTTCGCCGTGACTGAGACCTCCGCTGCCGCTTTACGGGCAGAATCTATTCCTGCCGATCGTGTCTTTGTAACTGGCAATACCGTCATAGATGCGCTGCACTGGGTCTTAAAGCAGATCGTCCGCGATCCCTCGCTCATTATTGACCTTGCACCGCTGGAGGCCCGGTTTCGCGGTCGTAAAATCATTGGAATCACCGCTCACCGTCGAGAGAATTTTGGTACGGGCATGGCGAACATCGCTGCGGCCATAAAAGCCATCGCCGCGCGTGACGACGTGGCATGTATTTTCCCTGTCCATATGAACCCGCAAGTCCGTGCGGCCATGAATGCGACTTTGGGGGACTTACCCAATGTCGCCATGATTGAACCGCTGAATTATCCGAGCTTTGCGCATCTGTTATCGATCAGCCATATCATTTTGACCGACAGCGGCGGTGTTCAGGAGGAGGCGCCCGCGCTCGGAAAACCGGTACTGGTGCTGCGCGACACGACCGAGCGTCCAGAAGGTGTTCTCATGGGCAGTGCGAAACTCGTTGGTACGGATAAACAACGCATCGTGTCGGAAATGTTCGCTCTTTTGGACGATGACGCAGCTTATACAGCGATGGCGCGGTCCCAATATCCCTATGGGGATGGGCATGCCAGCCAGCGCATCGCAAACATTATCTGGGATACGCGCCAACAATAGCTCTTTTCTACCCCCCAGCTATCATTTTTTAATGCTGAAATGTTTCGGCTTCGCTTGAGAACAGAATACCGCAAGACTTGTTCCCGCACAAATAACGTCATAAGGCGCACACATTAGGATATAGCCTTTACGAGGGACAACTGATGAAGATTGCGATGATTGGCTCGGGCTATGTCGGCCTTGTGTCTGGCGCGTGCTTTGCTGATTTCGGCCATGACGTTGTCTGCGTTGACAAGGATGAGACCAAGATTGCCCGCCTAAAGGCGAATATCATGCCGATTTACGAGCCTGGCCTTGACGCGCTTGTCAAAGCCAATGTCGATGCAGGCCGGTTAAGCTTTTCCACGGACGTTTCAGAGGCAGTCAAAGGATGCGATGCGGTTTTCATAGCCGTGGGCACGCCATCGCGTCGTGGTGATGGCCATGCGGACTTAAGCTATGTCTATGCTGCTGCCGAGGAACTGGCGCGCGCAATCGACCCGCGCACGGTTGTTGTGACTAAATCGACTGTTCCAGTCGGCACGGGCGACGAAGTCGAACGGATCATCCGCGAAACCAACCCCGATCTCGACTTTGCGGTGGTGTCCAACCCCGAATTCTTGCGCGAAGGTGCTGCCATTGGTGACTTTAAGCGCCCAGACCGCATTGTTGTCGGCAGCGATGTCGAATGGGCCCGTGATGTTATGCGCGCGGTGTATCGTCCGCTCTTCCTCAACGAATCGCCCTTGTTATTCACCAGCCGCCGTTCGTCGGAACTCATAAAATATGCCGCCAACGCATTTTTGGCGACGAAGATCACCTTCATTAATGAAATGGCGGATCTCTGCGAAAAATTGGGTGCGAACGTACAAGATGTGTCGCGCGGCATTGGTCTCGATAACCGTATAGGGTCTAAGTTTCTGCATGCTGGCCCAGGCTATGGCGGCAGCTGCTTTCCAAAGGACACTCTGGCGCTCCTCAAGACCGCGCAGGACCATGAAACACCTGTTCGGATAGTCGAGGCTGTCGTGCAGGCAAATGACCTTAGAAAGCGTGCTATGGGGCGCAAGATCATCACGGCGCTGGGCGGCGATGTGCGCGGCCTGAAGATTGGCCTGCTTGGCCTGACATTTAAGCCCAATACCGACGATATGCGCGATGCGCCGTCCATTGCAATTGTTCAAACCTTGCTCGACGCGGGCGCAATCGTGCACGCGCATGATCCCGAAGGTATGGAAGAAGCCGCGAAGATCCTGCCCGATGTCATCATGGCCGACAGCGCTTATGATGCCGCACAAGATGCACATGCGGTAGCCTTAATTACCGAATGGGACGCCTATCGCGCGCTTGACCTGAAGAAACTGCACGCCGCCATGGCGGGCGATGTGCTTGTAGATTTACGCAACATCTACCGCCCTGAAGATACAGCGGCTGCAGGGTTTACATATGTTAGCGTGGGGCGCTGAGTTACATTCTGAGCGGCGTTAGTTAACCTGCCGTTCAAAACCAGCCCAATATGGCGCGCGTAAATCCTTGCGGAGGATTTTGCCCGAGGCATTGCGTGGCAACGCCGCAATGATGTCAACCGAACGCGGCACCTTAAAGCCGGCAATGCGTTCACGCGCCCAACCAATGACGCTTTCGGGGTCAATTTGTGCGCCGGGTTTGGGAACGCATACCACCTTCACCGCTTCCCCCCATTTGGCGTCCGGCACGCCAATCACCGCGACCTCCAATATATCGGGATGTCCGTAAATCGCGCTTTCGACCTCCGCGGGATAGACATTTTCGCCGCCCGTGATGATCATGTCTTTCACGCGGTCGTGGATATACATATATCCATCTTCATCCAGATGTCCGGCATCACCGGTTTTAATCCAGCCCCCGTCGGCAACAGTGCCTTTCGTCGCGTCGGGTAAATTCCAATAGCCAATCATATTGTTCGACGACCGCGTCCAAATCTCACCCACTTCGCCCACCGGAACATCCTTCCCGGCACCATCCACCACGCGCAATTCGACGCCAGGAAGTGGTTTTCCAGCCGAACGCATGCGTTTGTTCCCATTGGGATCATGATCCTCCGGCGGCAACATGCAGATGGTACCAGTTGTTTCTGTCATGCCATAGACCTGGATGAATTCGGCGCTGAACACATCCAAGCATTGGCGCAACAGCTCAAGCGGAATGGGCGCTGCGCCGTAGAGGATATATTTAAGGCGGCTATAATCTACGTTGCAGCAACGCGGGTGGTTGACCATCATCTGCAAAGCGGCGGGGACGATGAAAAGCCTGGTTGCCCCGCCCTTCTCAATACCATCAAAAACGGAATCTGGCGAGAACTCCGCCTGTACAAGCGCGGGCAGACCTGACGCCATGGCCATGATGCCAAGTCCAGTTCCGCCAATATGCGCGCAAGGCATGGCGATGAGGACGACCTCATCATCTTCCCATTTGCTATAGGCATGTTCCTCTCCAGCTGATTGCCTGCGCAGTGCAAATAGGTTGCGGTTGGATAGCACAGCACCTTTGGGGTTCCCTGTCGTGCCGGATGTATACAGTTGCAGCACGGCATCATCGGGGCCAGCCGATTCAAATGCGATGCGGGGCGACTCCGCGATCAATCGCCGAGCGTCGCCCTCGCTAATCACGCGCTCGACGGTTTCTGTCTGATCGCCCAACGCGCGAACACCCGCCTCAAACTCCTGGCCTGCAAAGAGCACGCGCGCGCCAGTGTCTTTGGCGATATAGGCCCATTCGGCAGGCGCAAGACGCCATCCGACGGGGACCATCACGATACCTATCCGTGCCGCTCCGTAAAAAAGTGCAAAGTATAAATCGCTGTTCTTGCCAATCCAGGCAATCCGGTCGCCCTTTTTCAAGCCTAACCCAAGCAGCATCGCGACGATTTTTGCGGTGCGCTCCTCCAACTGGCCATACGTAAAGTGGCGGTCGTCTTGCGAGAGCGCGGCCCAGTCCGGCCGTTCCGCCGCCCAGTGCGTTAAAAAACGATCAAAGCTCAGTATGTCGTAGCTTGCAACGGCCATATCATTCTCTCCTAGCACTGGCCGTTTTTTGCAGAGGCCTGATGCAATGTGTTGAGAGATTATCGCGGCATGTCAATAATGTGATTTGCGCACGGCTAAGCGCGAAAAATCAACGACAGATTGTTCGCTGGCATAGCGATGACTTGATTAAGGCGTAACCCAAGTTTGTCCGCTTCTTCTACAATATCCTCGACATAGCGCAGGCCCCATTCGGGGTTTTGTTGCCGCAACGATACATCGAACGCCGCGTTGCTGTCGGCTAGCGGGACGCCACTTTGGTTGTAGGGTCCGTAAATGAAAAGCACGGCAGACGGCGGCAATACACGCGCCGCGTTGCGTAGTAGACCCAAGGTGGCCGCCCATGGACTGATATGCGTCATGTTGATGCAAATGACCGCATCCGCTTGGGATATTGGCCAATCTGCCGACGCGTCGAGCGGCATCGCGGGCCGCATGTTGGACAGATTGGAGTCCCCGCGCCACGCGTTAATTGATGCAATAGCGATAGGATCCGGGTCGCTAGGCTGCCAAATCAGCCCCGGAAAGCACCTTGCAAAGTGCACAGCATGTTCGCCGGTCCCGCTCGCCACTTCCAGCACAAGGCCCTCCGCCGGAAGCACGCGCGCCAATTTCTTCGCAATCACATCTCGGTTGCGTTCGGTCGCTGGGGCGTGGCGTTTTACGTCCGGGCCGCTTTCGAAGATGAACGGTTGCGGTCCGCTCATTCTGCCGCAACCGCCTGTTCGGGTTCGCGCCAAACCAACACGGGCTTGCGCGCAGCTTGGGTTTCATCAAGCCGACGGCGCGGTGCATGATGCGGCGCGGACTTTAGCGAAGGATCACCGACCTTGGCTCGTTCTACCACGGATCGCAACGCGCCAATGAACTGGTCCAGAGTTGCCTTGCTTTCGGTCTCCGTTGGCTCGATCAACATCGCACCATGGACCACAAGCGGGAAATACACTGTCATGGGATGATAGCCTTCGTCGATCAGGCCTTTGGCAATGTCGAGCGTGGAAAAGCCTTCTGCCAAGCCATTATCGCTGAACAAAGCTTCATGCATGCAAGGGCCGCTATGGGCAAATGGCGCCTCAAGCACACCCTCCAAGCTGCGCAAGATGTAATTGGCGTTCAGCACGGCATCTTCCGCCACTTGGCGCAGGCCATCTGCACCATGCGACATGATATACGCCAACGCACGGGTGAACATACCCATTTGGCCGTGGAACGCCGTCATACGGCCAATGCTTTGCGGATGGCGTTCACCGGCCGTCTCTTCTTCGACAAGGGTATAATGGCCGTCCGCATGGCGTTCGGTAAAGGGCAAGGGACCGAAGGGCGAAAGCGCCTTGGACAACACCACTGGCCCCGAGCCTGGTCCGCCGCCGCCATGTGGGGTTGAAAAGGTCTTGTGCAAATTGATGTGCATGGCATCGATGCCCAAATCGCCGGGACGGACGCGGCCAACAATGGCGTTGAAATTCGCGCCGTCGCAATAAACATAGCCACCTGCCGCGTGGACGGCGTCGGAAATAGCTCTCATGTCCCGTTCAAACAGGCCGCATGTGTTGGGGTTCGTGATCATCACCCCGGCCACATCAGGCCCAAGCCGTGCCTTCAACGCGGCCAGATCAACGCGGCCCTCTGCGGTTGCCGGGATATTCTCGACCGAAAAGCCGGCAAAAGCCGCCGTGGCCGGGTTGGTCCCATGCGCACTTTCAGGGACAAGGATGATACTGCGCGGGTCGCCGCGTGCCGCCAGTGCCGCCTTGATACATAATATACCGCACAATTCACCATGCGCGCCTGCCTTCGGAGTCATTGCGACCCCATGCATACCCGTAAGCTGGATCAGCCACACCGCCAGTTCATTGATAACCGCCAATGCGCCTTGGACAGTCTCGACCGGCTGCAACGGATGGACATCGGCAAAGCCGGCCATGCGCGCGACCTTTTCATTCAGGCGTGGGTTGTGTTTCATTGTGCAGCTACCGAGCGGGAAGAAACCGAGGTCAATCGCGTAATTCTGTCGGCTGAGGCGCGTATAATGGCGCACCGTCTCAGGCTCCGACAGGCCGGGAAGGCCAATGTCGCGGTGCCGTTCCAGATTACCAAGACGCGCGGCGACCTGCGGTGCATCGGCGAGATCAACGCCCGTTGTTCCCGGGGTGCCAATTTCGAAAATCAACGCCTCTTCCAGCATTAACGCCTTGTTACCTGTGTAGGTTGCAGGGGCGCTGTCGCTCGCGCTGCCCATTTCGGGCTTCCATCCGCTTTGGTTGATGCTGCTCATGCCAAAATCTCCTGCAAAGCGGCGGCGAATGCTTCGACATCCGCGCTCGTTGCGGTTTCCGTGACCGCGACAAGCAGACCATTGGCCAGCGCATTGGCGTCGGGGTAAAGCCGCCCCAGCGACACGCCGCCAAGTATTTTTTGGTCAGCGAGCGTACGCACAACGGGTTGCGCTTCTTTGGGTAACTTCAACGTGAATTCGTTGAAGAAGCTATCATTGACCAATTCGACACCAGGAATTTGGGTAAACCGATCCGCAGCTTGCACCGCAAGTGCGTGGTTCAGCTGCGCTAATCCGCGCAATCCTTTTTCCCCCAAAAGGGTTAGATGCACACTGAAAGCCAAGGCGCAAAGACCGGAATTGGTGCAGATATTCGACGTCGCCTTTTCACGGCGAATATGCTGTTCACGTGTGGACAATGTCAGGACGAAGCCGCGCTTGCCTTGCGCGTCGACAGTCTCCCCGCATAAACGACCGGGCATCTGGCGGACGAACTTTTCCTTGCACGCAAACAGTCCAACATAAGGCCCGCCAAATTGCAGGCCGACGCCAAGCGACTGCCCCTCACCCACAACGATGTCCGCGCCCATGTCTCCGGGTGCTTTGATCGCGCCCAAGGCAACGGGCTCCGTCACGACCGCAATCAACAACGCCCCATGTGCATGCGCCTTGGCAGCAATGGCAGACAGATCTTCGATCCGCCCCAATATGTCGGGATATTGCACCACGACGCAGCTGGTCTCGCCGTCAACCGCATCTAACAAACGCGTGCTGTCCGTCTGAGCCGA
>JAIOYN010000005.1 GCA_021741065.1 Sphingomonadaceae bacterium | reverse complement strand
GTCAGCGGCACCGGCGATCAGCGGGTCGAGGCGATGCGCCTTGCCGACATTTACCGCGCACGCGTCATCGACGCCACGGTCAGCAGCTTCATTTTTGAAATCACAGGTGGCCCTGACAAGATCGACACGTTTGTAACGTTGATGCGCGAAGTTGGGCTGGTCGAAGTGGGCCGGACCGGGATTGTTGGCCTGATGCGGGGTGCTGGAGTCAGTTAACTACGAAATCGTCATCCTGAAGGCGTTTGAACAACAGGCGTTGCGTTTCAGGATTTTGAAAATACGCCGTTGAAAGTAAGACCCTGAAAAACGTTCAGGGTGACGGCAACGAAGAAGGACGGAAGAATGAAAGTATATTATGACGCCGATTGCGACTTGGGCCTTATCAAAGACAAAAAGGTCGCGATTGTAGGCTATGGTAGCCAAGGCCATGCCCATGCGCAAAATCTGCGTGACAGCGGCGTAGCGGATGTCGCGATTGCCCTGCGCGCAGGATCTGCAACAGCCAAAAAGGCTGAAGCTGCTGGTTTCAAGGTTTTGGCAAATGCCGACGCCGCCGCTTGGGCCGATATCCTCATGGTGTTGGCACCTGATGAGCATCAGGCCGCAATTTACGCCGATGATCTGCACACAAACATGAAACCCGGCGCGGCTTTGGCCTTTGCCCATGGCCTCAACATCCATTTCGGCCTGATTGAGCCGCGTGCTGACATTGACGTCATCATGATCGCGCCAAAGGGCCCCGGTCACACCGTGCGCAGCGAATATCAAAAGGGTGGCGGCGTGCCGTGCCTGATCGCAGTTGCGCAGAATTCCAGCGGTAACGCACATGACATCGCTCTAGCGTATGCCAGCGGCGTAGGCGGCGGACGCAGCGGCATAATCGAAACCAACTTCCGTGAAGAGTGCGAAACCGATTTGTTCGGTGAACAGGCCGTTTTGTGCGGCGGTATCACACACCTCATTCAGGCTGGTTTCGAGACATTGACCGAAGCGGGCTATGCGCCAGAAATGGCCTATTTCGAATGCTTGCACGAAACCAAGCTGATTGTAGACCTTCTCTATGAAGGCGGCATTGCCAACATGCGCTATTCGATTTCGAATACCGCAGAATATGGTGACATCACCACGGGTCCGCGCATCATCACCGACGAAACCAAGGCGGAAATGAAGCGGGTGCTTGCTGACATCCAGTCCGGTCGTTTCGTCAAGAATTTCGTGCTCGATAACCGCGCTGGACAGCCAGAGTTGAAGGCTGCACGCAAAGCCGCTGCGGCACATCCTATCGAGGCAACTGGCGCAAAGCTGCGCGCGATGATGCCTTGGATTGCCAAGAATAAATTGGTGGATCAGGCGAAAAACTGAACCCTTTTTCCTAGCTTGACAGTTTTAGGGGAGGCATCGACACTGATGCTTCCCCTTTTTACTGTCAGGAGCAGTCTCATGCGTAAGCTTTTATGTGCCCTCCCCCTCTTGTTCGCTGTGCCTTTGATCGCGCAAAGCGCGCCACAAATGCCAGGAACAATGGACGTCGCCCGCGTCACCGCTGGAACCTATAACACAGACCCCAGCCATACATTGATCGGCTGGCGCGTGAGCCATTTTGGCTTCAACGATTATTTTGGCATTTTTGGAGACGCCACCGGGACGCTGATGCTTGATCCCGCCAATCCAAATGCTGCCAAGGTCGACATCACTATTCCTGTCAGCAAAGTCACAACGGCAAGTGCTGGCCTGACGGGCCATTTGCTGCGCGCTGGCAAGGACGGCGGCAAGGCCGACTTTTTCGGCCCTGCCCCAGCCGATGCCAAGTTTGTTTCAACCAGCGTCGTTGCGAAGGGCACCACCGCCAAAATCACGGGCGACCTCACGCTGAACGGTGTCACTAAGCCAGTCGTTCTGGACGCCACATTTTCAGGCGCCGGCAATAATCCGTTCAACAAGAAAGCCACCGTCGGTTTTCATGCAACGTCGGTCATCAAGCGCAGCGCATTCGGCATTAGCTATGCCGTTCCGATGATTTCGGATGATGTAACGTTGGACATCAGCGTCGCGTTTGAAAAGGCCAGCTAAAGCTCTAGGAAATCAACGACACATGTTACCCCCGACTTGATCGGGGGGCATGGTCTGTACGCTCAATTACCGAAGCGCGATTACCCCAAATAGCGTGCGTCAAGGCTGGCTTTCGCTGCGCGATATTCGGCCTCAAGCTGGTCAACGAATTCAGCAACGGTTTTGACAGCTTTAACCGCGCCAATACCTTGGCCCGAACCCCAAATGTCTTTCCACGCCTTGGCTTCACTGTTGCCGCCGGAACCGAAGTCCATAGTGGAAATATCGCCTTGGGGAAGGTTGTCGGGGTCCATTCCTGCCTTCTCGATGGACTGGCGTAGATAATTGCCGCTGACGCCCGTGAATAGGTCGGAATAAACGATGTCGGCGGCCTTTGCCTCCACGATATTCTCTTTGTAACCGTCAACCGCGTTCGCTTCCTTTGTTGCGATGAACGCGCTGCCGATATAGCCAAAGTCTGCGCCCATGGCCTGCGCCGCGAGGACGGAGGCACCATGCGCGATGGAACCGGACAGAGCCACTGGTCCATCAAACCATTCGCGGATTTCGCGCATCAACGCGAAAGGCGACGTCACGCCGGCATGCCCGCCAGCGCCAGCCGCAACGGGAATAAGGCCATCGGCGCCCTTCTCAATCGCCTTGCGGGCGAACCGGTCATTGATGACGTCATGCAACGCAATCCCGCCCCAGCTATGCACGGCTTTGTTCAATTCTTCCTGCGCGCCGAGTGATGTGATGGTGATTGGGACCTGCCATTTGGCACAAATGGCAATATCCTCCTGCAACCGGTTATTAGACTTATGGACAATCTGGTTCACCGCATAAGGCGCAGCGGGACGATCAGGATTGTCGCGATTATGTGCCGCCAACTCTTCGGTAATCTGATGCAGCCATTCGTCCAACTGGCTTGCAGGGCGTGCATTGAGCGCCGGAAACGACCCAACTACACCGGCCTTACACTGGGCGATCACCAGTTCGGGCCCAGACACGATGAACAGCGGAGAGCCGATCACTGGAAGCCGAAGATTATCGAAAATTGCCGGAAGTGCCATGCGTCGAATCCCTTGTTAATTCATCAGTTACGCGTCGGTTAGCCACAGCGCGTCGCGGCTGTCAAACCCACCTTTTTGAACGCGCTGTTCCGTAAGGTAAGGTGCTGCAATGCGCGCGCATTATCGCGCCCAATGCCAGGTATAAGTTCAGGTGAAGGCGACCCGAACCCTCCAGCGCACATAGACATTAAGCCCCGTTAGCAGCGCTCAGGATTGCTCTAACGGACGCTGTAGCCACATCCCGACTGATGCCGACGCCAAATAATATAGGTCCGTCGCCAACGCGGCATTCGACATAGGCAGCGGCGCGGGCATCAGTGCCATGGCCAATAGCGTGCTCGCTATAGTCGATGATATCCAGCGAACCGCCCAGCGCGTCTTGCAATGCGTTGGCAAGGCTAGAAATCAGGCCGTTACCCCGTCCGCTGACGCTTTGTTCGACACCATCGATGCGGATATTGCCCGCAAAGATGCGCTCGTCCTTTTGCCGCTGGCTTTGGGTTTCGTGGAAATCAATTAACCGGAACCGGCCATCACCCTTTAGATGATAGCGCTTTTCAAACGCCTCCCAAATGTCAGCACTTGTCAGCTCCCGCCCCGTTGTGTCCGACAATAGCTGCACGGTGATTGAAAAATTCGCCTGCATCCGTTTCGGCAACTTCAAACCCTGGTCCTGCTCGATTACCCAAGCGACACCGCCCTTGCCGCTTTGCGAATTCACGCGGATGACGGCTTCGTAACTGCGACCCAAATCGGCGGGATCGATTGGCAAATAGGGCACCCGCCAAATCTCGTCATTTTGCCGTTCATGCGCCGCAAACCCTTTTTTAATCGCGTCCTGATGCGATCCTGAAAAGGCGGTGAATACCAATTCGCCGGCATAGGGATGGCGCGGGTGCACGGGCAACTGGTTGCAATATTCAACGGTCTGAATGACCTCGTCAATGTCACTGAAATCGAGGCCAGGGTGCAGCCCTTGCGTATACATGTTCAGCGCCAGCGTCACCAAATCGACATTGCCGGTGCGCTCACCATTGCCGAACAAGCAACCTTCAATGCGGTCTCCGCCTGCCAGCAAGCCCAATTCGGCAGCGGCGATGCCACTACCCCGGTCGTTGTGGGGATGCAGGCTGATGACGACATGATCCCGCGCGCTAACATTGCGGCACATCCATTCGATTTGATCAGCATAGACATTGGGCATGGCGGCCTCAATCGTCGCTGGCAAATTGAGGATCAGCGGTTTTGCCGCGGTGGGCTGCAACACATCCATAACAGCCTCGCACACCTCAAGGCTAAATTCGAGCTCCGCCGTCGAGAATGTTTCGGGGCTATATTCAAAATGCCAATCGGTTTGCGGATATTTCGCCGCTTGCTCTTTCAGGATATGCGCGCCTTCGATAGCTATCGCCTTTACGCCGGCTTTGTCGAGGTTGAAGACGATATCGCGCCACGCAGGGCTGACCGCATTGTAGAGATGAACGATTGCCCGCGGCGCGCCCGCCATGCTCTCGAACGTTTTTTCAATCAGGTCACGCCGCGACTGCGTCAAGCTTTGGATTGTAACATCATCCGGAATACTCCCGCTGTCGACGAGCCCGCGAATGAAATCGAAATCGGTAGCGCCGGAGCTTGGGAAGCCAACCTCAATTTCTTTTACGCCAACCTTCAGCAGCAGGTCAAAAAAGCGCTTCTTTTTTTCCGTTCCCATGGGGTCGATGAGCGCTTGGTTACCATCGCGTAGGTCAGTCGAAAGCCAGCGCGGCGCTCTTTCTATGGTCCGCGTCGGCCAAATGCGGTCGGGCAGATCTACTTGGGGGAAAGGTCGATATTTACGCGATGGGTCGGAAAGCATCATGATATGGCAACTTCGCTGAGACGCCCGGCTTGGGGGCTAAAATTGGCGGTGGAAAAGCCCTTAGGCGGGTGCCGAACATGGTCGGCAAAACAGGCACGCCTAAGGGCGTGTAAGTCGTAGTAGGAGAAGCGAAAGGGCGTTGCGCGATTTCATAACATGATGGCGATAGCCATATCGAGCAACATTCGTCCAGTCTTAAATCACGTTGCGGTTATTTAGTTACGAAAACTAAGGCAGATCAGATTTCAACTTGGCTACCCAATTCGACTACGCGATTGCTTGGCAATTTGAAAAATTCCATAGCATTGGCGGCATTGCGCAACATCCACGCAAATATCTTTTCCCGCCATATCGCCATGCCGGGCATTTTGGATGCGATCAATGTCTGACGCGATAGGAAAAAGCTGGTGTGCATCATGTCAAATTTGGGACCGCACAAATCAACCAAATCGAGGGTCGCAGGCACATTGGTTTCTTCCAAAAAGCCAAAGCGCATTTTTACGCGGTAAAAACCTTCACCCAAATCCTTACAGATTATACGGTCAGAGCTAACGACATAAGGCATATCCTCGATCTGCACGGTCAGGATGATGACGCGTTCATGCAAAATACGGTTGTGCTTGATGTTATGCAGCAAAGCCGAGGGCACGCCACTGGCTGCCGATGCCATAAATATCGCCGTGCCTTGAACACGTGTCGCGCTATTGGCGGCAGACTTTATGAAAATCTCCATGGGCATCGTGCTTTCTGCCATGCGCTCGCGCATCAAAGCGCGGCCACGAGACCACGTCGTCAATAAGGTGAAGATAACTAAGCCAATGACCAAAGGCACCCATCCTCCCGATGGCACCTTCAACAAATTGGCGCCCAAATAGGCAAAGTCGACGATGAAGAATAAAGCGAGGATGGGCAGCGCTTTCCACTTTGGCCATTTCCACAGCGACAGCAAGACGACCGCAATCAGGCAGGTGTCGATGAACATCGCGCCCGTCACCGCGATACCATAAGCAGCAGCAAGGTTGGACGATGACTGGAAGAACAAAACCAGCAGCAAAACCATCACCGCGAGGCCCCAGTTAATCGCCGGAATATAAATCTGCCCAGCCGCTTTCTCGCTGGTGTGTAATATGCTGAGGCGTGGCATAAAGCCCAACTGAATTGCCTGCTGCGTCAACGAAAACGCGCCGGAAATGACGGCCTGGCTTGCAATGATAGCCGCCATAATCGTAAGGAAAATGACGGGCGTGCTGATCAATTCTGGCACCATAAGGAAGAACGGGTCGCGAATGGCAACCTGTGCCTCTTCGGGTGTCATGGACAATATCATTGCCCCCTGCCCCATATAATTGAGCATCAGCGCAGGCAGTACGAAGAACAGCCAGCTAAACTTAATGGGCCGTCGCCCGAAATGGCCCATATCGGCGTAAAGCGCCTCCGCACCCGTCACAGCAAGAACAACCGTCCCCATCGCTACAAAGGCCCGAAACCCATCAATATAGAAAAAATAGAACGCATTCATGGGGTTCAATACGTCGAAGATGATCATCGGCATCTTAGTCAGATGCATCAGCCCCAAGCCCGCCAATGTTGTAAAATAGAGCAGCATGATCGGCCCAAACCAAGCCCCTACTTTCGCAGTCCCGCGTGACTGAAATGCAAATAGCGCGCCGATAATCACAACCGATATCGGCAATATCCATGCGCTGAAGCCTTCGTTCACATATTTTAGACCTTCGGCTGCCGACAAGATCGACATGGCAGGTGTAATCATGGAATCGCCATAGAATAGCGCGGTTGCAAACACCCCGAGCATGACAAAAGGCGCGGTCCATTTCGCGCCAGCTGTCTGCCGGTTAATGAGCGCCAAAAGGGCAAGGCTTCCGCCCTCACCCTTATTGTCGGCTTTCATGATGGTGAAGACATATTTGAACGTCACCACGATCATCATTGACCAGAACACAAGGCTCAACACACCTTTGATGTGCATCGGATCAGGGGTTATCGGGTGGTGGCCGGCAAAGGTTTCACGGAACGCGTAAATCGGACTGGTGCCGATGTCGCCAAAGACAACGCCTATCGTGCCCACGCATAATGCCAGCAGCGACCCTTTTGGGGCATGGCTGTGATGGTGATCCTGGTCGCTATGACCGAAATCGTCTGCTTGCGGTCCAACCATATTGTTTCCCCGGCTGTTACCCAAACGTCACCTTATCCGAGACTGGGGCGCGGGCAATAGCATGGAGCACTGCCCTTCACAACACAGCAATATGAAGATTGAATATAATATAAATACAATAATTACAGTTATTTAACTGAAATATCTGATACTACTTGTGCGGCTTGCGCTTGCAAGACTTTCACCGCCTGCAGTTGCGACTCAATCCGCATTAAATCAATGCATGAATAGGCAGCGTTTTTGGCACCGCAAAAGCGTTACACCAACGGATTTGCGATCATCTGCCAATAAGCTTTTGTGCCATATTGTCGGCAACTTCGGCTGGCGTGTGGCCGGTCAAATCACTTTCCGACCAGATCGCAGAAAGACGAGCCGGAATGGCGTCAATGCGGCGGTTGATTTCCGCATCATCGGCATTTTCGATGTGGCGCAAAACGTTGATAATGCCGCCCGCGTTAATGACATAATCTGGCGCGTAGAGGATACCCCTATCCGCCAACATCCGGCCCTCTGGCCCTGTGGCCAATTGGTTGTTCGCCCCGCCAGCAATGGCGCGAACGTTTAAGGCGTTCACACTGGCTTGCGTAAGTATGGCTCCCAAAGCACAGGGGCTGAAAATATCTGCATCGGCGGTCATGATCGCGTCGGCAGGGACGCTGGTGCCGCCCAGCTCCGCAGCTAGGTCTGCGGCACGTTGCGCATCAACATCGGCCAATGTCAGCTTTGCCCCTTGTTCCGCAAGATAACGCGCCAAACCGCCACCAACACTGCCCACGCCCTGAATAGCGACGTGTACGCCCGACATGCTATCTGTCCCAAGCACATGCTTTGCAGCCGCCTGAACGCCTAGGAATACCCCCCGCGCTGTGTAAGGGCTCGGATCGCCGCCCTGTCCGGGCAGGCCAGCCACATGCTGCGTCACCTTCGACAAGGAAACCATGTCAGCTTCAGACATGCCGACATCTTGCGCCGTGATATATTGTCCGCCGAGCGAATCCACAGCCCGCGCAAAGGCGTCGAGCATATCCTGCTTCTTGGTACGAGCAGGATTGGCAAGAATTACCGCTTTGCCCCCGCCGGCAGAAAGTCCCGCCATCGCGTTTTTGTAGCTCATACCGCGCGATAGGCGCAGCGCGTCCGTAATTGCCGCTTGGGAATCGCCATAATGCCAAAACCGTGTTCCGCCGGCTGCTGGCCCCAAATGGGTAGAATGCACCGCGATAACGGCCCTTAGCCCGGTCGCGCGGTCGTCAAAGACATGCACCGCCTCATGCGAGTCAAAATCAGGCAAGTCCCAAATGGCGGGCATCATGTAATCCCTTGTGCGAAAATGGCCCTCGGGGCGTTCGGAATCATATTGCGTTCAAGCGTAATAATATTACGAAAAGCAAATGTCACACAGATTCTAGCGTGGAAGAAATGGGGCGACCGAGGGGTCTTGAACCCCCGACCTCTGGTACCACAAACCAGCGCTCTAACCAACTGAGCTACGGTCGCCATAGCGCCACTGAGGCAGGCGCGATCCCATTTTCGGTCTAAGTTTAGACCTTTAATCTGTCCTGTGCCGAGCCTTAGCCCAGCACAATGAGAGCCTTACTTTTTAAGGCTGAGGCCACCAAAACGCTTGTTAAACTGGGCAACGCGGCCGCCAGTGTCAAGCATACGGCCCGAACCGCCGGTCCATGCTGGGTGCGATGTTGGATCGATATCCAGAGCGAGCGTGTCGCCTTCCTTGCCCCAAGTCGAGCGTGTTTCGAAGACGGTACCATCGGTCATCTGCACCTTGATCATGTGATAATCGGGGTGAATGTCGGCTTTCATACATAAATCCTTTGTTCAGTTGCCGGTTTCCGACCGGTAACCCTAAATTCGGAAGCGCCGCGCATAGCGGGGAGCGGGCGCGATAGCAACATGGAAATATCATGTTGCTTGGGATTATGAGCTTTGTGCTTGGTTGCTTTCAATGCTGCCTTGCAGGCCATTATCCCGAAACTCGTTCGCGATGACGAGGCTATTGATCAAGCAGGTGGCTCGGCAATCATCGCCATAAATTCGGCCTCAGCAGCGATTTGGTCACCAACCATAGCGCGTCCGGCAAATTTGCAAACGCGGGCACGTTTCTGCACAAATTCAACATGCAAATGCATCAGGCATCCCGGCTCCACTGGCGCACGGAACTTGGCATTGTCGATCGACATAAAATACACAAGCTTGCCCGATCCAATCAGCCCAAGGCTTTCCATCGCCAACACCCCAGCCGCTTGGGCCAGCGCCTCAACAATCAAGACGCCTGGCATGATGGGCCGTCCAGGGAAGTGCCCCTGAAAAAACCCTTCATTAATGGTCACGGCCTTGACAGCGCATATGCGCTCGTCAACGACAAGCTCTTCTACGCGGTCGACCAGAAGCATGGGGTAGCGGTGCGGAAGCACCGCCATGACCCGGCGCACATCATAGTTGCTGAAATCGCCCCCGGACATAAAGTCTAGCGGCTTTCAGGCTGCGCTGCTGGGGCTGCAGCAGGACGTGCCTGCGCAGCAGCCGCTGCTTGGGCTTGCTGCGTTGCTGCGTTAATCAGCTGCTGAATCTGCTGATACAAAGCGCCAATCTGGCGCGATGGACGCCAGCCAGCGGGTGGAGTGATCGACACAGAAGGAACAACCTTGTCCAATTCAGCTGTAATCGCAGCGGTTACATCAACCGCTTCTGGCGCCCATACAAACGCGTCCGGCGTAAGGATGACACTTATTTTCTTGGCGGTAATGACCGCTTGCTGTGCAGCGTCATATTTCAACGCAATCTGCTCCACGGCATAGAGTTGTGCAAGCACGATAGGATCCTGAAGTGTGTTCATTTCCATCTGTTTTGCGTCGAGCTGCTTCAGCAAAGGGCTGTTCGCCTTAATAGCGACGTCCAATTCGGCCTGCGTCAGCTCCTTGTCCTTGTTGATATCAAGCTGCGCATTCAGATTGTTGATCTCTACGCGTTTGGCCTGCAATTGCTGCGCCATGCTGGCATATTGTGTGCCGATTTGCAGGTAGGCGGCGCCAAGCGCCTTTGAACGGGTGATTGCAACAGCCGTGTCAGAGGTTGCGATACCTGCAACTTGGGCAGACGCTGGCACCGAAATGGCAGCTACTGACAAAAAGGCTGCGGCGAGAATGTTTTTGCGAATTTTCATTAGAATTGCGTTCCTACGTTGAATGTAAACAATTTGGTGTCGTCACCCTCCTGCTTGAGCAAGGCGCGGGCAATATCGATCCGGAACGGACCAAAGGGTGAATTCCAGTTGACACCAAAGCCAACCGACAAGCGAGGCTTCCAGCTGTCGCCGAAAAAGCGTTCTTCGAAACGCAGCGCGGCGACGCGGGGCGAGCCATCGGCATTATTAGCCGTGGTGGATGTTTGAAGCGTACCGGCGGCATCTACGAAATAATATAGTGGCGCGCCTTGCGTGCCGTTGGACAGAATTTCACGCTGTTGCACCGTCTGCAAAATAGGTCGTGTCACATCAAACACAGAACCTACATCGACGAACATGGAAGGACGTAAGCCTAGCTCTCGGGCGCCACTGCCCAGCGGAATTTGAAGTTCGGCGCGGCCAAGATAATAGAAACGGCCGCCAATAGCATCGTCTTGGATCTGGTTACGATCCGTCAGCGGCGCATTCACGGCCACCCCGTTTACAATCTGACTTTCGAAGAACACGCGCTGCACCCTTGGGCCGATGCCGCGAATGTCGAAACCGCGCATTTGCGGCTCACCAAGATAGAAACGGTCGGTCAGCCGAACATCGTCAATACCCTGCGAGGTCAAACCGCGGTCTTCCAACGAATGGATATACCCGCCTTCCATCGACAATCCGAAAACGAAATTACCGAATGGCTTCCAAAATTTGTCAGCGTTAATGCGCGTTTTTACGTATTTTACGTCACCGCCAAGCCCAGCAAAATCTTGGCTTATACCGAAGCTTTGGCCCCGCGTTGGACGGATGCGGTTGTCGCGATCATCATACAGTAACGTGTAACCGATGGAGGACGTTACACGCTTACCGAGTGCATCGCACAGAAAACGCCCCGCAATGATTGGATCACACGACGCTGGAAGTGGGCCTAAACCATCGGGATCGGAGAAGAAGGTATTCGCATCAAGCGAGATATCATCTTGGCTCAACCCATAGCGCGCCTGAAAATAAACATACTCGTTAACGGGCACCCCAACGCGCACCTGTATACCAGTTGTGGCTTGCTCATAGGTCGTATTGCGTTGGTTGTTGAAGAAGTTGAAGCTGTTTAAATCACGACGAAAAATGTCGCCCGAAATTGCGATGGAACGATCAAACAAATAGGGCTCGGTAAAGCCAATTTCTGCTGATTTGGTATAAGACGAATAAGAAATATTCGTCCGCAGCTCTTGCCCCAAACCGCGGAAATTTCGCTGCTTGATAGAACCTTGGAATATGAAGTTTTCGATCGATGAAAATCCAGCCGACAAGGACAATTCGCCTGTCGCTTTTTCTTCCACATTGGTGCTCAGGATGATGCGATCTGGGCCGCTGCCTTGCTCCTGTTCAACTTCGAGATCTTCTTGAAAATATCCCAGCGACTTAATACGCTCCGCTGTCCGCTTTACCTGAATGCTGTTAAATGCATCGCCTTCGTTCAGGCGGAATTCGCGGCGCACCACCTTGTCTTGAGTCAACGTGTTACCGTTAATGTCGACTCGTTCCACAAACACACGCGGGGATTCCGCAACGTTGAACGTGATACCCATCGTCAGCGTATCTTTGTCCCGCTGGAAATCAGGGTTTACATCGGCAAAGGCATAACCAAAAAGACCTGCGGTTTCCGAGAGGCTTTCAACGGTATCTTCCACCATTTTGGCGTCATACCAGTCGCCTTTTTTCATGCGCAAAGTCGTCGTCAGCCGCTCTGAATCAAAATCGCGAATTTGGCTCTCAACCTTGACGTCGCCAAATTTGTACCTGTCACCTTCTTCCACCACATAAGTAATGATGAAGTCCTGCTTATCAGGAGTCAGTTCGGCGACTGCGGAAACCACACGGAAATCGGCATAGCCTTGTGTCAGGTAGAATTGACGCAGTTTTTGCTGGTCGAACGCTAAGCGGTCCGGATCATAGCTGGTGCCGGAACTGAAGAATTTGTAAAAACGGGCTTGCTTCGTGACCATTTCGCCGCGCAGCTGGCCATCGGAAAACTTGTCGTTGCCGATGATGTTGATCTGCTGAACCTTGGACTTGGGTCCTTCGGTAATTTCGAAAACAATGTCTACGCGGTTTTGGTCGAGCTGAACCAATTTAGGCTCAACGACCGCGGCAAAACGCCCTTGGCGCTTGTAGAGTTCAACAATGCGCGCGACATCAGCGCGCACTTTGGATCGCGAATAAATCTGGCGCGGTGCAAGTTTGATTTCTGGTTCAATTTTGTCATTCTTGATGCGCTTATTGCCCTCAAGAATGATGCGGTTCACCACCGGGTTTTCGCGCACCTCAATAACAACTGCACCGGCGTTATTGCGGACAGCAACATCCGCGAACAATTCGGTCGCATACAGGTCCTTCAACGCTTGGTCAGCCGCGACCTGCGTCCATGGCTGCCCCGTGCGCAAGCGGATATATGATCGAACAGTATCGGCTTCGAGTCGTTGCGTCCCGGCTACAGTGATAGATTGAATGGTTTCAACGGCTGCACCCACCTCAGGTTGGGCAGCGGGTGCCGCGGGCGCGGTCTGCGCAAAAGCGGGCGCCATAGTGCCCGTCGCGGCAAGTGCCGTCGAGCCCATCAAATATAGGCCAAAGCTTTTGAAGTTGCCGCAAGGTCTACTTATCATTGTCATCCGATCTGATGTCCGCCCCCACCGGGCGTTGGCCTATTGCCGCTAAAATAGTTCTGCGTCCCTGCCCGATGCAGAGCGCGCAATCAAGTATGCAATGCCCTTAACCGCTTTCGAAAAGACCGAAAGACGCAAGGTCATTGAATGTGACCATGATCATGAATGCCGCCAGCATCGCAAATCCTGCACGAAAAGCCCACTCCTGCACGACTGGCGTGGCTGGACGCCGACGCACTGCTTCAATCGCGTAGAGCAACAAATGCCCACCATCGAGCATCGGGATTGGCAGGAGATTGATGAACCCCAAATTAATTGAGATTAACGCCGCAAGGCTGATGAATGTCAAAATGCCAAGGCTCATAGCCTCGCCAGATACTTTTGCGATTTTCAAAGGACCGCCGAGTTCGGAAATTGGCCGACGGCCGGAAATAATCTGGCCAAGGCCGATGACTTGTTGGCGTAAAATATTGCCCGTTTGCAGAACCGCAGCCCATGGTGCTTCTAGAAGGCCGACTTCGCGGACTTCCATTTTGCTGGCCCCAACGCCAAGGCGACCAATACGATATTCATTGCCGAACCGATCAACTTCAATAACCGCAGCGACCGTCGCTTCCTTTGACAGGCGCGTGCCGTCGCGTTCGATCTCCATGACGATTATTTCGCCAGGAATCATGATGACTTCGTTCGCCATCGCGTCGAAGGTTTCGACGGTCCGGTCATTCAATGTCAGGATACGGTCACCAACCTGCAACCCAGCCACCGCGGCTGGGCTATTGGGCTGCACAACATCCACCACGGGCGGCGTCACCGATTTACCAAATGCCAACAAGAAACCCATCGCGATCAAGATCGCCAAGATGAAATTCACCGCGGGTCCGGCAAAAACAATCAACGCACGTTGCCACAAGGTTTTGGACTGGAACGTCTGGTTGCGTTCCTCTTCTGGCAGCTGCTTCCAGCTTTCGTCGGCTTGGCTCGCAGGGTTCATGTCGCCTGCAAATTGGACGAAGCCGCCCAAAGGCAGCAGGCCAATGCGCCACAAGGTACCCCGTTTGTCGACCCTGCCCCAGATTTGTGGGCCAAAGCCAATGGAGAATTTCTCGGCCTTCACACCGAACCAACGGCCCACGGCATAATGACCAAGTTCATGTACGACGACAAGCGACCCGATCAGCACCAAGAACGCGACTAACGTCAAAAGGATATGGGGTGATTCAGAAGCCACGCGTCAATTTCTCCAATTCGGCACGGGTATATTGCCGCGCGTCTGCATCAATGCTGAACAAATCTTCCAGATTTGCAGGGGACTCTGGCACATATGCCGTCAACGTCGCCTCGACCAGCGCCGCAATTTCCAAGAACGTAATTTGGCCGGCCAAAAATGCTGCCACGGCAATTTCATTGGCAGCGTTCAAAATGGCTGGCTTTGCACCGCCCTCAGCAATCGCCGCGCGGGCTAGCCGCAACGCCGGGAACCGCATGATGTCCGGCTGCTCAAACGTCAACTGCCCAATGGTCGCTAAATCCAAAGGCTTGCTGGTCGTCATTATGCGCTCCGGCCATGCCAGCGCGCTGGCAATGGGAATGCGCATATCTGGCGATCCAAGCTGCGCCAAAGTCGAACAATCGACATATTCGACCATCGAATGAATGACGGATTGCGGGTGCACCAGGATATCGATTTTATCCAAGCCCACAGGAAACAAATGATAGGCCTCAATCAGCTCAAGGCCCTTGTTCATCATGGTCGCGGAATCGATGCTTATCTTTGCGCCCATGTCCCAATTGGGATGCGCCACGGCTTGCGCCGGCGTCACACCGCGCATCTCCTCTAGCGAGAAAGAACGAAACGGCCCGCCGCTTGCGGTCAGGGTGATCTTGCGTACGTGGTCAATTTTTCCGCCCGATAGGCACTGGAATATCGCATTATGTTCGCTGTCGACGGGCAAAAGCGTTGCCCCCGACCGGCGCACCGCAGCCATCATCAATGCGCCTGCGGAAACCAAGGCCTCCTTGTTGGCCAAAGCGACGGTCTTACCAGCCTCGATTGCAGCCATTGTAGAGGGTAATCCAGCACAGCCGACGATAGATGCCATTGTCCAATCGGCATTGCGCCTGGCGGCCTCCACAAGCGCGTCTGCACCAGCTGCGGCTTCTATACCCGACCCTGCCAATGCGTCCTTGAGGTCGGCATAGGCCGTTTCATTCGCAACGACTGCCAATTCGGCATCAAATTCGCGCGCCAACTGGGCTATGGCAGCGGCATTGCCGTTCGCCGTTAGCGCCACAACGCGATATTTGCTGCGATGCTGGCGAATGAGATCCAGTGTCGACAACCCGACCGAACCTGTTGCGCCAAAGATGGAAACGCTGCGGGTCACAGGATCAGCTTCCCGCCACACTTTGAAACAGCGTGACGACACCGGCGGCAAAAGCGACAGCGATCAGGCCATCCGTCCGGTCGAATAACCCGCCATGGCCAGGTATCAATCGGCCGGAGTCTTTTACCCCTGCCCGCCGTTTCATCCAGCTTTCGAAGAAATCGCCCAGTTGCGCGACGACCGCAAGCGCGGCCCCCGTAAGCATCAGGCGGAGCCAGCCATAGGCCAGATAGACATCGCCATCACCAGCTTCACCGCCCCTGAAGGCGAAGATGCCTGCTTGAATTAAAACCATCATAAGGCCCGCACCAATCATGCCGCCGAATAGCCCCGACCAAGTTTTCGATGGGCTAATCCGTGGCGCGATCTTGGCTCCGCCGATGCTGCGCCCGGCAAAATAGGCGCCGACGTCGGTGCCAATTACCCCGGCGATCAATAGGATTGCAGGCGTCATGCCAAAGAAAGGCGCGCTGAATAGCATCAAAGTGAAACAGGCCAGGCCGACATAGGTCAGGCCGCCCAATAGCCAAAATATTTGCGCCTGCCGACTTTGCGCAAAACCAAGTACCAATTTGGTAAACTCAAAAAAAACCCCAAGGCCTATCGCGACAACCAGGGCGATAAAGGTAAATCCGCCCAGCCAGATTGCAACTATCGCAACCGACATCATAACAACGCTCGACACAGTTCGTATGCCCAAGTCTGAACGGGGCTTTAGCAGCGACGCGACTTTATCGTTCATCGACCACCATAGCGCCGTTCACGCCGCGCAAATTCGTTGAGGGCGGCAGCAAGCTCATCCTTGTTGAAATCCGGCCATAAGGTTTCGGTAAACCAGAATTCAGCATATGCCGCTTGCCACAGCATGAAATTGGACAGCCGTTGTTCGCCCGATGTCCGGATAAGCAAATCCAACGGCGGTAAGTCGGCCGTATCAAGATTGGCCTCAATGCTCGCCGCATTAATTTCGCCCTGGGCAGCGGCAGCACGGGCCGCACGGACCATCTCGTCTTGTGATCCATAATTCAGCGCAACCGCCAATGTCGTGCGGCTATTCTGCGACGTCCGCGCGATAGACTCATCGAGCATTTCGACAATATCTGGCGCCAATGCCTTATAATTCCCAATAATTTTAAGCCGCACATCATTAGAAGCAAATTCATCAAGGTCAGATTTGATAAAATCGCGCATCAGGCCCATTAGATCGCTGATCTCATCCTCCGGCCGTTTCCAATTCTCGCTGGAGAAGGCGTAAAGGCTTAACGTTTCCAGCCCAAGTTCACCCGCCGCACGGACAATATTCCGTACGGTCTCTACACCCCGCTTATGCCCCATAGCCCGCGGCAACATGCGCTTTTTCGCCCAGCGGCCATTGCCATCCATGATAATCGCGACATGGCGCGGCATTTTGCCGGTTCCGGCGGCAATGCGCTCTTGAGCGTCAGCGACAGCCATCAGCTACCAAAACCCGATGAGTGTAAAGGGTTAGCCAAAATCACTGGCTCAGAATTTCCTTTTCCTTATGCGCGGCCGCATCATCGACTGCCTTGATCATGTCATCGGTCATTTTCTGGACTTCAGTTTCCAACCTTTTACGGTCATCTTCGCTGATTTCCTTCTTGTTTTCATCCGTCTTTAGCCCGTCATTGGCATCGCGGCGGACGTTGCGGATCGCAATCTTTGCCTTTTCCGCATATTGGCCCGCCAGCTTTGCGAGTTCTTTGCGGCGTTCTTCGGTAAGATCGGGGATTGGTAGACGCAGCGTTTGACCATCGGTAATCGGGTTAAGGCCCAAGCCAGCCGAACGAATCGCCTTTTCCACCGGTGTCACATTTGACCGATCCCACACCTGAACAGACAGCAGACGAGGCTCAGGCGCGCTGACCGTCGCAACTTGGCTCAATGGCATGTGCGATCCATATACTTCCACCACGACGGGATCGAGCAAGGTCACATTGGCGCGGCCCGTCCGCAGTCCCGAAAGGTCGCTTTTGAATGAGTCGACTGCGCCCTTCATACGGCGCTCTACATCGGATTTATCATATTGCGGCATGGATTAACTTCCTTCGCTTGTTACCACAGTTGAAGTGCCGCTTCCGTCGAGCACTTTCAGAATATTGCCCTGCTCGCGGATAGAGAAGACCACGATGGGAATGTTGTTATCACGGCACAAAGATACCGCGCTGGCATCCATAACCTTCAGATTATCTGCCAAGACACGATCATAACTTAATGTTTCATAACGCTTTGCTGTTGGAACTTTTTTGGGATCCGCGTCATAAACACCATCGACCGACGTCCCTTTAAACAAGGCGTCGCACTGCATTTCCGCCGCGCGCAACGCAGCGCCGCTATCGGTTGTGAAGAATGGTGCACCAACACCCGCCGCGAAAATGACGATGCGTCCCTTTTCCAAATGCCGTTCCGCACGTCGGCGAATGACCGGTTCGCAGACTTTGTCCATCTCAATCGCGGATTGTACGCGAGTCGGTACGCCAAGCTGTTCCAGTGCATTTTGCATCGCAAGCGCGTTCATCACGGTGGCGAGCATGCCCATATAGTCCGCCTGCGCGCGATCCATGCCCTTGGCCGCGCCCGACATCCCACGGAAGATATTACCCCCGCCGATGACCAGGCACAGTTGCAGTCCAGTATCCTGCGCCGCCTTTACCTCTTCGGCGACGCGCGCGACCGTGTCTGGGTCAATGCCATAGGCTTGGTCGCCCATAAGCACTTCGCCTGATAATTTCAGCAGAATGCGACGATAACCGTGCGCGCCCATAATGTCCCTCACCCCGATACGATAATGGCGCCCAGCTATAGAAGCCGCGCGCCACATCGCCAAGTGCTTATGCCGTAATTTAATAGCGGCACATAAACTCCGCTCGCATCAGGCTTGGTCGAGATGCGAGCGACGCTTTTGTTCCTATGCGCCAACCGCTGCAGCGACTTCAGCCGCAAAGTCGGACACTTCCTTTCCAATGCCTTCACCCAGCTGGAAGCGCACATAGTCCTTCAGCACGATGGGCTTGCCAGCTTCTTTACCAGCAGCTGCCACAACGTCGGAAATGGGTGTCTTACCGTCCATCACAAATGGCTGGCTCAACAATGCATTTTCCTTGGCGAACTTCTTTACTGCGCCTTCAACCATCTTCTCGACGATATCGGCAGGCTTGCCGCTTTCCGATGCCTTTTCACGGGCAATGCCGCGCTCACGCTCAAGCGTTTCGGCATCCAAGCCGGTTTCATCCAGCGACAGCGGGAATGCCGCTGCAATGTGCATCGCCAATTGCTTACCAAGGCCGTCCAGCGTTGCGGCGTCCGCTTCGCTTTCAAGTGCCACCAGAACGCCAATGCCGCCCATGCCGGGTGCCGCAGCGTTGTGCACATAAGAAACCACACGGCCATTGCTGACCGAAAGCGACTTCACGCGGCGGATAACCTGATTTTCACCGATGGTTGCGATATTGTTGGTCAGACGCTCCTGTACCGTTTCACCACCGCCATAAGGCGCGGCCAAAACGGCTTCGGCTTCGTTCGCAGCCAAACCAAGGGCAACTTGGCTAACGGCAGCCACGAATTCTTGAAACTGTTCGTTCTTGGCGACGAAGTCCGTCTGGCTGTTGACTTCAATGGCCGTACCCTTGGTGCCTTCAACAGCAACACCGACAAGACCTTCAGCCGCGGTGCGGCTGGATTTCTTGGCAGCGGTTGCAAGGCCCTTGGCACGCAGCAAATCAACGGCGGCTTCGATGTCACCATTGGTTTCTTCAAGCGCCTTTTTGGCGTCCATCATGCCAGCGCCGGAAAGCTCACGCAGTTCCTTGACGGCTGAAGCAATAATTGCAGACATAAACTTGTCCTTTCGAATATGGTTTGCGAGAGGCCAATCGACCTCATTAAAGTTCGTCACCCCCGCGAAAGCGGGAATCCAACACCTGTACTTACGATATATGCAAACATCAGGAGTCAGCCCCCGCCTACGCGGGGGTGACGACAAATTGATTACGCTTCTGCGGCAGGCGCTTCGGCTGGAGCAGCTTCCGAATCAGGCGCAGTTTCTTCTGCAGCAGGCGCAGTTTCTTCGGCTACGGGCGCTGTTTCTTCTGCAGCAGGCGCAGCTTCTTCAACCAAGGCTGGTTCAGCCGCTGGCTCAACTTCCGCACCCAGGTCAATGCCCTTGGCAACCTTAGCGTTTACATTGCCCTTAGTTGCCGCAGTGGCAACGGCGTCGCAATACAAACGAATGGCGCGGGCTGCGTCATCATTTGCAGGAACGGGGAATGCAATGCCATCAGGCGATACGTTCGAATCGAGGATCGCGATCACTGGAATACCCAAAACATTGGCTTCCTTGATGGCGAGCTCTTCCTTGTTGGCATCAACGACGAACATGACGTCAGGAATGCCGCCCATGTCACGGATACCGCCAAGGCTCATTTCAAGCTTGTCCCGCTCACGGGTCATTTGAAGGATTTCCTTCTTCGTGAAACCGTGCGTGTCGCCCGAAAGCTGCTCTTCAAGCGTCTTGAGCTTCTTGATCGAGTTTGAAATCGTCTTCCAGTTGGTGAGCATGCCGCCCAACCAGCGATGGTTGACGAAATGCTGACCCGATGCGCGGGCAGCGTCAGCGATTGGGCCTTGGGCCTGACGCTTCGTGCCAACGAACAAAACCTTGCCGCCAGAAGAAACGCTCTGGGCAACGAAATCGAGCGCACGTGCGAACAATGGCACGGACTGCGACAGATCGAGAATGTGAATGCCGTTACGCGCGCCGAAGATATACGGCTTCATACGAGGGTTCCAACGGTGTGTTTGGTGGCCGAAATGGGCCCCAGCTTCAAGCAATTGCTGCATGGTAACGACAGGTGCCGCCATGGTACTTCTCCTTCCGGTTGAGCCTCTGGGAAACTAGAACGTCACTATTGCCTGAAAGGCAAAGATCAGCACCGGTATGTGCGTTTCCCATGTGGTATGTGCGGGTCAATATAATTGCGGGCAGGATTCGTCAAGTACCAATGCCTCTCTCGAGGTCCAAAACCCGCTTTCGCGGTATTAACAAGTAGCCCAGGTCCCCCTGCATATCGCGAAGATGTGGGCGAAAAAACCACGTAAAAAGGCAATCAGCCTTCCTCCCCACATTTTTACTTGGATTAGAACCCATATGTTGGGCGACGCCCAGCAGTCGGCCCCGCCGGAACGCATGTCCTTTCTGCAACCTTTGGCACCGACCAATGCCCAAAGGTGACCGCTACCATATTCCAAAACCACCGCGCGAAGAGGAGGCCTGGGACGTAGAGAGCGGAGGTTGGACTTCTGCAATCAAAAACCTCGACAGATGCGCACGCGCGGTTCTGCTCATCAGCTGTTCCGTAAACGGCAGCAATGGCTTCACCGGGTACCTGCAACAGGCGCTAGTGAAATGGCAAGCGGAGCGTCGTGGCGTCGCCATTAAACGCTGATTTTCGGCCCTTTGAACCTTTGCTCTTGCCAACGTTAGCCATTATTTATCTCCCATTTTGCCCAGCGTTGTTCCCGTTGCAACATGCCGCTTGACACAAAAGAACACATAGTGAACAAAAGCGTAAATCCGGTGTAAAACCGAATCAACGCCCCGCCAAATTTGAGGTGGGGATCAACAAGGATTAGTGCCATGACAATCATTGCTTCGCTTCTCTTCCTCACTGCCCTGGGTGCGTCCATTGGCGTGATCACGCTATCAATTCGCAACGCCATTCCGCGTATCCAAGAAGTTATTGATATCGAATTTGCGCCAGCAATGCAGCGTGAACGGCGGATCATCTTGGGCGATATGCGGCGCCTGGCACCTGCAACAATCATTGCCTTTCCAGGCACAGTCCGCGTACAAAACGGCAACCGTTTGGCGGCTTAACAACGGGTGCGGCGGCATCGCGCCCCTTCAATCTGCATCACTAGCAAAATGGACCTAGTTTTTGCGTGGTCCTGCGTTGTGACGCTTCACCAACAATAAATTTATGCGAAAAACGCGCGCCATGGTGACAGAATGTGTCGCCATCGCTCCGTAATACAAAAAAGGGCGGGTGCTTTCGCCCCGCCCCTTGTACCAATTTCTTGGCGTGTGTCTTAGTTGACAGCGTCCTTGAGCGCCTTGCCAGCTTTGAACTTTGGCTGAGTCGATGCCTTAATGGTCATTGGCTCGCCTGTGCGTGGGTTACGGCCGGTCGATGCCTTGCGCTTTGCAACGCCAAAAGTACCGAAACCAACGAGACGCACTTCGCCGCCGCTCTTCAGAGCGCCAGTGATGGCTTCAAATGTTGCTTCAACAGCTTTGCCAGCATCGGCCTTCGTCAAACCGCTAGCTTCGGCAACTGCACTGACGAGATCTTGCTTGTTCATGTGGGAACCCCCTCTTAAAAATTATGTGACACTCATTTATTGCTAAATTGAGTCGCGGCCCAAGCCGGTTCGCGGATAATGAGGAGATTGTTGACACTGTCAACTGTCAAAGGAAATATCGGCCTAAAACCGTCATTTTCTGTGAAAAACAGTGTGTCCTACCCATTAGTTGCACCGATAAGCAGAACGCACCGGCTTAATGTGTCACCGAAGCGCCATTTTCCCCGCCGATTCCCGCTGGCAAAGCGGCAGCTAGATCATCGGCCTCAGTCCACTCAACGGCGACCAATGGCGCCACAAGCGCACGTGCCAGAACTTGGTCAACATGGCTGACGGGGATAATTTCCAGACCATTTTTAATATTTGCCGGAATATCGGCAAGGTCCTTCTCATTCTCTTGCGGAATGAGAACGGTTTTGATCCCGCCGCGCAAGGCCGCCAGCAATTTTTCCTTCAAGCCGCCAATGGGGAGTACCCGGCCACGCAAAGTTACCTCACCGGTCATCGCCACATCACGGTGCACAGCGATACCCGTCAGGGTCGACACGATGCAGGTGACCATGCCGATACCGGCGGAGGGGCCATCCTTTGGAACGGCGCCTTCGGGAAGGTGAATGTGCACATCCTTGCGCGCAAACAGGCTGGGCTTGATGCCATAGCTCGGCGCACGCGCCTTTACATAGCTCAAGGCGGCTTGAATGGACTCGCTCATAACCTCTCCAAGCTTGCCCGTAGTCTTGATCTGCCCCTTACCGGGTACCGTAACCGCTTCGATGGTCAGCAATTCGCCGCCCACTTCGGTCCAGGCGAGGCCCGTCACGGCGCCAATCTGGTTTTCTTCCTCGCCCATGTCATGGCGATATTTGCGAACACCCGAAAAATCCGCCAGATTTTCCGGCGTAATAGCAATGCGTGTGTCTTTGCCTTCCAAGATACGACGCAGCGCCTTACGCGCAAGCTTTGCAATTTCGCGTTCAAGCGTGCGGACGCCCGCTTCACGCGTGTAAAAACGGATGACGTCACGCATGGCGTCGTCGCTGATGGAAAATTCATCCTGCTTCAAGCCATGGGCTTCAATTTGCTTTTCGACCAAATGCCGCTTGGCGATCTCAAGCTTCTCGTCTTCGGTATAGCCTTCAAGGCGGATGATCTCCATCCGGTCCAACAAGGCTTGCGGCAAGTTTAAGCTGTTTGCCGTCGTCACGAACATGACGTCCGACAAATCGAGGTCGATTTCAAGATAATGGTCGTTGAACTTGTTGTTCTGTTCCGGATCAAGCACTTCCAGCAAAGCCGACGCCGGATCGCCGCGGAAATCCTGACCCAGCTTATCGATTTCGTCGAGCAGGAACAACGGGTTCATCGTCCCGGCCTTTTTCAAGTTTGCCGCGACCTTACCGGGCATCGAGCCGATATAGGTCCGACGGTGCCCCCGAATTTCCGCTTCGTCGCGTACACCGCCCAAGGATTGGCGAATAAACTCACGCCCCGTTGCCTTGGCAATCGATTTACCAAGCGACGTCTTGCCAACACCGGGAGGGCCGACGAGGCACAATATGGGGCCCTTCAACTTGTTCGTACGGGCTTGCACCGCAAGATATTCGATAATCCGGTCCTTCACCTTTTCCAGAGCAAAATGGTCAGCATCCAGAACATCTTGCGCCTTAGCGATGTCCCGCTTCAGCTTTGACCTTTTGCCCCAAGGTATACCCAGCAAAGTATCGAGATAGTTACGGATCACGGTCGCTTCGGCTGACATAGGTGCCATACCGCGCAGCTTTTTCAATTCCGCATTGGCCTTTGCCTTTGCTTCCTTGGACAGCTTCATCGTATCGATCTTGGATTGAAGCTCGGCAATCTCGTCGCCACCTTCACCATCATCATTGCCAAGCTCGCGCTGGATCGCCTTCATCTGTTCATTCAGATAATATTCGCGCTGAGTCTTCTCCATCTGCCGCTTCACGCGGCCACGGATTTTCTTCTCCACCTGCAAAACACCAAGCTCACCCTCCATGAAGGCAAAGGCCATCTCCAGGCGGCGCAAAGGGTTGGCCTCAACCAGCAAGGACTGCTTATCCGCAACTTTCAGTTGTATGTTCGCCGCCACCGCGTCCGCAAGCGCAGCTGGTGTATCGATCTCGGTCAGTTGCACCGCCGTTTCGGCAGGCATTTTCTTATTCAGCTTCGAATAACTCTCAAATTGCTCGTTAACCGAGCGCATTAGCGCAGTGGCCTCCGGCCCTTCGACGTTCGTTTCGCTAATCAGGCTGATATCGGCTTCGACATAATCTCCGCCGCGCGCGACAAGATCGCGCAATTCTGCGCGCTGCTTGCCCTCGACCAACACGCGCACAGTGCCATCGGGCAGTTTCAACAACTGCATGATAGTGGCAGTCACACCGATATTATACAGATCATCCTTGCCTGGATCATCCTCAGCCGGGTCCAGCTGGGCTACCAGAAAAATTTCTTTGTTGGCGGCCATAGCCTTTTCAAGGGCAACCACCGATTTGTCGCGCCCGACAAACAACGGCACAATCATGCCCGGGAAAACAACAATGTCGCGCAACGGCAATAATGGAAGGTTCAGATCCATAGATACTCCAATTGGCGGACCCCCCAAAATGGCGCCCCACCTGTTCCCCCTCAATATGAGTGCTTTGCGCACGCTTTCAATGCATGTGCATCACTTGCACGCATTTAACTGGGGAAAAACCAATTTGGTCTACGGCAGCAAAGCCAGTTCTTTTATCAAAATGGCAGTTTAAATCCGGGAGGCAAAGGTAGGCCGCTCGACATTTTACCCATTTCGGCGTTGCTAGCGGCATCTGCCTTTTCGCGGGCGTCATTGAAAGCTGCTGTGATAAGGTCTTCCAACATACCCTTGTCGGCGGGCACGATCAGGCTGTCATCCAGCGCAACGTTCAAAATACGGCCCTTTGCGGTCGCACGGACTTTAACAAGACCACCTCCGGAGACGCCCTCCACCTGAATAGTGTCGAGCGTCGCCTGTGCTTGCTCCATCTGCTGCTGGATGTTTTGGGCGGCTTCTTGCGCCGCCTTGATCATCTCTTCCATGCTTTTCATGCGCTCTTACTCCATTTCATGTCATTCTCGTCGCTGTCGAGCAGCTCCGCCTCCGGAAAGGCGGCAAAAGCCGCTTTGACCAAAGGTGACTCCAATATAGCTTTTTTATCCGCTTCGGCTGCTGCCTGTTCTTGCTCCAGCAAGCTTGGCTGCGCGTCGCCAGCGCGCTCCTCAACGTCCCAGCGCGTGCCTGTAACCTTGGCCAAGGCATCGCGAAGTTCGGCGACGAAGCTTGGCGCCACAGGCCCGGCCAATTGATATGCCAGATAAGGTGGCGCGTAATCCACAATACGCATCACATCGCGTAGTGTCATTTCAAGGCTTACAAAACCATCCCGCGCTAATCGTTCCAGCAGTGCTTTGAAATTTGCGGGCAACAAGGACTGAACATTGGCCGTTGGCGGAGCATCGTGCGTGGTGGGCACCGTGGACGCAGAAGTTGCCGATGTAGCCGTGAACGCTCCTTCGCCAATCATCTTTGCCAGTTCCCCAGGATCAGGCAAAGTTGCGGCATGAACCACCCGCAGAAGGGCCATGTCCGACGCATCCAGCGGAACAGAAGCCCGAGCAACCTCTTCTTGTCCCTTCAACAACAACTGCCATAAGCGGTGCAAAACAGGGAAAGATAACCGGTCTGCGTGATCTTCGACCACAGCAGCAGCCTCGGCGTCCAAGGCACCGTCACGCGGTGCGCCAACTTTTGCGAGGGTAAGCCGATGAACCTCGGACAAAAGCCCCGCAAACATCGCCAGCGGTTCAACGCCCAAAACATACTGGTTCTTCACCTCTGCCAGCATCGCCTGCGCGTCGCCTATGAGGATAAGCCCAAATAAGCGGCGAATTGCGCCACGGTCGGAAAGCCCCAACATGTCACGGACCTGCGCAGCGGTTACTTTTCCATCACCCTCCATATCGGCATGGGCAATGGCTTGATCAAGGATTGAGAGGCCATCCCGAACAGAACCTTCGGCCGCTTGCGCGATCAGGGTCAGCGCCTCCGCTTCGGCGGCGACATCTTCCTTGGCGGAAATTTCCGCAAAATGCGCCGAAAGCTTCTCGGTCGGTATTCGCTTCAAATCAAAACGCTGGCACCGCGACAATACGGTGATGGGAACCTTGTTCACCTCCGTCGTGGCAAACAGGAACTTCACATGGCCCGGCGGTTCTTCAAGTGTTTTCAACAACGCATTGAACGCGTTTTTCGACAGCATGTGCACTTCGTCGATGATATAAATTTTGTAGCGTGCGGACACGGCGGAATAGCGCACAGCCTCAATAATCTCACGCACATCGTCCACACCGGTGTGGCTTGCGGCATCCATTTCGATGACGTCAATATGCCGCCCTTCGGCGATAGCCACGCAAGGTTCGCACTTGCCGCAAGGGTCAATAGTTGGCCCACCCTGCCCGTCGGTTCCAATGCAGTTCAGCGCCTTGGCAATCAACCGCGCTGTGGAGGTTTTTCCCACCCCGCGCACGCCGGTCATCAAAAATGCATGTGCCAGCCGTTCCCGCTTAATAGCGTTGCCAAGCGTCTGCACCATGGCATCTTGCCCAATCAGCTCGGCAAAAGTCTGTGGCCGATATTTGCGCGCCAGAACGCGGTAGGCCGCGCCTCCGGTCGGGACGAGCGTTTGGGATGCGGCAGCGGCTACTGGTTTGACGGCTGGTGGCATATCCAGCCCCAATCCCAATGCGTCATCGGGCATATCGGGGTCGCGTGTCGCGAAATCTGGGCTGTCGGAGTCGGGCATTGTCATCATATTAGAAGCATCACCGACCTTTGTCGAAGTCTTCTCCACCAAAACACGGGGAAAAGTAGGAGCCGAATGACCCGCAGCGAATTCGTTGTGGCTGCTTCCGTCAGGACCTGACCAGGTTGGCGAGTGCCACGTCCATCCGACTCCCACGCCGCATATGGCCGCGACCTTGTAGAATTGCAAGACCGGCCGTGGGTTTTGGCAAATGCCACAATAACGCGCACATCGAACCGCCCTTTATACGGGCTATGGCTATGCCAGCTTACGCGTTGCGCAAATACCAATCATAATCAATGCTGGGCACTTGTCCGAAATAACGGTCTTGCTCGACGCGCTTCACAATTGTGAACATGTCGACAAAGCGATCGCCAAGATAGTCCCGCAAAAATTTGGAGCCGTGAAAACGGTCAACGGCGGCAAACCAGTTGCTTGGTGGCTTGTCATCACCTGACCCATCACGGTCATAGCCATTGCCCACAACCGCTGGGCCGGGGTCAATCTGGTTGGTGATACCATGATGAATACCGGACAATACGCCCGCAACCGCAAGATAGGGGTTGGCGTCAGCCCCGCAGGCGCGATGTTCGACATGGCGGCTTGCGGACGGGCCGGCCGGAATGCGGAAAGATACGGTGCGGTTATTGACCCCCCAAGTCGGGGCAACTGGCGCATAGCTATTCGCTTTGAACCGGCGGTAGCTATTGGCATGCGGCGCAAACAGCGCGAAGCAATCCCCAACGCTGGCGATCATTCCGCCAATGGCATGGCGCAACATCAGCGTGCCTTCGGGATCTTCGGCGGCAAACAGGTTATTGCCGTCTTTGTCGTTCATTGACACGTGAATATGCATGCCGGAGCCGGCTTGTTCGGCAAAAGGCTTCGCCATGAACGTCGCCTCAAGCCCGTGTGCCTGCGCCACCGCCTTCACAACGCGCTTGTACATGATCGCGTCATCACAGGCGCGCAGCACGTCGGGTTTATACCGCAAGGTCAACTCGCATTGTCCGGGCGCAAATTCGGATATAGCCGATTCTAGGGGAAGTCCCTGAATATCGCAGGTTTCGTATAATTCGTCGAAGAAGGGACGGAAATCATCGAGCTCGCGCAAGCCATAGACTTCGACCATCTGCGGAGCTTCGCCGCTATATTCTGGCCGCGCTGGGCGGATGGATCCATCGCGCGCGCGCTTTGGATCCAACAAGTAAAATTCGAGCTCCACCGCCAAGGCGGGCGTCAGACCCATTTCGGCAAAACGGTCTACAACCAGACCAAGCACATGGCGCGGGTCAAGATCATGCGGCTGGCCATCGAGCTCGTAAAAATCGACCATGAACTGCGCGGCATTGTCGCCTGCCCAAGGGGTGCGGACCAAAGTGCCTGGAATTGGCTTCATGGAGCGGTCGGCGTCGCCATCTTCCCACACTAAACCCGTTTCAACGGTGTCTTGCCCAGTGATATCGACCACAGCGATAGAGCCGGGGAAAAAGCGGCCGATTTCATAGACAGACAACACTTCATGTTGGCGCAGACGCTTACCGCGAGGGACGCCGCCAAAGTCGGTGTAGATCATCTCTATAGAATCGATGTCGGGATGCGCGGCAAAAAACGCCTCTGCCTCGCTACGCGGCGCGATGGTCGCTGATGATATAGCGCGTTTGATTGTCATGAATTCACTTCCGTCCACCCGAATGTTCCGCCGCTTTTAGCTCAGTCAGCGCATTGTTCAACTCCGCAGCGAGGCGGTCAACTTGCGCGGCTTGCGTCACGGGGCTGACCAGCATCATATTGTGGAATGGCGCGAGCAAGATTCCGCGATTGGCGAGATAGAGATGGATGGTACTTTCCAGTTCATGATCCATCGCTGCGCGCGCGTCACTGCCATTGCGCGGCGGGATAGCAGAACAGACCAATTCAACGCGCGCGCCAACGTGGCTGACATGCCAATTCACCTTATGCACAGCAATCACTGCGTTCAATCGCGCGACCAGCCTGTCCGTGATTGACAGCATATGGGCATAAGCATCGCGCGTAATCACCTGCCCCAACATCGCGTGCATCGCGGTAATGGCGAGCGCATTAGCCGATAAGGTCGTGCCTATGCCGCTATGCCCCGCCGGACGCGATGCATTCAACGCCGCCATCCGTTCGGCAATCTCGGCCGTAAAGCCGTAAACCGCGCACGGCACACCGCCGCCGATAGATTTTCCTACAACCAATATGTCCGGCTTCGGACCATGCGTGTTGCTATGTCCGCCATAGCCGGATGAAATGGTGTGCGTTTCATCCAGCACCAAAATTGTGCCGGTTTCATTACACAGCTGGCGCAATTTCTGAAGAAACCCCGGCGCGTCGCGCACCATGCCAATATTGGTCATCAACGGCTCAGCCAAGACACAAGCGATATCGCCAACGCGTAACGCGGCGGCAAGCAAGTCCACATCGTTAAATTCGATGACAACAGTAGTAGGCAACAAGTCTTGCACTTGCCCGATCAGACTTGGCCGGTTGACCGCGCGGCCATTACGCAGGTCTACAAACACATCATCGACCGCACCATGATAGCAGCCGTTGAAGATCAAAATCTTGTCACGCGCCGTTATGCCGCGGCACCACCGGATAACGGCGCGGTTCGCTTCGGTGGCCGTGGTGGTGACTTGCCATTTGAGCAGGCCAAACATGTCGGCAAGCATAAAGCCCAATTCCGCGCCCTTTGCGGTGGGCAGCATATAGCTTAACCCCTGCGCAGCTTGTTCGGCTATTGCCTTGGCCAGCGGCGCTGGAGAATGGCCAAACATGCTCGCGGTATCGCCCAGACAGAAGTCATCAAAAACCTGCCCGTCAACACTCGTCAATGTCGCTCCAGACGCTTCCTGTGCTACGATTGGGAATGGGGTGGACCAATCCAGCATCCAATGGAAAGGTACGCCCTGGAACCAACCCTGCGCTTTTTCGGCATGGGCTTTTGATTTCGGATTAGCCGCAATGAACCGCGCCATTTCACGCTCGCGCATTGCTTCGATGGAAACTCTTTCAATCACAGACGGTCCATCATCGCCGAATAAAGCATCCCTGCAACATAGGTGGGTGTTCGCAGCAGCTTGCCACCCGGAAACGCACGATGCGGGATTTTTTCAAAGAGGTCGAAACTGCGACTATCGCCCTTCAACAAATCTGCCAGAAGCTCGCCCACCAGCGTCGTGAGAAGAACGCCCTGCCCCGAATAGCCATGCGCGAACAGCTTATTGCCGTCTCGACCAATATGCGGCAGACGGTTCACGGTGATCCCGACCGTACCGCCCCATGCATAATCGATCCGCACATCGGCCAATTGCGGGAACAGCTTCAGCATAAAGGGTCGGACAAAAGCAGCAATATCCTCTGGCGGCTTTGGCGTGTATTTTTCTCCACCTGCAAAAAGCAGTCGGTTGTCGGCGGACAACCGGAAATAATTCAGAACAAACCGGCTGTCCGATACCGCTGCATTCGATGGGATTAGCACGCGCGCGCGGTCTTCGTTCAGCGGCTCGGTTGCAATGATATAATTCAATACCGGCATCGTATACCGACCCGCCTTAGGGGCCAAATCCCCAGTTTCTGAGTCACAAGCCAGAAAGACATGGCTAGCGGTAACGGATCCAGACATCGTGCGGATAACAACCTTATCGCCTTCTGCGATCGAGACAGCTCTGCTGCCTTCGAAAATTCTCGCACCCGCGCTTTTGGCTGCCTGTTTCAAACCGCGCGCATATTTTAAGGGGTGAAGATGGCCACCTTTGGGCACATAAACTCCGCCATGATATCCCGCTACACCTACATATCGACCAACATCCGTAGGCGTGACCAACACTGCTTCACCTGCGCCTAACAACCTGTCACTAAACGTCACTTCATCTTCCAAATAGGCAAAGTCGCTCTTCTTCGCTGCCAAATGGATGTGGCCATGCCGCAAATCGCAATCGATATCATGGCGCTCAATCCGTGCATGCACGCGATCGCGCGCCGACATTGCGAGGTGGTAGAGTTGTTGGCCGACATCTTCGCCCACCAGTTTGATAAGGTCCGCGGCCGCCATATTAAATCCGGGGATCATCTGCCCGCCGTTTCGACCCGATGCAGCGAAGCCGATTTGCTCGGCCTCAAGCAAAACGACATCAAACCCCGCTTCGGCACATGCCACCGAGGCTGACAAGCCAGTAAAGCCCCCGCCGATGATGCAGATATCGGCCTTTATGTCACCAGTAAGCGGCGTATCGGGCCGATAGTCGCCCGCAGATGCCAGATAATAACTATCATTTAACGGGTCGGGCATCACACCCTCAACAACAAATGCTCACGTTCCCAGCTCGAGACCACGGACTGGTAATTGAACAATTCATAGTCCTTAACCGCATAGAAAATATCGAAAAACTCTTCGCCAAGCAAATTCCGGACTGGCTTGCAGGCGCTGAAACGGTCCAAGGCCGCTTCCAACGTGCGAGGCAAGGTGCGCGCGCGGTTATAGGCACTGCCGGTAATCGCTTTGGCGGGAACCATCCGCTCCACCATCCCGATATAGCCGCAGACCAACGATGCCGCCATAGCGAGATAGGGGTTGGAATCTGCGCCCGGTAGGCGATTTTCAACGCGGCGGTTGGCCTTGTCGGAAATGGGCACGCGGAAACCGCAGCTTCGATTGTCTTCGCCCCATTGGACGTTAATCGGCGCCGCGCTGTCCGGACGCATCCTGCGGAAGCTGTTAACGTTGGGTGCCCACAATGGCGATACCTGCGGCATGAATTTCACGAGGCCAGCAATATAGCTGCGGAACAGCGCGCTATCGCGCCCATTGGCGTTGGAAAACAGGTTTCGGCCGGTTTCGGCATCCACGACCGATTGGTGAATGTGCATAGCGCTGCCGGGCTGCCCTGCCATTGGGTTCGCCATGAAGGTAGCGTAGACGCCATGTTGTTTTGCGACCGCCCGAACGGTGCGTTTGAACAGGAACACTTGGTCCGCCAGCTTTAAAGGGTCGCCATGGATAAAGTTGACCTCCAGCTGCGCCGCGCCCATTTCGTGGATCATCGTGTCGATATCGAGGCCCATCAACTCACAGTCATCATAGATGTGGTCGATAATGTCCTCATATTCGTTCATCGCCTCTAAGCCATAAGGCTGGCTTGCAGTTTCCGCCCGGCCACTTGATCCCGTTGGTGGCATTAACGGAAAGTCAGGGTCGACATTCTGGCTGACAAGGTAAAACTCGACCTCAGGCGCCATAATCGGCTTCCACCCGCGGTCAGCGTACATGTTCAGTACTTTTTTCAATATCGTGCGCGGGGCGATTTCGACCTCGGTTCCGTCGCCATGCAGCACATCGGCGATCACAAAAGCCGTTGGTGATTTAAACCCGGGGGCTACGCAAATTGTTTCGGGATCAGCGACCAGGATTTTGTCCGGATCCTTGTCCCAAATGTCCGCAATGTCTTCGGGATAATGGCCATCAATGGTGCAGATAAAAACGCTGCCAGGTATACGCAGCGATTTGTCACGGACCGACGAAAGAAACTTCTTCGCAGGCAGAACCTTGCCCCGTTGCACACCGTTAATGTCAGGCACGATGCACTCAACCTCATCGATTTTGTGCTCAGCGATCCAATTCGCAAGATTGACGGACATTGTTTTTCACCAGTTTTTTGGGTGACTGATAAGCGCATGCCGGACTTGAAAGGTCAAGCCCGGCATGTATGTATTTCTTTGAGGCTCGTGTTTTTGCCGAGCCTGCAAACCTTGAAGCGCTATCAGAAGCCGTAGCTTACCGTGAACACAACGCCAGCCGAGCTATCCTTGGGTGCAAAGATCGTCCGGCGGTTGGTGTCGACATAGGAAACACCCAGTGTGAAACCGGAAACAGCGGTATTCAGTCCAAGCGACCAATCGAGCTTTTCCTTACCAGCTGTGAATGCGCCATCTTCCATACCCACCGATCCAACAATCGAAATCGGGGAATTTGGCACGGCAATGCTGGCGTTGGTACCGAAATAGATATTGTCGTTATTGCCCGTATTGTCTTGGCTTGGAACATAGCTCAATTGCAGGCCAACGGATGCTGGGCCTATGGTTGAACCAAGCTTTCCAGTGACCTCAACATAGTTGAAGCTCGATACGCCCGGATAGAGATAGTAAGTCGCACCAATGTCATATGTCACGGCTTCACCGCCGGAAAAACCAGCGTAAAGGTCAACTTCAACATCGTCTCCGTCATTTTCGGAAAGATTGGATCCCCAAGCGCCCACATATAGGCCGGATTCATGCTTTACCGTCAGGTACGGCTGAACCGCAAAATCCTTACCGGAGAGCGAAACGCCGCGGAAACGATAGTCCGATGCAAGAGCAACGCCGCCAGTCAGTGTGACTGGGCCGGCCGCTTCTTCAGCTGCCTCCTGCGCGAAGGCAGGTGCCGACATTGCTATCGCGCTGATCGCGATGCTTATGCTTGCCAACTTCAATATGGAATTACGCATAATTTTACCCCTTCTTAGGTACAATAGATACTAGCCGGCTAGCCACGCATTGCGTGACAATCGGCAGATGCCGTTCTCTTCCCGCTAAATCTGTTTGCCTTCGCAATGGTCAGCTTTATCTTGCCAGCGCTTTATTGTGCAGGTGCACACAAACATCAAAGCGTGCGCCAAGCAAGCAATTTTGTATCAATGTCATTGTCCTTTTTGGGCGATGTGACAAAACAGTCACAGTCTTGCAATGGTCACTGGCAGCAGATGCGGCCACTCATTAGCCGAAATCCTACCTGCACCTGATATTGCGGTTCAAGCCCCCTTATGTATCGAAAAGACGCGGAGGAACCGCTCGGTTCACCACTTCACGCAAGGCAAATGCGGTTTCAATCCGCGCGACCCGCGGCAAACGCGCTATTTCCTGCCGGTGAATGATTTCATAATCCTCGATCGATGCAGCACGCACCACCAGCAGATAGTCATTCCGCCCGCTCATCAGATGACATCGGATGGTCGACGGACTGCTGACGACCGCCGCTTCAAACGCAGCCATGGCCTCCTCGCTTTGGCTGTCGAGTGTGATCGTCACCATCACAGTTGCCCCAAGCCCCAGCTTGCGTAAGTTCACATCGGCACGATAGCCACGCAATATGCCTTCATCTTCCAAGGCTTTCTGCCGCCGCGCCGCGGCGCTTGGGGACAGTCCAGCGGCATCACCCAGCTCCATCTGAGTCGCGCGGCCATTTGCCACTAACGCACCCAATAATTTACGGTCCGCCCGATCAAGTTGCATAATATTTTTACCCAATACTAGAAGTGCGACGATTATATGCACAAAATGTCCATATAAGTCGAATCTTTGCGGAGTTTCGGCGTCACGACAATGCTAATCTTTGCCAACATATTATGAGGAGCAAAAATCATGCGTGTTGGGGTCCCGAGCGAAATAAAAGTGCATGAATATCGCGTTGGCTTAGCGCCTGGTGCCGTCCGCGAATATGTGGCCGCTGGGCATCAGGTGCTGGTGCAATCCGGCGCAGGCGCGGGCATCATGGCAAATGACGACGCATATCGCGCCGCTGGCGCAGAAATCGCTGCAACCGCGCAGGAAATTTTCGCGAGCTGCGACATGATCGTTAAGGTCAAGGAACCGCAACCAAGCGAATGGGTGCAGCTTCGTCCCGGCCAAATGCTCTTCACTTATTTGCATCTTGCACCCGATCCCGAACAAGCCAAGGGTCTGATTGCCAGCGGATGCACCGCCATTGCCTATGAGACCGTGACCGATGATCGCGGCGCCCTGCCCCTATTGGCCCCCATGAGCGAAGTCGCGGGTCGCCTGGCGATTGAAGCCGCTGGCCAAGCCATGCGCCGCAGCGAAGGCGGAGCGGGCATATTGCTCGGCGGTGTGCCGGGGGTAGCTGCTGGCCGTGTAACGGTGCTCGGTGGCGGCGTTGTTGGTACACATGCAGCGCGCATGGCCGTTGGTCTGGGCGCCGAGGTCACCATCGTTGACCGTTCGATCCCGCGCCTGCGCCAACTCGACGACATGTTTAACGGACGGGTGCGCACGCGTTATTCGACGCTTGAAGCCATCGATCATGAAATCAGCCATGCCGATGCCGTCATTGGCGCCGTGCTTATTCCGGGTGCAAGCGCGCCGCGCCTTGTGACCCGCGAAATGCTGAAGCGGATGAAGCCCGGCGCAGTCTTGGTTGATGTCGCCATTGACCAAGGCGGTTGCTTTGAAACATCGCGCGCTACAACGCATGCCGAACCCACTTATGTTGTAGATGGCATCATTCATTATTGCGTCGCAAATATGCCCGGTGCCGTCCCGCAGACCAGCGCGGCTGCGCTCAACAACGCGACCTTGCCTTATGGCCTGGCGCTTGCAAACAAGGGCATTGCCGCGTTGGATAGCAGCACAGAAACTGGACGCGGCTTGCTGGCCGGGTTGAATGTGCATCAGGGTAAAGTCACCAGCCAAGCGGTTGCCGAAAGCCTCAATCTTGCATTTGTCGCGCCCGAAACGGCCCTCACTGCGTGACTTGACCGTTTGGCAATGCTAACGGCATTGCATGGGTAAAGAGGGACGCATTACGGCGCATCAGATTGCAGCGATGCTTGGGGTATCGCAGCCCACGGTGTCGCGTGCCTTGCGCGGGGATACGAAAGTCAACGAAACCACGCGCGCGCGCATCGTCGCGCTGGCGAATGAACTCAATTATTCGGTTGACCATAACGCGCTGCGCCTGCGCACACAGCAGACATATTCGATCGCGCTTGTCATCCTGTGTCGGCGGGGTGAAAATAAGGCGAATATAAACCCGTTTTATCTGTCGTTATTGGGCTGCATCGCGGCATCGGCCTCCGAACGGGGCTATAATCTGATCATCTCATTTCAAGATTCGCCTACCAATTTCTTTGCCAATTACACCGGTAGCCGACAGGCCGATGGCCTCATCGTCATCGGTAGCGGGCAGAATGTCCAAGGCTGGCAATTTTTCGGCGAATATGCCCGGCACAATACGCCGATGATTTGCTGGGGCGCCAGCAAAGAAGACCTGATTTCAATCAAAAGCGACAATGTTCAAGGCGCGCAACTGGCCATTGACCATTTGTTGCAACAGGGTTGTAAAAACATTGCCTATATTGGTCCCACCAATAGCGAGCAGCCTCAGTTTCAAGACCGGCTGACAACCTATATGGCGCACATGTCGGCGAAAGCTATGCAACCTATTTGTCCACCGCTCCCCGAAAACGCGGTGCGTGAAGATCAAGGCTACGCCGCAGTCCAAGGGCTCATCCGCGAAAAAACTGCGTTTGATGGCCTGTTCTGTGCGAATGACTTTATCGCGCTGGGTGCCATGCGCGCGCTCGAAGAACATGATATCGCCATTGGCAAGGATGTCCGCGTCATCGGGTTTGATGGCATCGCCATGGGCGCTTATGCGCAACCGCCGCTGACAACGATTGAGCAGGATTATGTACAAGCCGGCGAAATGCTGGTCGAAGCGTTGATCGCGGTGCTCAAAGGCGAAACGCCCAGCATTGTCCCTGTTCCGGTCCGGCTACTCACCCGCGGAACAGCCTGAAGCCCAGCCGATTTACGCGGCACGCGCCACTCCCAAGATATAGGCGACAAAGCCGTCAGGGTCATCCTTTTGAATACAATGTCCAGCATGCAAGCTGCGAGTATACCAGCCATGAGTTGCTTTCGCCCTGAAACAGAGCCTACGCCCCTGTGCTGCACCTCATTTGGGCGCGGGCTTGGCAGGTGCTGGTGTAGGCGCTGGCACTGTTGGCTTTGCAACAACAATGTCTTCATCAAGGAACGCTTTAACAGTGCTCCCCGCTGCAATGGTCGCGCTGCTTCCAGAGGTGAAAAAACCAACGACGGGAATGAGATCTGTTCCGGCAGCACCCTTATCGTCGAATGTACCGCTCAATCGTATCGTGCGGCCACCGATCCGCATGGAAATCGCCCGCGCTTCAATATAGCCTGACTTTCCCCACATGCCTTTATTGCGAACTTCCGTTACTTCACCAATGGCTGGCGTTCCAGATGGGATGATAATCTGATTATTCAGGCGAAGGGGCTCCGCAACTTCCATCTGGAAACGATATCCCGCCTTCAGCTTCTTTTTGTCGGTCGTAAGTTCTTCGCGTAACCTGAGTACAATCTCCGTACCAGACTCAATTACGCTTCCGTTTGCCGGCGCCAGTATGACAGGCTCTATGGCCGATTGCGCGACGGCTTGCGCAGACACAGACGACAATGACAAAATAAAACCAATGCAAATACATGCATTGTTGAACATTCTATTTGATCGAATCATCATCTTTCTCCTCGGACGACATTCAAGTGCGGCGCTTATTTACGCGTGTCAACGCGTAACTAATTGTAAAATAACAATATGGGCTCATAAAATCGCTTCACGATGTGATATTGGGCGCCGTGGTGCCTCGATACCCATGGCCGTCAATGCGATTGCTTTGGCTTTTTCGCCATGATCTACGCGGCACAGCGATACGAAGCAGCTGGTCAGGATAGCCAGCTCAACCTCTCGTTTTCACTTTCGAATGGTTATCCGGAGGTGGATCTTGATTGCACCAGATTGTCCACAACAGACGGATCCGCAAGGGTAGAGATATCGCCTAAATTGGACACATCCCCTTCGGCAATTTTGCGCAATATCCGGCGCATGATTTTTCCCGAGCGTGTTTTCGGTAAACCCGGCGCAAAATGGATGACATCTGGCGTTGCGATAGGCCCGATTTCATGGCGCACCCATTTGATAAGGTCCGCACGTATATCCGCGGACTCCACCTCATTGGCATTCAACGTAACATAAGCGTAAATGCCCTGCCCTTTGATATCGTGCGGGAATCCGACCACCGCCGCCTCGGCGACTTTGGCATGGGCGACAAGGGCGCTTTCGACTTCGGCTGTACCCATGCGGTGGCCCGACACATTGATCACATCGTCAACCCGCCCCGTAATCCAATAATCACCGTCGGCATCGCGCCGACATCCATCGCCCGTGAAATATTTTCCGGGATAAGTGGTGAAATAGGTTTGAAAAAACCGATCATGATCGCCCCACACCGTACGCATTTGGCCAGGCCAGCTGTCGATCATGCACAAATTGCCGTCGGTCGCGCCGTCTAGCAATTTGCCGTCGCCGTCGACAAGTACCGGCTGCACGCCAAACATCGGCTTTGATGCCGCGCCTGGTTTTAACGCATGCGCGCCCGGTAAAGGCGTCATCATCGTCGCGCCTGTTTCGGTCTGCCAATAGGTGTCGACAATGGGGCAGCGGCCTTCGCCGACGACATGGTAATACCATTCCCATGCCTCCGGATTGATCGGTTCCCCCACAGATCCCAGCAAACGCAGCGAACTACGCGAAGTTTTCTTCACCCAATCATCACCTTCACGCATCAACGATCGCAAAGCTGTGGGCGCGCCATAGAAAATATTGACCTGATGCCGGTCGACAATTTGCCAGAACCGACTGTGATCGGGATAATTGGGTACCCCTTCAAACATCACGGTCGTCGCACCATTGGCGAGCGGGCCATACACGACATAGCTATGGCCGGTGACCCAGCCAATGTCAGCGGCGCACCAATAAATTTCGCCGGGCGTGTAGTTGAACACATAATGATGCGTCATCGCTGCCCACACTAAATATCCGCCGGTTGTGTGTAAGACGCCCTTAGGTTTTCCGGTGGAGCCTGACGTGTATAAAATGAAAAGCGGGTCTTCCGCGCCCATGATTTCGGGCGCGCAATCGCTAGGGACAGTTGTTCGGACATCATGATACCAGACATCGCGCGCGTCCTGCATATGTATGTCGTTTCCGACATGGCGCACGACAAGACATGCCTTGACCGACGCGCAATGCGTCAGCGCTGCGTCCACATTCTGCTTCAACGGCACCAACTTCCCACCGCGCATGCCGGCATCAGCGGTGATGACAATATTAGAATCGCAATCCTGAATGCGCCCCGCAAGCGCTTCGGGCGAAAAGCCGCCAAAGACGATTGAATGAATTGCGCCAATGCGCGTGCACGCAAGCATCGCCATCGCGGCTTCGGGAATCATCGGCATATAAATGGTGATGCGGTCGCCCTTTTGTGCACCTAATGCCTTCAAGGCGTTGGCCATCAGGCAGACTTCGGCATGCAGCTCGCCAAACGTGATCCGCCGTTGCTGCGATGGATCATCCCCTTCCCAAATGATGGCAATATCATCTTTGCGTTCGGGCAAATGGCGATCAATACAGTTGGCCGAGACGTTCAACGCCCCATCCTCAAACCATTTGATACCGAAATCCGCTTCGTGAAAACTCGTGTTCTTCACTTTGGTAAAGGGCGTCATCCAGTCGAGCCGCTTGGCCTCTTGGCGCCAGAATGCATCCGGATCACTGACGGACTGGGCGTAAGCGGCGTAGTAACCTTCCGCCGTGACAAACGCCTTTTTCTTCCAGTCATCCGAAACAGGATAGATTTCCGACATTTTGCCCTCTCCCTAAACATGTCATGCGTGCGTCAGAATCATGCCGCCCACATGCATCTGCACTCTCGACCTAAGTATCGCCAGACGCAGCCCGAACTAAGCCCAAAGTCTCAGCCTCCGCAACGGCAAAGTCCGGCCACTATGATTGGGGAAAGCCAGTTTCGTCGCCGCACCGGATAAAAAATGTCTCGGTGACGAGAGGTTGGTGGACAGGGCTGGATTCGAACCAGCGTACGGAAAACCGGGCAGATTTACAGTCTGCTGCCTTTAACCACTCGGCCACCTGTCCACGTCTTCGCGCGGGGCATCATGTGTTTGCATGAGGGCCGGACCCGCAGAAGAAGCAGCCCAATGGCGAAACGGCCCTTGCCTGTCAATGCCTCAAGTGGGAAAGGGCACCAGAAGCTTCTCTTTTTCATGCACAGGTACATATAATGTCGTCACATAAGAGCCACCGTCGACGTGGTGCCGCCGTTACCAGCGGCAATCCCAAATTTTACGGACGGCACGCCGTCTATGCCGCGCTCGACAATCCCGAACGCCGCCTCATCAATTTATGGGGCACGCGGGAGGAAATCGGCAAGATTGTCGTGCCCGACGGCTTGACGGTGCAATATGCCGAAGTGAACGATTTGGCGCGTTTCGTGCCAAAAGATGCGCCGCATCAGGGCTTAGTGCTTGAGGTGGCGGCGCTGGAGGATGTCTGGCTGACCGATGCCCTCGCGCTTGCCAATGACGATAACCGGCCATTGTTGATTCTCGACCAAGTCACTGATCCGCACAATGTCGGCGCGATATTCCGGACAGCCGCAGCCTTTGATGCTGTGGCTGTTGTGACGCAAGACCGGCACGCGCCGCCCGAATCGGGCGCATTGGCCAAGGCTGCATCGGGCGGGCTGGAGATTACGCCATGGGTGCGCGTCGTTAATCTGGCGCGGGCGCTGGAGGAGATTGCCGAGGCTGGATATTGGCGAATCGGTCTGTCCGGTCATGCGGGGGTCACGCTCGATCAAGCACTAACGCCCGGACGCAATGCGCTTGTGTTGGGTGCAGAAGGCGATGGCATGCGCCGCAATATTGAAGAACATTGCGATCAATTGGCAAAATTGCCGATCAGCGCACAGATGGAGTCACTGAACGTATCCAACGCCGCCGCCATTGCTTTATACGCGGCCACCGTCCGCCGGGGGGCATAAGCCAGTCCTATGGGCATAACGACACAGCAACTGCATACCGCGCTTGACGCGCTAGCCGCGATTGAGCCGGGCATTGCTGAGGCCCTTGCTGTCACCGGCTATCCGGACGCGCGCAGCCGCACGCCTGGCTACGCAACCTTGCTGCGTACGATTGTCGGGCAACAGGTCAGCGTCGCCGCGGCGGCATCGGTCTGGAACAAGCTCGAGGCCCAACTGGGCCCGGAATGCCCGCCCGAACAGTTGTTGGCACAAGATTTTGATGCATTGCGCGCCTGCGGCCTTAGCCGCCAGAAGCAAGGCTATGCGCGGTCACTGGCGGAGCTTGTAATCTCCGGCGCATTGCCGCTCGACGCTTTGCCCGAGGAGGATGAGGAAGCGATTGCGTATCTGACGCAGGTGAAGGGCATTGGTCGTTGGTCAGCAGAGATATATTTGCTGTTTGCCGAAGGCCGGCCTGATATTTGGCCGGCAGGAGATCTTGCGGTGCAAGAGGGCGTTGGCCGTTTGCTAAAGCTGGACGCGCGGCCATCCGAAAAAGAAATCCGGGTAATCGCCGAACGCTGGCGTCCGCATCGCGGGGCAGCTGCGATTTTTACGTGGCATATTTATGCCAAAGGATTTCAGGCAGTTTAGGGTGTGCAATAATCAGTTGACGTTTTGGGCAAATTGATGTCGCTGACAACCATGTGAGTAAGAGAGGAATCATGATCATGTCGACAGCACAAAAAAGCATTTTCATCACCGGCGCCGCGTCTGGCCTTGGCCGCGAAGTTGCGCGCTATTTTGCAAATGTGGGCTGGTTTGTGGGTCTTGCGGACATTGATGAAAAAGGTTTGGACGTAACCGCGGCCTTGTTACCCAAGGGCGAATATTCGCGCCACAAATTGGATGTTACGGACCGTGCGCAATGGAAAAAGGCCGTTGCCGACTTTGCCAAGCACACCAACGGACATATGACCGTGTTGTTCAACAATGCAGGGATCGGCACTGGCGGCCCGATTCAGGACATGACCGACGAAGATATTGACCGCATGATCGCCATCAACCTGACGGGCGTGATCAGCGGCACGCGGGCCTGTTTCGACCTGCTAAAGAACACGCCAGACGCATGCGTACTTTACACAAGTTCCGCTGCGGGCATTTATGGTTCAGCAGGATTAAGCGTCTATAGCGCCACCAAATTTGCGGTGCGCGCACTGGCCGAGGCGCATGACATTGAATGGCGCCCGTACGGCATTAAATCCCGCAGCCTGATGCCCGGATTCATCGATACCAACATCATTAGCAATGTCGAAGCCGGCAGCAACATGTCTGGTAAGGAAAGGCTGGAATCGGCAGGCGTTGAGGTCAGCCCCGTATCGATCATTGGCCCTGCGGCATGGGAAGCTATTCACGGCGAGAAGGTGCATACGCCCGTCAATAAAATGGCGAAGCAATTGGCCTTTTCTGCGCGCTGGTTCCCGAACCGCTTGCGGAAGCAGCTTGGCCTATTGGGCGGGCTTGGGGACGTTGTGCAAACTAAGCCGTGATTGCATCGATTGCGGAGGCAAGGTCGATGTCGCGTTGTGACAGCCCCCCTGCATCATGCGTGGTCAGCAAAATTTCAACGCGGTTATACACGTTGAACCATTCGGGATGATGGTCCGCTTTTTCCGCCAATATCGCAACGCGGGTCATGAAACCGAACGCTTCGGCAAAGTCGGCAAATCGCAAAATGCGTCGGATACCTTTGGCATCCGCGTCATATGTCCATTGCGACAATTGTTGCATGGCGGCATCGCGGGCGGCGTCATCCAGTAGTGAAATATGCATAACCTCATCCTGCTTTTGCAATTGAACGAATATCTGCCTAAGTCGCGATATGTCTTCGCGTCAAGCATCCTTGCCATCGCTCAACATTGACAATGTCGCGGTCATCCGCGGCAACCGCATGGTGTTGCGTGGCCTATCAGTGACAGCGCGCGCAGGGGACATCATCTGGATCAGAGGCGCCAATGGATGCGGCAAATCCACCTTGCTGCGCCTTGTGGCCGGATTACTGACGGTGACGGCTGGGGCGATCCATGCCGAAGGTCGCGTGGCACTTGCGGACGAAAATTTGGCGCTGGATGCCAATGTGACCGTGGAGGCCGCGCTCCGCTTTTGGGCTGATATGGACGGCGCATCAGTAGACGCTCGCAATGTGGCTTTATCGGCTATGGATTTGCAAGACCTCGCCCATATTCCCGTGCGCTTTCTCTCCACGGGCCAACGCAAGCGCGCAAGTATCGCCCGAGTCCTTGCGTCTCATGCAGATATCTGGTTGCTGGATGAACCCTATAATGGCCTCGACAGTGCAAGCTGCACGCGGCTTGACCAAGCGATTATTGACCGCGCCGCTGCGGGCGGAATTGTTCTTGTCGCGGCGCATCAGCCGCCCTCCATCAATGTCGCAATAAGCCTATCACTCGACAGCCATGGCGTGGTGACATGAGGGCGTTTGTTGCCCTAGTCGCGCGCGAAGTGCGTTTGGCATGGACCGGCGGCGGCCTATGGCTTCCGGTGGTCTTTTATCTCGCCGTGGCGACATTATTCCCCTTTGTGACGGGCCCCGACAAGGCCCTGCTGGCACGCACAGGCGGCGGCATCTTGTGGATCGCCGCGCTGCTCGCGACGCTCCTTCCCATTGAACGGCTTATCCTGCCCGATCGCCAGTCCGGCGTGCTCGATCAGCTTGCCGTGCGCGGTTGGTCGGATGAACTTGTCGCGACGGCCAAGATCGCAGGGCAAATTGTCGCATTTGCTCTCCCCCTGCTTCTGGCAACGGTGGTTGGCTCCGCGCTCATTGGCTTGCCGGAGGCGCAATTGGGTACCTTGCTCCTTGGCCTTGCGTTGGCTCTGCCAGCCTTGTCTGGTCTGTCCGTGATGATCGCGGCCCTCACCGCTGGCCTAAGCGGTGCGAGCGCGCTTGGTGGGTTGTTATTGGTACCCATCACCATTCCGTTGCTTATCTTCGGCGCAGGCTCCCTCGCCGAAGATCCCGGTAACGCGATGCAGCTGCTGGCGGCGACATCCTTGGCGATAACGGCGCTATCCCCCTTTGCCGCTGGCGCAGCCCTCCGCGCGAGCAGAACATAGAGTCAGGTCCTCTATCGCGCGGATATTTTCTTGGCGTAGCCGTCCGCGACCATCGCCTCAACCATGTCAAATAGCTTTTCCGGGTCCTGCGCGCGCAGCACGGGGATGTTGGCCTCGATGCCCTCTGCGATAACAATTTCGCGCTTGCCAGTGCGCACGGCCTCCCAAATGCGGCTTGCGACCTCATTCGGATCAATACCATTGTCGATCGCCGCATCACTAATGCCACGCACAGATCCATCGGCGTTGAGCGCGTTGCGTGAGACATTGGTTTTGACCGACCCCGGGGCGACGACAAGGACTTTCACCCCCTGCCCTGATACTTCGCTGCGCAGCGCGTCGGCATAGCCGATCAAGCCATGTTTTGCCGCGCAATAAGCGGTGCGCATAGGGATCCCCGCCTTACCCGCTACGCTGGAGATCATGACAATCTGCCCGCTACCGCGTGACACCATATGCGACAGCAATGCTTGTGTGAGCGCAATGGGCGCGAGCAAGTCGACATCGACAATCCGTTGATAGACCGACAAATCGGTATCGACTGCGGGCGACCGTTGGGAGATGCCGGCATTGTTCACCAGCACGTCGACATGGCCCTGAAACGCGATAGCTTCGGCTACTTTGCCAGCCAGCCCCGCATAATCGACCGTATCAAATGGCAAAATGAGACAACGTCCTGCCGCACCGGTTTCGATCGCAACACGTTGTAGCTCCGCAACATTGCGCCCGGACAATATCGCATGTCCGCCATTGGCTACAAATGCCTTGGCCAAAGCTTCGCCAATGCCCGACGATGCCCCTGTGATCCATGCGGTTTTCTGTGCTTGATCTGTCAATTTTGCTC
>JAIOYN010000071.1 GCA_021741065.1 Sphingomonadaceae bacterium | reverse complement strand
GGATAATTCGAACCTGCGTTCAGACGCGGCTTCGGTTCTCGACAATGCCGTTGCGCAATATGCGAACTGTGGCAGCGCGAAGGTGATGCTTGCAGGTCACGCCGATAAATCGGGTACTGCAAAGTATAACGTTGGCCTCTCGCAGCGTCGTAACGACACCGTTCGTACGTACCTTGAGTCCAAGGGCGTAACAGCTGGCGCGATTGCCACTGAAGCGTTCGGTGAAACTGCGCCATTGGTACAAACTGCAGATGGTGAGCGTGAACCACAAAACCGTCGTGTAGAAGTTACCTACGGTCCAGGTTCGGGAATGTAATTCCCAATCTGATTTCAGGTTAAAAGAAAGGCTGGTCGAAAGACCGGCCTTTTTTTTGCTCTACATGCGTGATCCCGCTCATGGCAGTGCCGAATTTAGGCCGCAGCCTTTGCTTTGACGCGTGCCTTCACTGCTGCTGCTTCCAAAAGCCGAGCTTCCAGTGCTTTTAGCTTATTCTTGTTTTCGATTTTGCCACCGAACAAATCCGTCACATAAAATGTGTCGACCGCGCGTTCCCCGTAAGTTGCGATATGCGCGCTGTGCAATGTCACTTTGGATTCAAACAGCGCGAGCGCCAAATTGTTGAGCAAGGCGGGACGATCCAGCGCATTTACCTCAATCACTGTAAACCGGTTGGAAGCTTGATTATCAATCAAGACAGATGGCGCGATTTTGAATGCATCGGCCCGGCGCAGCGCTTTCGGTTTTGCATCCAGTTGAGTCATCAAACGTGCGCGGTTGGTGAGCGCCTCTTCAATGATACGCTTGAGGCGGTTTAACTGGCTTTGTTCCTGAAAAGGACGGCCCAGCGGATCCTGAATAAGGAAATTGTCAACCGCCATGCCGTCACTGCTGGTGTGAATCCGCGCATCGATGATGTTCCCGCCCGCCAAATGAATCGCGCCAGCTATCCGGTAAAACAGCCCGGGATGGTCGGCGGCAAAAACCGTCACGAGCGTCGCGCCTCGATCGGGATAGAAACACGCATCAATGGCAAGTTCCGTGCCCGCATTGGAAAGAAGGTGCCGAGCGTTCCGCTCAATGATGTCATCGGGCTCCGCGATCCAATAGGCGTCGGGAAGCTTTTTGGCAAAAGTAGAGAATGTATCTGCGGGTAAGCGCAACGCTGACCCCAGCATCGCTTTTTTCGAGGCAATTCGCTCGTCCCGACCGCGTTGCTTATGTCCCAAACGCAGCACTTCTTCGGTCGCTTCAAACAGGTCCGACAAAAGTTGTCGTTTCCAGCTATTCCAAACACCCGGCCCAACGGCGCGGATGTCCACGACGGTCAAGACCAATAACAGCTTCAACCGCTCAGGTGACTGGACGGCTTGGGCAAAATCCAAGATAGTCTTGAAATCCGCCAAGTCCCGCTTGAACGCAGTGGCCGACATCAAAAGATGGTAACGGACGAGCCAAGCGACGGTTTCGGTCTCGGCTGGTGAGAGACCAAGCCGTGGGCATAAGGTTTCGGCAACCTCCGCACCTAACACGCTATGGTCACCCCCACGTCCCTTCGCAATATCGTGGAGCAAGGTAGCCACAAACAAGACCCGCTTGCTGACAATCTGTTGCACAATAGCCGTAGACAGCGGGTGATCCTGCTTTAGCATGCCCCGATTGATATCGGCGAGCAATCCAATCGCGCGGATCGAATGTTCATCGACCGTGTAATGATGGTACATGTCGAACTGCATTTGCGCGACGACACGTCGGAAATCGGGAATAAATCGGCCAAAAACGGTGGATTCATTCATCCAGCGCAGCACGGTTTCCGGGTCGCGTGGCGACGTCAATATATCCAAGAACAAGGCATTGGCTCTGGGGTCGCGTTGTACCATTTTGTCGACCAACCGGGCATCCCTTTGAGCTGCGCGCATCGCCAGCGGGTGAATTTCCAATTCATGCAGATCTGCCAAATGAAATATCTCGAGCAAACGCACGGGGTCTTGCGCAAAAAAATTTTCATCCGGCAGCGCCAAGCGACCACGATCCAGTTGAAAGCCGTTTAGCTTTCGCGGTTTTCGACTAAAGCTGGGCAAGAAGCGACGACCCTTTTTGGCCATAGCTTCGTCCAAATGCGCAAGGAAAAGCCCGGTCACATCGCCAACCGTTTTGGCGTTCAAAAAGTAAAATTGCATGAACCGTTCAACTGCCGAGCGTCCGGGGCGATCGGCAAATTGCATAAGCTCCGCAACCTCACGTTGCAGATCAAAAGTCAGGCGCTCTTCCGCACGCCCCGTGATATTGTGCATATGACAACGCACGGCCCACAAGAAATTTTCGGCTTTCCTAAACCTATTATATTCATCGACTGTTAGCAGGCCAACGTCGACAAGTTCCGACGCGGTGGACACTTTATGGATATATTTTCCAATCCAATAGAGGGTGTGGAGGTCGCGAAGCCCGCCCTTGCCATCCTTGATATTCGGCTCGACTACATATCGGCTGTCCCCCATGCGCCGGTGCCGATCATCGCGCTCCATCATCTTTAGACGAACAAAGTCAGATGCTGTGTTGCCGACGACTTCATTCCAGAAACGCAGCGAAGCCTCTTCGTAAACGCCCCTGTCGCCCCAAACAAACCGGCTTTCCAACAAAGCGGTGCGAATGGTCAGATCCTCTTGCGCCATCTTGACGGTTTCATCGAGGGACCTACTCGATTGGCCAACCTTCAACCCAAGATCCCACAGCAAATAGAGGATCGCTTCAACGACCTGCTCTGTCCATGAGCTGCGCTTAAATGGTGTTACGAAGGCGATATCCACGTCGCTGTGCGGGGCCATTTCGCCGCGGCCATATCCACCGACCGCCAGAACCGCGATTCTTTCGGATGCGGAACGGTTGGCAGCGGGATAAGCATGGACGGTGACATAATCGTAAATGAGCCGGACGATTTGATCGACGAGAAATGCTTGCTCCGCCGACGCACGATAGCCTTGCGACGGCGCGGCATTTAGGCGTCGTTGAATTTCTGCCCGACCGTTGGCCAGAGCTGCTTGCAATATCTCGACAACGCGTAGACGGCGTGCGGGGGCCTCGCATACGCGCACGATACCCTCGATTTGTTCGGTAAGCGCGCTCCGGTCGATAATGTCGCGCTGCTTGAATATCCGTTCTGCTGCTGATGCCATCACGCGACCTTAGTCGCGATCCAGCATCATGTCTGCATCAAGCAGATATTTTGGCATTATATTCGCGTCGTAGCGTTACCCGGTCGATTTTCTGCGTCCCTAGACGGGGGAGTGGTTCGGCCACTTGCCAGAAATGCACAGGAATCTTGTATGGTGCAAGACGCGGGGCCAAAAACGCTTTCAGCTCATCTTCGGTGAGCGTGACGCCATCCTTTGTGTAATAAACAATGCCGGGTACCTCGCCATATTTGTCATCAGCGATACCAAATACAGACAACTCGACAATTGCGTCATGTTCATAGGCCGCCGCTTCAACCTCGGGGCAACTGATATTCTCTCCGCCTCGGATGATGATGTCTTTCTTGCGATCGACGATGAATAAATAGCCGTCTTCGTCGAGATAACCGATATCGCCGGTCCGGAAAAATCCATCGGCGGTGAAGGCATCGCGCGTGGCCTCTTCATTATTCCAATAGCCATTGAAATTGGCAATCGTCCGAATGCCCACTTCACCGCGTTCACCCTGCGGCAAGACATTGCCGTCATCGTCCAGCATTTGGACTTCGACGAGTGGCTTGGTCGCAGGACCAGTGCTGGTTGGCTTTTCCAGATAATTGTCGGTGAAGTTTCCGCAACCAACGCCGTTGGTTTCCGTCAGGCCGTAGCCCAATAATGGATAGCCCCAGCTCATTTCCTTGCGGATTTTTTTAACATGCTCGACAGGGCGCGGTGCGCCACCGGCGGCAAATGCGGTGCAACTTGTTAAATCATATTTGTGGCGGGCCGGGTGCGTCGCAAGTTCGATGCTCATCAACGGAACGCCAACGAAATAAGTGATGCGTTCTTTTTCAATAATCCGCATCGCCTCTTCGGCGTCCCATTTGGGCATCAAAACAAGCTTGCGGCCAATGGCGAAGCTTTGGAGCACCAAAGGTATCGAAGCGGTGACATGGAACAATGGCACATTGACGAGCGCGGAGGGCTGCGCCGGCATCGTTTGCCCACTGGCGGACATAAGCTCAAAGAAGACAAGCGTTTGACCCACATAGCTCATGGCGCCTTGGACGACAGCGCGGTGGTCTGACACCGCACCCTTTGACTGTCCGGTTGAACCAGAAGTGTATAATATCGTCGCATTATCGAGCGGGTCTAGCGTTGGTAGCGCTGTTGCTGCGCCGCCACCCAGTGCGGTCATTACCGATAAGCCATCCAAAGGCAGGGAATCATGGTTGATGATGAGTAGTTCGCAACCGCCTAGATCTTGTTCGGCCATTCGGGCGGCACGCTGTTCATCGGCGAGAACAAAGCGGCAGCCGACCATGCGAATGCCTTCAGCTAGCTCCCCGCCTTGCCACCAGCCATTGAGCAAAGTGGCAACACCGCCGGCCATCACAATTGCCATATAGGCAATGATCCAATTTGCCGAATTGCGCGCAGCAATGCCAACGCGTTCACCTTTTTGCAGCTTATGGCCTTCGACAAGGCCGCCTGCCAAGGCGCGCGCCGCACCATAAGTTTGTGCGAAACTTAAGCGGATGTCGCCATCTACCAAAAATTCCTTTTCGGCGTGGGTCGCGCAGAAAAATGCGAAATAGTCGGCCATGTTGCCTGGCGCTTTGGCGAAAACGGGCATTTGGATACCGTTTTTGTTGGCATATGTAATGGCCAAGGGGCCATCATTGGCCATGAGCCGTTCAATGGTGGCATCGATTGCAAGGTCCAACTGTGACGGCATGTGATTCTCTCCTAAACTCTTTGTGAGTCTTCTATTTGGCTCTATAGGAATGTCAAAATATCCTGAGGAAATATTGTGTCATTCGAGATTATTTCAACTGCTGCTGGCTATATTCAATTTACCGACCTTGGCGTGGGTCCGGTTGCGCTCGATTTGGGCTTCTTCCAAATCCGCTGGTATTCGCTTGGATATTTGGTCGGCATTTTACTGGGCTATTGGATGTTGCTGAAATTGCTTGTCCGTCCGGGCGCGCCAATGTCACGCGAGCAAGCCGATGACATAATCCTCTACGCCACCTTGGGCATCATTTTGGGCGGGCGCATTGGATATATTTTATTCTACCAGCCATCCATTTTGCAAAACCCCATGGACGTATTCAAACTGTGGGAAGGCGGGATGGCCTTCCATGGCGGCGCGATTGGTATCATATTTTCGATTTGGCTTTTGGCGCGTAAGCACAAGATATCTTTCTTGCGGGTCTGCGATTATGTCGCCTGCGTCGTGCCCTTTGGCTTATTCCTCGTGCGCCTCGCGAACTTCGTGAATGATGAACTTTGGGGCCGCGTAACTGACGTGCCATGGGCGATTGTTTTTCCCAATGGCGGGGATTTGCCACGCCACCCAAGCCAACTTTATGAAGCGGTGTTTGAAGGCTTGTTAATGGCAGCAATATTGTGGCCATTATTCTGGAAAACCAATGCGCGATATTGGCCCGGATTCCTAACGGGTATGGCCGCAATCATTTACGGCACAGCACGGTTCTCCATCGAGTTTGTCAGGGAGCCAGACCAGCAACTGCAATGGCTGGTGGAAACAAGCGGCTTGAGCATGGGGCAGTGGCTCACCCTGCCGATGATATTGGTCGGACTGTTTTTGATATTCACCGCAGGTGCCCGCAGGCAGCGCGCTGAGTCCTAACAGTGTCGTCTGACAGTGAGGAAGTCGCAGTCCGACTGAGGCAACAGATAGAGGCTTCAGGACCCATCAGCGTCGCCGAATATATGCGCGTGGCAAACACCGCATATTATGGGCGCGCTGACCCGCTGGGCGTAGAAGGGGATTTCATCACTGCGCCTGAAATCAGCCAGATGTTTGGCGAGATGGTCGGCATTTGGTTGAGCGACTTATGGTTGCGCCATCGCCCTGCTCGCTGCCATTATGTGGAGCTTGGCCCTGGCCGTGGAACTTTGGCAGCAGACGCGCTGCGTACAACGCAGCGTTTTGGGTGGGAGCCTTCTGTCCATTTTTTTGAAAACAGCCCTGCATTACGCGCCAAGCAGTTGCGGGCAGTGCCGGACGCCATATTCCATGACAATCTGGAAAGCCTCCCGACCGATGCGCCTTTGTTCATTGTGGCAAACGAGTTTTTTGACGCACTGCCGGTTCGGCAGATGGTTGCGACACAAGCCGGCTGGCGAGAAAGGGTCGTTGCTCGGAACAGTGAGGCGGGCTTTGCCGCAATGCCCGGCGCTACGGCGGCCGATGACCTTATCCCCGAACAATTTCGTTCTGCTGCCATGGGTAGTATTTACGAAATCTGTCCGGATGCATCTTCGATCGTGCAGCAGCTTTCGGCGAGGCTTGCAAAGCAAGGCGGGGTTTTGTTGGTCATCGACTATGGCTATATCTACCCTGCGTTGGGCGACACTGTGCAAGCGGTCGAGAACCACAGATATGCCGACCCCTTCCATAATCCGGGCCAGATTGATTTAACCGCTCATGTCGACTTTTATGAATTGTCGAATTGCGCGAAAAACGCTGGTCTTTTGGTGGCTGGGCCCAACGACCAAGGCGCATGGCTTTCGGGTCTTGGGATTGACCGGCGCGCGCAAATTTTGGCGGCGTCCAATCCCAACAAGTCTGCAGAGATCACCGCTGCGCGTCATCGACTGGTGGATCCCGACGCCATGGGGGCCTTATTCAAGGTCTTGGCTGCTTATGCCCAAGATTGGCCGCAGCCGGAGGGGTTCGGCCTTTAGCCAGCCCAGTCGGCGATCTGCCCCGCAACATCATTCGCGGCGGCATTTAAAGCCGCGCCTGCCGGCGCGGGCGCAATCGTGGTTATGGGACGGCGCGCCTCAAACCGGCGTTTTTCGGTTACGCTGCCGCGGATGATTTTGACCACGTCATAGACCACCACGGCCTCGCTCGTTTCGGCATCAATACCGAATTCTAGCAGGCTTCCTGATATATAGCGCACTGCCTTGCCGCCTGCGTCCACTTCATTGAGGACAAGATTGCCGCTCTTGGCGGATACAGTTTCGGTTACCAACATCTGCATCAAGCGGGCGGGCTTATCCGCCCAAAATGCGTCCTTCAGATAGGCAATGCTGCTCGCGTCAATCTGAACCGGCACGCGATTGGTATCCAGCTTGCGCGGGACTTTTGGTATCTGGATAACTAAGGCGTCTGCCGCAGTTGCTGTTCGGGCAGTTCCGGCAGCTACGACATTGTCGGCCGTCAGGACCAACATGGACGCTGGCGCCTTGCCGCCGAAGCTGACGCACGCGCCAAGGGCCACTATGAGAGATAATGCACATACGCGTGGGCCGGAAATTCTGCTGAACATCATTTTGGGTTCCTGCTGCCGGGTTTATAATCGGGTAAGGCGGGGGTGCCGACGACGCTGCCGATGCCGCCTTGGTCCACTTTTTCGGTTACGGATTTTAACGATACTGACAAGTCTCTCAAGTCGCGCGCCAGTTGGGTGACTTCGGGCAAAGTCTGCGTATTCAGCGTTTCAATGGCTGGGTTTGCATTGTTCAGGGTTGTTTCCAACGCGGCCAGACTGCCATTTGCGGACCGCAGCGTTTTGCGCAATTCATCCAGCATCGGGCGGCCTTGGCTGTCCAGTAGCTTATTTGTAGTCCCAGCCACTTTAGTGATTTCATCCGCGGCCAGGCCTGCCTTTTGCAGGGTAATGCGGGATTCCTGTATGGCCGCACGCAAGTCGGGTCCTTGCGTTGCCAATGATCCTGAAAGGCTTTCCACATTATCCAAAATTTGTTCGATGGACTGTTGATTCTTGTCAGACAATATGTTGATCAGCCGTTCGGTCAAAGTCGACAACCGCTCCAAAAGCAAAGGCGCGTTGTTGAGCAGTTCACCCAAAGCGCCGGGCTTTGTTGGAATGACGGGTACGCCGGTTGGACATGCGCTCTGCGGATTCACCTTAGGGCAAGCCAGTGCAGGCGCGTCTTTGACCGCGCCATCTAGCTGAATTTCCGAGACGCCGGTGAAGCCGACGCCGTTGATTGTGGCGGTCGTACCCAAAAGTATGGGTACCGTATCCTTGATGCTGATGCGCACCCGAACGAACTCAGGATCGGGCTCCCATAATTCGATGCTCTCTATCTCGCCTACCGGAACACCGGAGAAGGACACGCCCGAGCCCTTGGCCAAGCCATTGACCGATTGCTGAAAGAATATGTCATATTCTTTCTTGTCGCCATCGCTGGTCCGCGAAAGCCAAACGGTAAAGGCGGCCAGCAGCGTCAGAAGGAGAAGCGTGACAGCACCCACCATCACATAATTGGATTTGGTTTCCATATTACTGCCTTATGACCTTCCTAGCTGCTGCGTTTTTGAATCTGCGGATTTGTCTTGGTCGCTGTGACCGCGCCGTGCCGCGCGACCGCGCGGGCCGCTGAAATATTCGTTGATCCACGGATGATCGATGGCCAGCAATTCTTCAATCGCACCAATGGCTATAACTTTCTGATCGGCCAAAACGGCCACGCGGTCACAAATGGCATAGAGCGTATCAAGGTCATGCGTAATCAAAAAGACAGTAAGTCCAAGCGTCTCTTTCAAATCGCGTGTTAAATTGTCGAATTTGGCAGCCCCGATGGGATCAAGCCCGGCGGTTGGTTCATCTAGAAACAACAATTCCGGATCCATCGCCAATGCCCGCGCCACACCCGCACGCTTGCGCATGCCGCCCGATAGCTCAGATGGATATTTGTGCGCGGCTTCTGGCGGTAGGCCGCTTAAGAAGATTTTATAGCGCGCGATTTCATCGAGCAATTCTTTGCTAAAGTCCGGATAAAATTCGCGCAACGGCACCTGCACATTTTCGGCGACCGTTAAGGTCGAAAACAATGCGCCGCCCTGAAACAAGACGCCCCAGCGTCGCCGGACGTCGGAGGCCTCGTCTTCTTCCTTGCCGATCATGCCTTCGTCAAAGACCCGAATTTCGCCTGAATCTGGTTGTTGCAAGCCGATGATTGACCGCATGAGTACGGATTTACCTGTGCCCGAGCCGCCAACGACGCCCAATATCTCGCCACGGCGGACTTCGATGTTGAGATCTTGATGGATGACCTGGTCGCCAAAGCTGTTGCACAGGCCCGTCACGGAAATGATGTTGGGTGCGTTCATCGCTTAATCCCAACCAATTTCGCTGAAGAACACGGCGAAAAATGCGTCGAGGACGATCACGAGGAAAATGGCCTGCACCACAGCGGCGGTTGTTCTTAACCCGACTTGTTCGGCATTGCCTTTTACTTGCATTCCCTGAAAACAGCCCGCCATTGCAATAATGGCGCCGAACACAGGTGCCTTGATCATGCCCACCCAAAAGTCGGTCATAGGCGTTACTTCGCGCAGTCGCTGCACGAATGTCGCCGGCGGGATATCTAAAACAATCCAGCATAATAACCCGCCGCCAATGATCGACATTAACGATGCGAAAATACCCAGCAATGGCATCATGACCACGGCGGCAATCACGCGGGGCACGACCAACGCTTCGACAGGGACAACGCCGATCGTGCGCATGGCGTCAATTTCTTCGGTGATCTTCATTGTCCCGATCTGCGCAGCAAAGGCAGATCCGGAACGGCCTGCGACCATGATTGCGGTCATCAATATACCCAGTTCACGAAACGTAAGTCGCCCTATCAGGTTGATCGTAAATACCTCCGCGCCAAATTGCCGCAATTGCACCGCGCCTTGTTGCGCAATGACAATGCCGATGAGGAAGCTCATCAGGCCAACAATGCCCAAGGCGCGGACACCGACCATATCGAAATGTTGAACAACCGCGTGCCAGCGAAAGCGGCGCGGATTCATTAGCAAACTGAAAAACGCTTTGACCACTTGTCCGACGAAACCAAGGAATTGCAAAAAAGTCGTTATGCTCACGACAACACTGCCGCCAACTTCGCCCAAAAAGTGATACAATGACGAAATAGGTGGTCTGTCTGCGACTTCGGCCTGATCGACACCGCTAACGGCATCAATCAAGCGGCT
>JAIOYN010000070.1 GCA_021741065.1 Sphingomonadaceae bacterium | reverse complement strand
CCATCTCAATGGGGTTGCCGCGTAGGTCGTTAACCTTAATTTTTTCTGAGATCAGATTGTTCGCGCGCAACGACACCTTGGCTTTACCCATCCACGGCCAAGTCCAGCGTAGCCCTTCATTGCGGTCGGTGCCTTTATAGGCGCCGAATAACGTCAGCGCTACGCCTTGGTTAGGCTGCAGCATATAAAAGCCTGCGCAAACAAATGTGAAAATGGCGACACTCAGGCCCATGCCGAGGAAATCAGCATTGGGGCCGCCGGGAATGACCGAGGTCATCGCCCAACCGAACCACAGCATGCTGCTCAAAATTACGAGTAACATCACATAGCCGTTGAAGCTGCGCGCAGCAATTTCCTGGCTGGCATTAAGTATGTTTTTCGAATCGTCTGTCATTACGACCTCCATAAAATATGATATCATATTTATATCTTGTTTGATAAAGGTCAACAAAAAAGGGCTGCGCAGATGATCGCCTGCGCAGCCCTTTTTTTAACGATATTGCGGCGCCTTATTCGCCGGTCGGAAATCCGCGCTTTTTCATGATATATTTGACGTCGGGGTCACGACCACGAAACGCACGATAGGCTTCGATCCGGTCGGTTTCATTACCTGTCGCCATAAGCATCGAACGAAAGCGCTCGGCCGTTTCCTTGTCCCAGACATCCCCCTTTTCGGTGAAGGCCGCCCAAGTGTCGGCATCCATCGTTTCGGACCAAAGATAGCTGTAATAGCCCGCGGAATAGCTATCACTGGAAAACAGGTGATTAAACTGCGGCAGGCGGTGCCGCATGACCATTTCCTGTGGCATGCCGATTTCCGCCAGCGTGTCACGTTCGAAAGCGGCTGGATCTGTGACAGGCTGGCTGCGATTATGCAGTTTCATATCCAATATCGCGCTCGACAGATATTCGACCGTGGAGAAACCTTGGTTGAAGGTGTCGCTTGCCCGGATTTTCTCGACCAAAGCGGCCGGAATGGGTTCTCCGGTCTTATAATGCTTGGCATAATTGTTGAGGACATAGGGCGTCAGCAGCCAGTTTTCATTTACCTGGCTCGGATATTCGACAAAATCGCGCGGTGTCCCGCCAAGGCCAGGCCAGGTGATATCGTAATTGAGATAATGGATCGCATGGCCAAATTCGTGGAACAAAGTGGATGCGTCATCGATGCTGATCAACGTTGGCACGCCATCGGCACCGGGCACGAAGTTGTTGTTGTTCGACGCAAGCACAATATTGTTCTTGCCGCCCAAGCGATGCTGGCTGCGGTAGGTGGTCATCCAAGCACCTGAACGCTTGCCTGCGCGTGCGAAGTTGTCGAGGTAGAACAGGCCAATAACCTTACCATCGCGCTGAACCTCAAATGTCCGTACTTTGGGTTCGAACACCGGAACCGTTCCCGTATTTTCGGTGAAGCTCATGCCGTACAATTTGCCAGCAGCATCGAACATCGCGGCGACCATATTGTCCAATTGGAAATATGGCTTTACCGCTTCCTGATCGAGGTCATATTTCGCCTTGCGCACTTTCTCGGCGTAGAAACGATAATCCCATGGCGCGATCGTTATGTTGTCAGCATTAGCAATCGCCTGCATATCAGCGACTTCTTCACGCACGCGCGCCGCCGCAGCCGGCCAAACCTTCATCATGAGGTCCATCGCCTTATTCGGGTCCTGCGCCATGGTATCGGCCATCCGGTAATGCGCATGGGTGGCAAAACCCAAAATCTCCGCGCGCTGCTGACGCAGCTTCAGGATTTCGGCGATGGTCGCGTTCGTGTCATTGGCATTCTTGTTATCACCGCGCTTGGTAAAGGCCTGCCAGACTTTTTCGCGCAAATCGCGGCGAGTCGAATTTTCAAGAAATGGCTGTACCGCTGAACGGGTGTTGACGACGGCCCATCCGCTTTGGCCCTTCGCCTTTGCCGCCGCTTGCAACGCCGCAGCAAAACTTTCTGGCAGGCCAGCCAAATCGCTTTCCTGCGTGATCAGAATGAAGGTTTCTTCATCGGCAAGTACCTTGTCGGAAAAAGCGGAAAACTTCTTCGCAAGTTCGGTCTCAATGCGGATTACTTCCGCCTTTTGTGCGGCATCCAGCATTGCGCCATTGCGGACCAAGCCATCATAAGTCCGTTCCAACAGCCGCATCTGCTTGGCATCGAGGCCCAGATTGGCGCGCTGGTCATATAAATATTTCACGCGCTGAAAATAGCGCGCATCCAAAGACAATTCGGAGAAGAACGCACTCAGCTTCGGCTCCCACTCGGCCTGAATTTTGCGCACTTCGGGGCTGGACAAGTTCGACGAATGGACGCCCCAAATGGAGAATAAACGGCCAATTTTCTCACCCGACAATTCGCTCGCAGTGATCGTGTTGTCGAAGCTAATGGCTTCGGGCTTTGCAAGCATGGCTTCAAATTCAGCCTTCGACGTAGCCATCGCAGCTTGGAAGGCCGCCGGAAATTGCGACACTTTAACCTTATCCCATGGGGGAACACCATCGTAAGGGCCTATCCATTCCTGAAGCAAGGCGGGTTCATACGCAGCTTGGTTCGCGTTCATTCCCTTTGTTTGTGCAACCGCTGTCATTGATACTCCTGACAATAAAAGCGCCGCTGCGCTCATCATGATGTGATGTCTTTGCACCTAATTTTACTCCTTTGGGTCATGCTGCAGCTATGCTGGCGCTTCATGCACAAGGAGATAGCGCATCGCGCCGCTTAAGCAAACCTCCTGTCCATCCAAACTGTTTCCTCCAATATGGAGATAAGTTTTACAAATTTGACATCGTTTTTTTCGTGCGTTCGCAAAAGCACAATCTTATCAGTCAGTTGTTAGAAAGATTATGCTAGACATCTCACATGACGCCGCTACTGGCCAAAGAGGACGCATTGCGATGATCGCTGGGGGGTCATTGGAGCGAGATGCCGAACTTGCGTGGCTCGCCAGTTTGTGCGGTTGTACACCGGTACCAATGGACAGAACGCGACCTGCCGATTTTCTGCTGATCGACCTTTGCTCCGAAACGGATGGACTCAGCGATACCGTATCGCAGATAACGCATTATCTCCTAACAAATCGCAGCACTGCATTGATTTGGTCCAAGATGGAGTCGCTGGAAGTAATTTATGCGGCGTTTCCGCAGGGCCAATGTCACTTTCTGGTCAATGCAGATGACGTCGAAGCAATGCCTATTTTGGCGGGCGCATTTGGACGGGGCGGTATGGATCGACTGTATGACAGAGACCAAGAAGTAGAATTTAGGTCGCTACACCGGATCAGCGACGAATTGGCGGAATTCGCCAGAACGCTGGCGCGCATGGCCGATCCAGAACTCAAAGACAAAATAAAGGATAAATCGGTCTCCTTCAGAGCCGCACCGCTTGGTGGCTTTCAAGGATTTCCAAGCGAAAATTCGGTCGCCAACGATGTCGCGGCGAAGCTAAATCTGCGCGAAATAATCAAGCTGCGTCGGTTGCGCGAACGGTTTTTTCAGCCCGACTTATTCGCCGATCCGGCATGGGATATCCTGCTTGATCTCAAGGCAGCGGCGCAAGAGGGGCAGCGCGCATCAGTATCCAGCCTGTGTATCGCGGCAGCCGTTCCACCGACGACGGCCTTGCGTTGGATTTCTGCCATGACCGACAGCGGCATGCTCTTGCGACGGCAGGACCCAACCGACGCACGGCGCGTGTTTATTGAGCTTTCCTCCGAAACTTCCGCAAAAATGGATGATTATTTTGCAGCGATCAGCACCCGTTTTGCGCCAATCATCTAAATGGCCTTGCCAAATGTGATTCGGTTTGGCAAAGGCCCGTCTCCCGAGAGGGGCGCTTAGCTCAGTTGGTAGAGCATCTCGTTTACACCGAGAGGGTCAGCGGTTCGAGCCCGTTAGCGCCCACCATATTTCAATGGCGTAACTGCCATTATCTGCGCAAATCGCAGCGGAATTTATTTTTCAAAAATCATTGGGAAAGCCGGCCATCCTCTTTTGTTGCGGCTGTTATCCGGCCTTGTAACTTCGGCAACCCTTCGACGCACCGATTCGAGTCCCCATATCTTCGGTCATGCCGCGTTCCGGCTCCGCTTTGGTGTCATCTTCGGCAGGTGCCCTCGCGCTTCAAATGCTCCACCCGGCGCCTCAGGAGACGCCGGGGTTGATACCGCACATATCAGGCTTTGGCCTTCAAGCTCTTTGCGACCTTGACGCCATGCCGCTCAAGCGCTGCAACGATTTTGTCCGCGCCTTCCAAATCGCCCCAAAACATGGGGCCTCCCCGATAAATAGGCCAGCCATAGCCATAGATCCAGACCACATCGATGTCGGACGCGCGTTGGGCTTTGCCTTCTTCAAGGATGTTATAGCCCTCATTGACCATGGGGTAGAGCGTGCGTTCGACGATTTCCTGATCACTAATCTCGCGCTTTGGTAGATTTGAAGTGGCGCGGAATTCCTCGATGATCGCAAGCGCTTCGGCACTAGGCGTACCCACACGCTTTTCATCATAATCGTAAAATCCCTTGCTGTTCTTCTGACCAAAACGGCCAGCGGCACACAGCGCATCGCGGATGGTCTCAACCTTTGACGGGTCACGATGCCAGCCAATGTCGAGGCCTGCCAAATCGCTCATCTGAAACGGGCCCATGGGCATGCCAAAATCGGTATGCACCTTGTCAATCTGGGCAGGGGTTGCGCCCTCCAGCAGCAATTGCATCGCTGGCTGCTGCCGCGTGGACAGCATCCGGTTGCCGATAAAGCCATGGCAAACGCCTGCAACCACGGCGACCTTGCCGATTTTCTTGCCAATCGCCATGGCCGTAGCGAGCACGTCTGGCGCGGTTTTGTCGCCGCGTACGACCTCCAGCAATTTCATGACATTGGCGGGCGAGAAGAAATGCATACCGACCACATCTTGCGGACGCGCGGTGCTTGCCGCAATTTCGTCAATGTCGAGATAGGATGTGTTCGACGCCAAAATCGCGCCAGGCTTGCAAATGGCATCCAACTTTCCAAACACTTCTTTTTTGACGTCCATGCTTTCATAGACCGCTTCGATGACCAGATCGCAGTCGGCCAGATCATCTAGTGTCAACGAAGGCGTCAGCAAGGCCATCATTGCCTCGACTTGCTCAGGCGAGAAGCGTCCCTTCGCTGCGCTGTTCTCGTAATTTTTGCGGATAACGCCAACGCCGCGGTCCAGATTTTCCTGCACCATTTCGACGATCGTCACGGCGATGCCCTTGGACAGGAAGTTCATCGAAATCCCGCCGCCCATGGTACCCGCACCAATCACGCCGACCTTCTTGATATCGCGCAGCGCAATGTCTTTGGCCAATCCATCAATCTTTGCAGCCTGGCGTTCGGCAAAGAACATGTGACGCTGGGCCGCCGATTGCGATCCGCCCATCAGCTTCACAAACTCCGCGCGTTCGAACTTCATGCCTTCTTCAAAGGGCAGCCGCGTTGCCGCCTCAACACTGGCAAGATTGGCATAAGGCGCGTCAAAGCCTTTCCACTTCTTGGCATTGGCCGCCTTCAATTGTTCAATAATCTCAACATCACCAACTAGAGGACGTTCACGCGTTGGCCGTGGGCCAATAGCAATCAATTCGCGAGCATAGGCAATGGCGTCTTCGGCAAGGCTGTCTTCGCCAGCCAACCGATCGACCAAACCAATTGACGCAGCCTTCGTCGCTGACAAAGGTTCGCCAAGCGCACACATTGTAGCAGCGGCCTCAATACCCACGACGCGCGGCAGCCTCTGTGTGCCCCCAGCGCCTGGTATAAGGCCAAGCTTGACCTCTGGCACACCAAGCCGCGCCGACGGCACAGCGATCCGGTAATGGCACACTAAGGCCGTTTCCAAGCCCCCGCCCAGCGCCGTGCCATGAATAGCGGCGACCACGGGTTTGCCAGCGGCCTCAATAACGTTCAGCACAGCATTGAAATCGGGGCCTTGCGGTGGCTTACCAAATTCAGTGATGTCTGCGCCTGCGATAAAGGTCGACCCTGCACAGCGCAGCACAATGGCCCTTACATTATCATCCGACAGGCCCTGTTCAAAACTGTCGTTCAACCCCTGACGGACATGCCAAGACAGCGCGTTGACGGGGGGATTGTCGACAAGCACCACAAGGACGTCGTCAAATTTCTGCGTGGTTACTGATTGCACGGGCAACTCCTAATTTTTACTGGTCGGCACGTTGGCCGTTTGTCGAGTGATGAAGAAACAGACGGCAGTCCTAATATGTTTTCTGCAGGCTTTGCAATCCTGCTGCTCCAAGCTTTCCAGCGGTGTGCGTTTTACGCGTGGTCTTTAAGGGTTTTGATGATTGCTGAAAAATCAAGACCACCATTTCCCGCCTTGTCAAATTGCGCATATAGTTCCGCCGCGCGTTCGCCCATCGGGACATCGGCGTTAACCGATACTGCGGCCTCCATCGCCAATTTCAAATCCTTGAGCATCAACGCCGTAGCAAAGCCACCTTGATAATCATTGTCCGCAGGCGTCGTTGGTCCAACGCCCGGGACCGGGCAATAGCTGGTCATCGACCAGCTCTGACCCGAAGCTTTGGACGAAATGTTGTAAAAGGTCTGCAGATCCAGCCCCAGCTTTTCGGCCATGGCAAAGGTCTCGCAGGTCGCAATCATCGACGCGCCAAGCAGCATATTGTTGCAAATTTTTGCAGCCTGCCCCGCGCCGGATGCGCCGGCATGAATGACCGCCTTGCCCATGAACGACAAGATCGGTTCCGCGCGCGCAAAGGCAGTGTCCGTGCCACCCACCATGAAAGTCAACGTGCCCGCATTGGCTGCAGCGATACCGCCCGAAACAGGTGCATCGACCATGTCATAGCCAGCGGCGACAGCATCGGCCGTCACGCTACGCGCAGTGCCAACGTCAATGGTCGAACAATCGAGCAGTATCGTGCCTGTGGGGGCATGACCTAATATGTCGTTTTCAAAAACGCTGGCGACGATCTTCCCATTGGGCAACATCGACACAACTGCATCCACGCCGACGACAGCTTCACGCACAGACGTGAAAACCGCGCACCCATTATCCCGTGCACGCGCCAGCGCATCGGCAGACAGGTCAAAGGCATTCACATCATGCCCCGCATTGACGAGGTTAGCAGCCATGCCGCCGCCCATATTGCCAAGCCCGACAAACGCTACATTCATGTGCCTTACCCCATTGTCGGAATGACGAAGGCGTTGCCGCCGTCAGGTGACCCATCGGGCCAACGCTGGGTGATTGTCTTGACCTTGGTCCAGAACTTAACGCCTTCCATGCCGTGCTGGTTGGTGTCGCCAAAGGCAGAGCGTTTCCAGCCGCCAAAGCTGTGATAGGCAACGGGCACAGGGATTGGCACGTTGATGCCGACCATGCCGACATTGACGCGTGCAGCAAATTCACGTGCAGCGTGGCCGTTCCGCGTAAAGATCGCGACGCCATTGCCATATTGATGGTTGCTGGCAAGCGACAGTGCTTCTTCGAAGTTTGCAGCGCGGACCATTTGCAGCACGGGGCCGAAAATCTCTTCCTTGTAGCTTTCCATGTCGGTCGTGACATGGTCGAACAAAGTTGGTCCAATGAAGTAACCTTCTTCATGTCCTTGCAGCTTGAACCCGCGTCCGTCGATAATCAGCTCGCCGCCTTCGTCAACGCAGGTCTGGATCCAGCCTTCAACCTTTGCTTTATGCTGCGCGGTAACCACGGGGCCATAATGCGCCTCGGCATCGGTTGAGATGCCCACGCGCAGTGCCTCGATTGCAGGAATGAGTTTGGCCTTAAGCCGCTCTGCTGTGTCTTCGCCAACAGGAACAACGACGGGGAGCGCCATGCAGCGCTCGCCAGCCGAACCAAAGGCAGCGCCCGCAAGGTCATTCACCACTTGGTCAAGGTCAGCGTCTGGCATGACAATGCCATGGTTCTTCGCGCCGCCCATGGCCTGCACGCGCTTGCCGTTGGCAACGCCGCGATTGTAGACATAATGCGCAATGTCGGACGAACCGACAAAGCTGACCGCGCCAATTGCTGGGTGATCCAATATGGCATCGACCATTTCTTTATCGCCATGCACAACCTGACAAATGCCCTCTGGCAAGCCAGCTTCGATAAACAGTTCCGCAAAGCGCACAGGCACGCTTGGGTCACGTTCGCTTGGTTTGATAATGAACGCATTGCCCGTCGCGATGGCGGGGCCGCACATCCACAAAGGGATCATGCCGGGAAAGTTGAACGGCGTGATGCCAGCGCCGATCCCGATTGGCTGGCGCATCGAATAGACATCAATGCCAGGGCCAGCGCCTTGGCTATATTCACCCTTTAGCACATGCGGAATACCACAGCAAAATTCGATGACCTCAAGGCCACGCTGAATATCGCCCTTGCTGTCGGCAATGACCTTGCCATGCTCGGACGACAGCATATGCGCAAGCTCGTCCATATTGGCCTCTACCAAGCGTTTGAATTCGAACATCACCCGCGCGCGGCGCTGTGGGTTGGTTATCGCCCATGCTGGCTGTGCCGCAAGCGCCGCTTGCACAGCACGCTCAAGCACTGCCGCATCGCCAAGTCCCACACGCGCCTGAACGCCACCATTGTTAGGGTCCATGACATCGCCAAAACGCACTGAACTGGCGCCCGCGCCACCGCTGATGAAATGATCGATTTGACGCATATATCTTCTCCTGATTCCGTCCGCGTGCCATGCGCGTATCAGTGCATTATTGCAACCGTCGCGTATTGTGGTTCAAAATTCTACGGCAATGCATATATGGGCACATCATTACCCCGACAGCCTCCTTCTCCCTATATCAGGAACGCCGATGATTAGCCTTTTGGTCCGCACCTCCTTCGTGGCAATCGCCTTCGGCGCACCTGCTGTGTATGCGCAAGATGATGCAGCACCAATCATTGTCGTGACAGGTAAGGGCCTGGATCAGACAAAAAGTGATCCCGCTTATGGCGCGGTTGAAATCGACCGCGCGCGCCTGACCAGCGAGGCATCGGGGCGGATCGAAAATATCCTTGCCGATGTGGCGGGCTTTCAGCAATTCCGGCGTTCGGACAGCCGTTCGGCCAACCCATCCGCCCAAGGCGCAACGTTGCGCGCGCTTGGCGGCAATGCGTCTAGCCGAACGCTCATATTGCTGGACGGCGTGCCGCAAGCCGACCCGTTCTTCGGCTATATTCCGTTTAGCGCTATTGCGCCGGAACGCTTGTCCTCGGTCCGCGTAACACGCGGCGGCGGCAATGGCGCCTTTGGCGCAGGCGCCGTCGCCGGCACGATTGAACTGAACAGCGCTACTCGCGACGACTTACCCAATACCTCCCTGTCGGCCTTTTATGGCAGTGACAATGCCCGTGAATTGTCGGCGGGCCTCGCGGCCGATCTTAAAGCTGGTTTTATCAGCCTTTCAGGCCGCTTAGACAGCGGCGACGGGTTTTTCACAGCGCCGGCCGCTTCGCGCCAGCCAAGCGACGTGCGCGCCGCTTATGATAGCTGGTCCACTGGCCTGCGTGCGGTCGCACCTTTGGCCGATGGTGTTGAAATGCAAGTTCGCGGATTGCTCTTCCAAGACAATCGGACCTTGCGCTTTGCCGGCGCGGACAGCAGCTCCGAAGGGCAAGACGCCAGCATCCGCATCGTGTCGCAAGGTCGCTGGCAAATCGATGCCTTAGCTTATCTACAGGCACGCAATTTCACCAATGCCGTCATCAGCGCGACGTCGTTGCGCAAGACGCTCGACCAACGCAACACGCCCTCCACAGGGCTTGGCGGCAAAATCGAGGTCCGCCCGCCCGTGGGCGGCGACCACCCCTTGCGCATTGGCGCGGATGTCCGCTTGGCCGAAGGTGAATTGTTTGAAGATGCATATAGCCAAGTCACGGGGCTCGTAACCGCACGCCGCAACGCGGGCGGCGATAGCGCGAACTTTGGCGTGTTTGCGGAAAATGACTGGAGCCTTGGTGCATGGACGTTGACCGGTGGCCTGCGTGCCGACCGCTGGACAATAAGCAACGGCTTTTTTGCCGAGCGCAGCGCAAATGGCAATGTCGTGCGCGACGACAATTTTGCCGACCGGGCAAGCTGGGAGACAAGTGCACGGGTTGGCGCGCTCTATGCGCCGCGCGATGACTTTGCCTTGCGCGCTGCGGCGTACACGGGGT
>JAIOYN010000069.1 GCA_021741065.1 Sphingomonadaceae bacterium | reverse complement strand
AGCGGTGAAGCCCGGTAGCCGGAAGTGACGACGCAAGCGTCCACGCCGCACCGCTTGCGCTTGGGCGTAAACATCGACCATGTCGCGACCATTCGCAATGCGCGCGGCGGCGTGCATCCCGACCCAATGCGGGCGGCGCACATGGTTGAAGCTGCGGGCGGTGATGGCATCACGGTACATTTGCGTGAAGACCGCCGGCATATTCGCGACGCGGATCTAGACACGATTATGCGGGAAATCCGTTTGCCCATTAATCTGGAAATGGCGGCAACGGATGAGATGCTTGATATTGCCCTTCGGCATAAACCCAATGCCGCGTGCATCGTTCCTGAACGGCGCGAGGAGCGGACGACAGAAGGCGGATTGGACGCAGCAGGGCAGCATAATCAGCTCGCGCCCATCGTCACGCGGCTCACCGACGCGGGCATCAGGGTAAGCTTGTTCATTGAGCCTGAAGCGCGCCAGATTGAAGCCGCTATGCGCCTGAAAGCAGATATCGTTGAATTCCACACAGGAAAATACGCCCATCTGGAAGGTGAGGAGCGCGAAATGGAGTTACGCCGGATTGCCGATGCTGCGGCTCTCGCGGCAAAGAACGGGATCGAGCCCCATGCGGGCCATGGGCTTACTTTTGACAATGTTCAGCCCATTGCCGCCATTCCGCAATTTGCCGAACTGAACATCGGGCATTATCTCATCGGTGAGGCTATTTTCATTGGTTTGGAAGAAAGCGTGCGTAAAATGCGCGCGCTGATGGATCTTGCTCGGTGATCATCGGGCTGGGCTCCGACCTGTGTAATATCGACCGCATCGCCAAGTCGATCGAGCGCTTTGGCGCGCGATTTGAAAATCGTGTTTTCACCGACGTAGAACGTGCCAAGGCCGCCAAGCGCCCATTTACCAAAGCCGGGACTTATGCGAAGCGCTTTGCTGCCAAAGAGGCCTTTTCAAAGGCTGTTGGAACCGGTTTTAAACATGGCGTGTTTATGAAGGACATTGGCGTTGTCAATGCGCCCTCGGGTGCGCCGACGCTGTCCCTGACAGGCGGCGCAAAAGCGCGGCTCGACGCAATGATCCCTTCGGGCTATGAAGCCCATATCCATTTGACGCTGACCGATGACCATCCATGGGCACAGGCATTTGTCATTATAGAAGCGTTGAGATCGTAAAAGGCATGACCAGTTTGACCACCGACGACAACAGCACTTCGGCAACACCGCCAACCCCTGCACCTGAAAAGCAAGGCTGGGCATCTGCTGCTTGGACGGAGTTAAAGGGCATGTTCTGGCTTTTACTTGCCGTGCTTGCCTTCCACAGTTTCATTGCAAAGCCATTTTACATCCCGTCCATCTCTATGATGCCAACCTTGCTGGTGGGCGACCGGCTGTTCGTGAGCAAATATCCTTATGGATGGAGCCATGTGTCGCCGACGATACCGAACCCTGTTGCCATCTTCCGCTGGCTAGTGTTGCGTGAAGAGGTAGACGCCTTGGCGGTGCCGTTACCCGAGAGCAACACGCGGGTGTGGGGCAAGATGCCGGAGCGCGGGGATATTGTGATATTGACGCCGAAGGGCAAATATCAGGACTGGATCAAGCGCGTCATAGGCTTGCCAGGCGATACCATCGCCTTGCGCGCGGGCCAGATTTTCCTGAATGGAAAGCCTGTGAAACAGGAAGCTCAGCCCGACCTGATCTTGCCCGTCGACGCCAACAGCCCTTGCAATGACTATGACTTTCCGGGCGCACTGACGCGCGGTGATGACGGCGTGCTGACATGCCATTTGCCGATCATTCGCGAAACCCTGCCCAACGGGGCGCAATATGACACCATTGACGCGCGCCGGCGCGATACTGATGATATGGCGCCTGTAAAAATCCCTGCTGGTCATGTGTTCCTGATGGGGGATAACCGCGATAACAGCTCCGACAGTCGCGTAGCGGCCGAGCTTGGCGGCCTTGGTGGTCCCGTATCATGGGATCGCATCGGTGGCCGTGCGGAAATCATTACCTTCTCGGTCGATGGCAGCACGGGCCTGAATCCGGCCAGTTGGTTCAGCGCTCTGCGCGGTGATCGCGCTGGCGACAGCTTGCGTCCTGAAAAGGTCAGCCAAGGTGAGTGATGGCACCCCCCTTGCGCCAAGCAAGCCACGCCGCACGCGGAAAAAGCCTGCAGCGCGGGTGCAGGATAGCTTTCGCGAAGAGGTCGGCCCAACCGAGCTTTACGACCCCCTCATTCGTTCGGAGATAAAGCGCGCTGCCGTATGGATTGGCATGGCCAGCCTAGTTGCTGCCGTCATCTGGCTTGCGCAGCCCATTCTTCTCATCATTGGCGGCATCGTTCTTGCCGCCATGTTTGACGGCGGCGCGCGACTTCTTGGCCGCGTGCTGCCCATCCCGCGCGGCTTCCGCTTGACGATTGTCGTGCTGGCCGTCTTTGGGTTTATGTATTGGACGTTTGTTTTCACAGGGTCCGAACTCGCCGCGCAAGCCGCAAGCCTGCAGGCTATTGTTGAAACGCAAATAGAAAGAATCGGCATCCAACTGGAGGCCGTAGGGTTCAACATTTCAGCCGAAGATGTGAAGGGTCTTGGTTCGCAGATTTTGAACTCCGTGGGCCGCGTCACGGAGGCGGTATCGTCCGTTTTGGGCGCCGTTACAAACCTTGCGATGATGCTGGTTCTCGGGATCTTTATCGCAGCCGAGCCCCGCATGTATGAACGCGGTGTCGCGTGGATGCTCCCATTGGCCGAGCGCGCGCATTTTTATGGCACCGCTGAAAAAATGGGCAGCGTCCTGCGGCGCTTGATGGCGGGTCGTCTGCTCGGCATGGCGGTTGAAGGCGTGGGTACATGGGCGTTACTCAGCCTTGGTGGCGTGCCGATGGCGGCGTTGCTAGGTGTGCTCACCGGCCTGCTCGCATTCTTGCCCAATATCGGCGCAATCGTATCCGGGGCCCTTATCATCCTCGTTGGATTTTCCGCCGGGGTTGATGTCGGGCTCTACGCCATTTTCGTGTATTTCGTCGTGCAGACGGTGGACGGTTATTTGATCGTCCCGATGGTCGCAAAACGTGCGGTCGATTTGGCCCCCGCTTTAGTACTCGGCGCGCAGATCCTTTTCGGTGCGTTGTTCGGCATTTTAGGGCTTGCGCTGGCCGACCCGATCATCGCGATGATCAAGGTCGCCCTGGAGCGGCAATCCGAGCGCAATGAAGCGCGTGGTATCCGCGAAGGGCCGTGATCAAAAGCCTATGTTGCTGACCATCTGCTTTCTATTGGGCATCGCCAATTTCTATATGCACAAAGCGGTGGCGGAATCTGGGCATCCTTATGTCGAAGAGACCAAGCGTTATTTACACAGGCATATAGGTCCGTATGGAAGCTATGCCCTTGAACTGGCTTTACTCATCGGCGCCCTGTGGTTGGCCAATACAGGTGCCCTGGCCGTATCGCTTCTCTACGCCGCTTACACTGCCATAAACGGCGTTGCGAGTTGGGTGTTGCTGTCAAACAAGGCGTGATGGGCCTTTGTGCTTTGCGCTAAAATAACTATACGACCCCTGTGCCGCCACTAGCCCCATCTTCCGATGCCAAGCCCGATTTCGCCGTTATGCGGCGATTTTTGCCCTATTTATGGCCGAAAAACGAAGCGGGTTTGCGCGTCCGCATAGTCTTTGCCTTGCTGCTGGTGGTTGTCTCCAAACTCATTCAGCTCAGCATGGCCTGGCTTTATGGTCAGGCGATTGACCGCATGGTGCCGGGCATGGAAGACGGCGTCGCGATCGCCGTCGCCTTGGTCGCGGCTTATGCCGGGGCGCGTTTTGGCGGGGTGTTATTCGACAATTTGCGCAATATCGTCTTTGAACGCGTCGGCCAAGAAGCAACGCGCCGTCTGGCAGAAAATGTCTTCAGCCATTTGCATAATCTGTCGATGCGGTTCCACATGAACCGCCGCACCGGCGCGGTCACAAAGGTGATTGAACGCGGGACCAAAAGCATCGACATCATGCTCTATTTCCTGTTGTTCAACATCGCACCTACCCTGCTGGAGCTGTTTTTAGTCTCCGTGTATTTCAAGATTTCATTTGGCTGGGGCATGGTCATTGCGACGCTGATCATGGTCGTCAGCTACATTGTTTACACGACCCTGATCACCAACTGGCGCAACAAATTGCGCGAAGAAATGAACGAACTCGACACGCAAACCGTGGCCAAGTCCGTCGACAGCCTGTTGAACTATGAAACGGTCAAATATTTCAATGCGGAAAAGCGCGAGGCCCGCCGCTATGCTGAGGTCGTGCGTCATTATGCGAATGCCGCCGTCAAATCGGAAAACTCCCTCGCTGCGCTGAATATCGGGCAATCGCTGATCACCAATTTGATGATGGCGGGGGCCATGGGCTATGTCGTTTGGGGCTGGTCACGCGGGCAATTTACCACAGGCGATGTAGTGACGGTGAACACCTTACTGGCACAGCTTTTTAGGCCCTTAGACATGTTGGGCATGGTCTATCGCACAATACGCCAGGGCCTCACTGACATGGCCGCAATGTTTGAACTGATTGATACGCCGGCCGAAATCACCGACAAGCCCAATGCGCCTGCGCTTGCGGTCCATGGCGGCGTGGTCGTGTTTGATGATGTGTATTTCGCGTACGACGCCGAACGGCAAATCCTAAACGGCGTCAGCTTCGACATAAAGCCCGGCCAAACGCTCGCCGTGGTTGGTCCATCGGGCGCAGGCAAGTCGACCATCGCGCGTTTGCTCTATCGATTTTATGATATCACCGGCGGGCGCATAACTATCGATGGGCAAGATCTGCGCGATGTCACCCAGTCCAGCTTGCGCAGCGCCATCGGTATCGTTCCGCAGGATACGGTGCTGTTCAACGACACCATCGGCTATAACATTGGCTATGGCCGCGAAGGCGCCAATCAGGCGGAAATCGAAGAGGCCGCGCGGGGCGCATCGATTCACGGATTCATTGAATCACTGCCCGACCAATATGCCGCCAAGGTTGGCGAGCGCGGATTAAAACTATCCGGCGGCGAAAAGCAGCGCGTGGCAATTGCCCGCACCTTGTTGAAAAATCCGCCGGTTTTGATCCTCGATGAGGCGACCAGCGCCTTGGATAGCCGAACCGAGTCAGAAATTCAGGCCACGCTAGAGCGCATTTCGGAACGCCGCACGACCATCATTATCGCGCATCGGCTTTCGACCGTAGTGAACGCGGATCAGATCATCGTGCTGGAGGCGGGCCGCGTGGCGGAGAAAGGAACGCATCTGCAGTTGCTGCGCAAAAATGGTCTTTATGCCGACATGTGGGCACGCCAGCAAAATGAAGCCGAGGCAGAAGCCATTCCCGCCGCGTAAAATCACGCGCTATCCACAAGCGTCTTGAATCATAGGCATGTGCGCTCTGTCATTGGCCCTTGCGGCACGCTAGGGCTTTCCAATGGCCTCCGTCGCTCCTCCCCAAACGCCAGCCGATGTTTTGCACCAATTGTTCGGCTTTGCTGGCTTTCGCGGGCAGCAGGAACAGGTGGTTACGCGCGTTCTCGCGGGTCAGCGGACGCTCGCGATCATGCCAACAGGCGCGGGCAAATCGCTCTGCTATCAATTGCCTGCGGTGATCATGGATGGCACCTGCATTGTCATTTCACCGCTGATTGCGCTGATGCATGACCAGATGCGCGCCGCCGATGCCGTGGGCATTCGCGCCGCGACGCTGACCTCCGTCGACGACAATCGCGCCGAAACCATGTCACGGTTCAGGGCAGGGGAACTTGACCTTTTATATGTCGCGCCAGAACGGGCATCGGGGCAAGAATTTCGCAGCCTACTGCGTGAGACCAAAATTTCGCTGTTCGCGATTGATGAGGCGCATTGCGTGTCCGAATGGGGCCATGATTTCCGGCCCGATTATCGTTTGTTGCGGCCATTGCTAGATGACTTTGCGCATGTGCCGCGCCTCGCGCTCACAGCCACCGCCGACACCCACACGCGCGATGACATTGCCGAACAATTGGGCATAGCCAAAGATGGCGTTATGGTGGCCGGTTTTGATCGGCCCAACATCCGCTACATCGCCGAAGCCGCTGGGAACAGCGGCATCGCGTCATTGGTAAAGGGGTTGCAGGGTGCAGGCATTGTTTACGCCCAGACGCGCGACCGCACCGAAAAAATCGCCACACAGATTGCCGAGACGGGCCGCAGGGTGCTCTATTATCATGCCGGTATGGAGCCACAGACACGCGCCCGTGCGCAGGCGGAATTTGTGTCCTCCGAAGATATGGTCATGGTCGCAACGGTCGCGTTCGGCATGGGCATCGACAAGCCCGATATGCGCTTTGTCGTCCACGCGGGCCTGCCAAAATCCATTGAATCTTATTATCAGGAAAGCGGTCGGGCGGGGCGCGATGGAGACCCCGCGGTGGCGCATATGCTCTGGTCCGCAGGTGATTTCAACCGCGCGCGTGAACGCTTAAGTGAGCTTGCACCGGAGCGGCGTGAGGCCGAATTGGCGCGCGTGGCCGCCTTGTCGCATTTGGTCGAAACCCCCGGCTGCCGCCGCGCGGTGCTGCTGCGTCACTTTGGCGAAAGCCCAGCCCAAACATGCGGCAATTGCGACAATTGCTTAAATGCGCCCGGCGTGCACGACGCGACCGAGCTGTCCCGCAAATTGCTGTCCGCCGCTTATCGGACGGGTCAGAGATTCGGCATGGGCCATTTGGAAAAGGTCCTGCTGGGGAATAGAGACGACCGGATTACGCAGTTCGGGCATGACCAGCTTTCGGTATTTGGCATTGTGCACAAGGCGGAGGCCGCGATGCTGAAACCCTTGTCCCGTGCGCTGCAGGCGCGCGGCGCGTTGGTCGCCAACGAACATGGCGGCTTGAAACTTGGCGGCGATGCCCGTGCGATTATGCGCGGCGATCAAAGGATTGAAATCGCTGTGGTGAAACCCGGCAACACACGCCGCGCTGGACGCCCCGACAACCCCATTGGCAATCCGTTGTTTGAGGCCTTACGCGCCAAACGCCGGACACTTGCCGAAAATGTCGGCGTGCCGCCTTATGTCATTTTTCACGACGCGACCTTGCGCGAAATGGCGCTGACACGGCCAGCTGATATCCATGCCTTAGGCCGGATCAGCGGCGTCGGCGCGCGCAAGCTGGAGGCTTATGGCGCAGAATTTCTGTCGGTCATCGCCGAATTTTAGAGCAGAAGTTTATCGCGGCATTGTCCTTCCTTGTTATCAATTGCGGATTAAAATATGGCAGGTAAATTATCGCCAGCTATGGCGATTGGATAATAGGATTTTTTAGATGTTTCGCCAACTCACAGACCGTATCTATGTGGCCCCGCAAATTGCGGTCGACGACGTGATGGACGCTGCGCAAGCGGGCGTCACACTTATCATCAACAACCGCCCCGAAGATGAATCCGCCGATCAACCATCCGGTGCAGAGATTGAAACCGCCGCGCGGGCCGCTGGGTTGGATTATGTCGCTATTCCGGTCACCCATGCCGGCTTTGCCGAATGGCAAGTGACCGCCATGGCCGATGCGCTGGCACAGGCCGACGGTAAAATCCTCGCTTATTGCCGGTCTGGCACGCGCTCGACCTTGCTTTGGGCTTTGGCGCAAGCGTCCAAGGGTGAACATCCTGCTGTGCTGGCCGAAAAGGCAGCTGATGCCGGTTATGACTTAACGCCTGTGGCCGCGATGATGGATATGCTCCGCAGGCGGGCTTCGTGATAGCAGAATTGCTCAAGCTGGCGGGGTCTATCGCTGCGATTATGTTCATCGCTTGGCTTGCGCGATTCTGGAAACTCGGTGGCGACGTCCGCATACGCAGCGAAGCGCAAGCGCGCGAAATTGGCCAAGAAACTTTATGCGGATTCGATCCGGTGGAAATCGCCATTGATAAAGCGGGCATGGCCGCATTGATGCGCGATGCCACTGGCAGGCATCTTTTGGTGCGCCGCCATGGCGTGCAATGGGTGGGAAGGCTGCTCGACCGGCATAATGACTCGCGGCTAGACCAAAATTTCCTCACCGTCGGAACTGGCGAAAAAACCTTTGGATCCGTGACACTCAATCTGGGTGCGCAGGCGCCGCACTGGGCGGCTGGCCTGCGCAATTTGACGGTATAGGACGCAGAAATGCCAGATCTCTTCAACCCAATTGATTATGCCGTTCCAGCGTTCATCATCCTAATCGTCGCAGAGATGTTGTGGGCACGGCGGCGCGCGCCGGAAAAATATGAACCGCGCGACACGCTGACATCGCTCGCTTTGGGCACGGGCAGCACCGTTGCCGGCGCATTGACGGGGGCGTTGGTGTTCAGCCTTGCCATGTGGATATACGAACATCGCTTTTTCGATATCGGCTGGGTCTGGTGGGCATGGCCCTTATGCTTTGTGCTCGATGATCTTGCATATTATTGGGCGCATCGTTTGGGGCACCGCGTCCGTTGGTTCTGGGCAAGCCATGTGAACCATCACAGTAGCCAACATTATAATCTATCAACCGCACTGCGCCAAACATGGACGGGCTTTATCGCGCTTGGCTTTATCTTCCGCATACCTTTGGCATTTTTGGGTTTTCATCCCGCGATGCTGTTGTTCGTCGGCGCGTTCAATCTCATTTATCAATTCTGGATCCACACCGAGGCAATTTACAAATTCCCGCGCTGGATCGAATATGTCATGAACACGCCCAGCCATCACCGCGTCCATCACGCGACCAATCCGCGCTATCTGGACCGCAATTACGCCGGGACCTTCATCATCTGGGACCGCATGTTCGGGACCTTTACGGAAGAAGTCGAAGGCGAAAAAATCCGCTATGGGATCGTCAAACAATTGGGCACGTTCAATCTGCTCTGGAGCGTTTTTCATGAATGGATTGGCATAGCCCAGGATCTATGGTCCGCACCATGGCGGCATAAGTTTTCCTATCTGTGGCGCCCACCGGGCTGGAGCCATGATGGCAGCCGGGACACGTCGGACAGCATTCGTGCGCAATGGCTGCAAAGCCAGCAAGCCAAAGCCGACTGAGCCTATTTACACCCTTGCCAGTAATTAATCGTCCGCTTAAACCTTCCGACGTAGAGGGAGCAGGCGATATGGACGAATTTGACATCATTGTTATTGGCGGTGGTTCTGCAGGCAGCGCAGCCGCCGGACGGCTGTCCGAAGGTGGCAAATATAAGGTCTGCTTGATTGAGGCCGGCGGCAATAACAATAATATGCTGATCAAGACGCCCGGCTTCATGCCGTTCATCCGCAATGGGTCCAATTACAAATATGAAACCGTCCCGCAAAAGGGGCTGAATGGCCGCACGGGTTACCAACCGCGCGGCAAGGGCCTTGGCGGGTCGAGCGCAATCAACGCGATGGTCTACATTCGCGGCCATAAATATGACTATGACAATTGGGCCGCCTTGGGCTGCGATGGTTGGTCTTATGAGGATGTGTTGCCATATTTCAAACGCTGCGAAGATAATGAACGCGGTGCAGACGCTTTTCACGGATCAGGCGGACCGCTTTCGGTTTCCGATCAACGTTGGCCGCAAGCAGGTAGCCTTGCCTTTGTTGAAGCCGCTGCCGAATTGCAATTGCCGGTCAATTCAGACTTCAACGGTGCGACGCAGGACGGCTTTGGTCTGTATCAGGTTACGCAAAAAGGCGGTGAACGTTGGACCGCCGCGCGCGCTTATGTCGAACCTGCACGTGACCGTATGGAAGTTCTCACCGGCGCGCTGACCGAAAAGATCATCGTCGAAAATGGGTGCGCCACAGGCGTAGTCATTCGTCAGGGTCGTAAGCGCCGGACAATCAAGGCGCGCGGGGCGGTTATCTTATCCGCCGGCGCATTTGGTTCACCCCAAATCCTGATGATGTCGGGTATGGGCCCAGCCGAACATTTGCACAGTGTTGGCGTCGACGTTGTGCATGACAAAGCCGCGATTGGTTCCGACCTGCAAGACCATATTGATTATGTCTCCAGCTTCAAAACCGAATCCAAGGATGATTTCTTCGGCGATTCGCTGGCTGGCACAGCCAAGATGGTCATGGCTATCATCGAGCATCGCCGCAAACGCACGGGCGTCATGACCACCTGCTTTGCCGAGGCAGGTGGATTCTGGCGTTCGGACCCAAGCTTGCCAGCACCCGACATCCAATATCATTTCGTGCCTGCGATGCTGGAAGATCATGGCCGTTCCTCAGTGAAAGGCCATGG
>JAIOYN010000068.1 GCA_021741065.1 Sphingomonadaceae bacterium | reverse complement strand
GCCTGATCTCGCGGTCTTTGAACATGATCCTGCGGCGGACCTTGATTTGCTGCATTGGCTGGCCGACGATTGCGAACGCTATAGCCCGGCCTGCATGATTGACCCGCCGCAAGGGCTTTTGATCGATATTACGGGCTGCACATATCCCTTTAGCGGTGATGAAGTGCGCTTGGCCAAGGACCTGAAGCAACGCTTGCGCCGCCATGGCCTTACGGGCCAAATTGCCTTGGGCGCGACCCCCGACAGCGCACGGGCCAAGGCACGTTATGCCAAATCGGCGGTGCACACCTTGCCCGTCGAGGCGTTGGATGCAGGAGACAAGGTGCATCAGGCATTGCGCCGTGCGGGTCTCAAAACATTGAAGGACTTGGCCTGCCGCCCGCGCAAACCCTTTGCCGCCCGCTTTGGCAAGGCGACCGTCGTTAAGCTGGCGCGGCTATTGGAGGAAGAGGATGCGCGTATCACCCCGCGCCGCCATGTGCCCGTCATCACCGTCACGCAAAATTTCGCGGAACCCATATCGCGCAATAATGACGTTCTCGACACCATCGCGACGCTGACCCGCGAAGCCGCCGTGCAGTTGAACGACCGCAGCCAAGGCGGCCGCCGGTTTGAGGTCAGCCTGTTTCGCAGCGATGGCCATGTTGCGCGGCTGGCGGTTGATACAGGCGCGCCGACGCGGGACTCTGCCTTGTTAATGCGGTTGATCCGCGAACGGATTGACGCGCTATCCGACCCGCTTGACCCCGGCTTTGGCTATGACCTCATCCAACTCAGCGTGCCCACGGCGGATATTTTGCTGCCATCGCAGGCGGGACTGGAAACGAAGGTCGACCATATCGCGCAGACCGCCGCCTTGATTGACCGGTTAAGCGTTCGGCTGGGGCACGATCGCGTGCGCCATTTTGCAGAACGCAACAGCCATATTCCCGAACGCGCCGCCGTCGAGTGCGTGGCGCAATCGGGCCAGCCGCAAAAGCATTGGCCGCAAACGACTGAGGCCGAACCACCCATGCGCCCCTTTCGTCTGTTTGAAACCCCGCAGCGGGTGGAGGCTTTGGCGTCGATCCCCGATGGCCCGCCGCGCCAGTTTCGTTGGCGCAAAGGCCTGCATCATATTGTCGCTTATGAGGGGCCTGAACGCATTGCCGCCGAATGGTGGCGGCGCAAGGCGGGACATGAAAACGGCAAAGGCGGGCCAACACGCGATTATTACCGTGTGGAGGACAGTGAAGGGCGGCGTTTCTGGCTGTTCCGCCATGGCCTATATTCCGAAACCGATGCGCCAATCTGGTATCTGCACGGGCTGTTCGCATGACGCCGTGCCTTGCCTATGCAGAGTTGGTTGCGGCAACCAATTATTCTTTCCTGCGCGGGGCGTCACATCCCGCCGAGATGGTGTTGCAGGCGGCAGCACTTGGCCTCAGCGCCATTGGCATAGCTGACCGGAACAGCGTCGCGGGTGTCGTTCGCGCATGGGTCGCGGTCAAAAAGGCGAAGGCCGAAAATGCGCTTCCGGAGGGCTTTCGGTTGGTGACGGGCAGCCGCTTGGTCTTTGCCGATGGCACGCCCGACATCGTTGCCTATCCCAAAAACCGCACAGGGTGGGGGCGGCTGACGCGATTGCTGACGGTCGGCAATATGCGTTCCAACAAGGGCGGGTGCATATTACGCTTCGATGATTTGGCCGGATATTTGGAGGATCTGCTGCTGATCATATTGCCGCAGTCGACCGCCGAAGAGACCAACCCGCATAAAAAGCCCGTCGCATATAGCCACGCCGATGGTGACGAGAAATTGGGTCTGGTGGAAACCGCACCGGCCGATTTGGATGCGGTAATGCGCCGGCTGAAACAGCTTGCGCCGGACAGGATCTGGCTTGGCATAACAATGCATGGACGGGGAAAGGATCGGCGGCGGCTTGAGGAGCAGCGCGCCTTGGCCAAGAAATGCGGGATGCCCATACTTGCAGTCAACGACGCGCTTTATGCCGATGCTGCCGCAAGGCCGCTGCATGATGTGCTGACCGCGATCCGCTTGGGGGTTTCGGTGGATCAGGCAGGCACCCGATTGGAGGCCAATGCCGAACGCTATTTGAAATCACCCGCCGAAATGGCACGGCTTTTTGTGCACGCCCCTGAAGCGATTGCGGAGAGCCAAAAGCTACTCGACCAGATCACATTTGACCTCAGCCAGTTGAAATATGAATATCCCAATGAGCCTGTGCCGGACGGGTGGGCGCCGCAGGACTGGCTGGAACATCTGGTACGCAGCGAAGCCGAACGGCGGCACCCCGATGGCCTGCCCCCCAAATGGGTCCGCGCGCTGGACGAAGAATTTACGTTGGTGCGCCAGAAAAATTACGCCTGCTATTTCCTAACGGTCCATGACATCGTCCAGTTTGCGCGGTCGCAAGACCCGCCGATCCTGTGTCAGGGTCGTGGCTCCGCCGCCAATTCGGTGATTTGCTACTTATTGGGCATTACGTCGGTTGACCCTGTGGCCAATAATCTTTTGTTCTCGCGCTTTCTGTCGGAAGAGCGTGACGAACCACCCGATATCGACGTCGATTTCGAACATGAACGGCGCGAGGAGGTGATGCAATATGTCTATCGCCGGTTTAAGCGGCACCGCGCCGGCATTGCCGCCACGGTCATCCATTATCGCCCGCGCAGCACTGTACGCGAGGTCGGCAAAGCCATTGGCCTAACCGAAGATGTCACTGCGCGTCTGGCGGGCACCGTCTGGGGCAGCTTTGGCCGGGACTTGCCCGAGGCGCGCTTGATTGAGGCAGGGTTTGACCCCGACAACCCGCAAATCGCTCGCCTACATGCCTTTGTCGGCCAATTGCTCGATTTTCCACGCCATTTGTCGCAGCATGTCGGCGGCTATGTCCTCACCGAAAACCGGCTGGATGAAACGGTGCCGATCCATAATGGCGCGATGGCCGACCGGACCTTCATCGAATGGGACAAGGACGATATCGACGCGCTGAACCTGTTGAAGGTAGATATCTTGGCATTGGGCATGTTGACCTGCATTCGCAAAAGCTTCGAAATGTTGCGGCAGACCGGCGGCGGGAATTACACTTTGGACAGCGTCCCCGCCGAGGACCCGGCGGTCTATGCCATGCTGCAAAAGGGCGACAGCATCGGCACATTTCAGGTCGAAAGCCGCGCGCAGATCAACATGCTGCCGCGCCTGAAGCCAAAAGAGTTTTACGACCTCGTTATCCAGATCGCGATTGTCCGCCCCGGCCCGATTGAAGGCGATATGGTCCACCCGTATTTGCGGCGGCGTAATGGAGAGGAGAAGGTCGAATATCCCTCCCCCGCCCCGCCGCATGACCCCAAAGAGCTGCACGATATCTTGTACCGCACGTTTGGCGTCCCTTTGTTTCAGGAACAGGCGATGAAGCTGGCGATGGTCGCCGCCGCATTTACGCCGGATGAGGCGAATGGCCTGCGCCGCGCAATGGCGACCTTCCGCAATTCGGGCACTATGCCGCAATATAAGGACAAGATGATCAACGGCATGGTCCAGCGCGGATATCAGCAGGATTTTGCCGCGCGTTGCTACAAGCAGATTGAGGGCTTTGGCAGCTATGGCTTTCCCGAAAGCCATGCGCAGGCCTTTGCCCATTTGGTCTATGTTTCATCCTGGTTGAAATGCCATCATCCGGCGATTTTTACCGCAGCCTTGCTGAATTCGCAGCCCATGGGTTTCTACGCGCCAGCACAGCTTGTGCAGGATGCGCAGCGGCACAAGGTCGATGTTCGCGCCATTGATGTCAATTTCAGCGCTTGGGATAATGTGATCGAGGCGGGCGCATTACGGCTTGGTTTCCGTCAAATTGGCGGGTTTCAGCAGGAATGGGCTTTGGCGATTGCGGCCGCGCGGCCCTTTGCTTCGTTAGAGGAATTGGCCCGAAAGGCAAAGCTACCCCCGCGCGCCTTGCATATGCTGGCGGATGCCGATGCTATGCGCTCGCTTGGCTTGGACCGGCGTGAGGCTGGCTGGGAAGCGCGGCGCACGCCGTCGGATGAATTGCCCCTGTTCGCAGCGGCAGATGCGCGGGAGTTGGTGCAGGAGGCGGAAATTGCACTGCCCGTCATGCCCGTCAGCGAACATGTTGCGGCGGATTACCACATGACGCGATTGTCGCTGAAGGGGCACCCAATGGCGTTCTTGCGGCACCTGTTTGTGGCCGAGGGCATATTGACCTGCGCGCAGACCGATGCCGCGAAACATGGCATGCGGGTAAAAACGGCAGGCGTCGTGCTGACACGGCAAAGGCCGGGGAAGGGCAATGCCATTTTCATCACGATCGAGGATGAAACCGGCACCACCAATGCGTTACTGTGGTCGCGGCTGTTCGAACGGCAACGCCGCGCCGTCATGGCGTCACGCTTGATGGTGATTGAAGGGGAGGTGCAGCGCAGCAAGGAAGGCGTGGTGCATCTTATGGCGACGACCATCATCGACCGATCACATGAGCTGGAGCGTCTGTCGCAGGACCATGATGCCAATGTGCCGCTCAGCCGGTCCGACGAATTTGCCCAGCCTATCTACGCACGCCACGGCCATCCGCGCGACGTGCGGATTTTACCCAAATCACGCGACTTTCATTAAGGCTTAGGCCGCGTCCTTCGCCGCGCGGCGTGCGGCAAGTTCCTCCACCGACGACGCCCGCATGAACGGGTTGGTTGCGCGCTCCAGCGCAATCGTCGTCGGCACCGTTGCCTCGCCGCGTTCGCGATGGGCAATGACATCGGCCAAACGCGCGGCAAGATCGGCATTGTCCGGCTCGACTGTCACCGCAAAGCGGGCGTTGCTGAGCGTATATTCATGCGCGCAATAAATCGCAGTTTCGTCGCCCAAAGCCTCCAGCTTACGCATATTGTCATACATTTGCGCCGCGGTGCCTTCGAACAAACGGCCACAGCCCATCGCGAATAAAGTATCACCGACAAAGGCGGCTTGTTCGGTCGCGAAATGATACGCGATATGCCCTGCGGTATGGGCGGGCACGTCCATCACCGTCGCGCGCACGTCGCCCAATTGGACAACGTCCCCGCCGCGCAGTTGCACATCCAACGCAGGTATCCGCGCGGCTTCGTCCGCAGGGCCCGAGATGACGCAGCCCGTTGCGGCCTTAATCTCTGCATTGCCGCCGACATGGTCAGGGTGCCAATGCGTGTTCCAGATTTGCGTGATTGTCCACCCGCGCACCTCGGCCGCCGCCAAGACAGGGGCTGCTACCGCCGGATCGACCACGAGAGTCTCCCCACTCTGCGCTTCATGCACCAGCCAGACATAATTGTCCGACAACACCGGAACCCGAACGATCTCCAGCATATTCACCACACCCCAACATTGGGCATGCTCGCCCATGGTTCCGCAGGTGGAAGATGCCCCTCTTGCAGCAGCTCAATGGAAATGCCGTCGGGGGTCCGCACAAAGGCCATATGCCCGTCGCGCGGTGGGCGGTTGATTGTCACCCCTGCATCCATCAGCCGCTGACAGGTCGCGTAAATATCATCGACGCGATAGGCCAAATGACCGAAATTGCGTCCGCCGTCATACACCTCCGGCGCGCTGCCATCTTCCGGTGGCCAATTGTGCGTCAACTCTACTTCAGCCAGGCCAGCCTGCCCGGGTGCCGCCAAAAAGATCAGCGTGAACCGCCCTGCTTCACTGTCAAAGCGGCGCACTTCCTCCAGACCAATCAGCTTGAAAAAAGCGACCGTTGCGTCGGGGTCCGTGACACGGATCATGCTGTGCAGATAGGTAGTGGGCATTTTCATTCCATTCACAAAAGCGCGTTGCTTGCGTCAACGTCATGAACCTTGGCCGCTGTCCACGCAAGGGGTGGCGCGCCTATCTGGATTGCGCCTCATCCTTCGGCACAGTCGTCGCCGCCGCTAAGGCCGCAAGCTGTGCAGTCGCGGTCACGGCCTGTCGGCTGTTTGGTGCAATCTTGATCGCCTGCTCCCATTGCGTACGCGCCGTATCATCATCGCCTGCGGCAATCGCGATATTGCCCGCCTCCAACGCCACCGCCGGATCGCTGGGCAGCACCGCCGCCGCGGTTTGAATAAAGCTCAGCGCATCGGGCAATTTGTTCAATCGCCGGGCCAAGGTCGCCGACAACAACCATGCCGTTCCATTTTCAGGTGCCAACTGCCGCGCGGTTGCCAAGGCGGCCTCCCCATCGGCATTTTTGCCCAAGGCCACGAACGCCCGCGCGCGGTCAACTTCGCTGTCGGCGCGTTCGTTATCATCGAGATTATTCGACGCCAGCGCCTTGCCGAGTGCATCGATAGCGACATCCGCCTGCCCCGCCGCAATCGCGGCATTGCCCGCTTGTGCCCAGAAACGCGCGGCGCGGACGTCGCCCTGGGCTTCCGCCAAAGTGGCTGCCTCGGTCAGCATCGGCACCGCAAGGTCAAATTTAAAATCGGTCGCCAGCGCAAAACCATGGCAGGCGCGCGCCAGATAGCCGCCCTTTTGCTGCGCCCATACACTAGCGTTGGAAATCGCCGACGCGGGATCTTTGCTGGCCAAAGTCAGACATTCTGCAAACTGCACCTCGTCCAAAGTCGGGAGCGGTTGCGCAGCGACGGGAGAGGCGGCCTGAAGAAAAAAGAGGGTAAAGAGAAGCATGGAGAATCCTAAATAAGGCCGTCACCCTGAACTTGTTTGTGCTCTGCACGTCTTCGGCTCCAGGGTCCTGCCCAACCTGAACTGCCATTCGCGTGGAACGATGGATGCTGAAACGAGTTCAGCATGACGGTTTAAATCCTAATAGACCTTGCCAGCTTCGCAACAACATCAATCAGCAACGCAATATCCTGATCCCGTGAAAGCCGGTGGTCACCATCCTTGACCAATATCGTCTGCACATCGGATGAACGAAGCGCGGCTGCGAGCTTCAACGATGTTTCCCATGGCACATCGGGGTCGCATTGCCCGTGGATCAACCGCACGGGGCAATCCATCGCCACCGCGCCCGCCAAGCGCAGGTTGCTTTGCCCCGATTGCCAAAAATCTTGCGTAATCACCATCGGGTCATAGCCATAATCGCTGGGGCGTTCGATGCGGCCCGTGACGGCGATGGTCGCGCGATCGGCGGCATCAAAATCCCAGTCGGTGAAATCGGGCGCGGCGGCAATGCCTACCATCGCGGCGACTTGGTCACCCAGCTTTTCTGCCACCAACAGCATCAGCCATCCGCCCATGGACGAACCAATTAAGATGATCGGCCCAATTTTGGCCTCCGCAATCACCGCCAGAACATCGTCGCGCCAAATATCAAGCGTGCCGTCTTCAAACGCGCCATCACTCTCGCCGCAGCCGGAATAATCCATCCGGAGCAGGCCCAAGCCCTGATCCGCCGCCCATGCCGCCAGCGCCTGCGCCTTACCGCCCTGCATATCGGATTTATATCCGGGCAGAAAAACCAAAGTTGGTCCGCGCCCCGGCAAATACCGATAGGCCAGACGCACGCCATCGGCGCGGTTGATATATTGAGCCGCTAATTCCAACAGCGTCAAATGACCCAGTCAACGGTCATCATTTGCGTCACATCCTGCCCCTTGGCCCGGCGTTGTTCGACCATGATAGTGTTCAACCTTTTCACCGTATCACTGCCCGAGGTGATGCACAGGCCGGGGATGACCGCATGAACCAACGCCTTCATCCCGCCCCAGATCATCGTAAAGCCAAAGCGGCTCGCAACGCCAAAATGTGCACCGTAACTTTCATCGACGCTTTTGGGGTGGTCGATAAATAGGCGGTTGAACATATTGGGTTCCTTATCAATGCTACGGTGGGCGATTGGCTTGTGTGTAGCCCGAACCTTAGTTAAAATCAAAGCCGAAGCCCGATTTTGCTTTGCGATCCTGCGCGCACATCGTTTTCAGCTCGGTCCATTCCGATGGTGTCAGCGCAGGCTTGTAATTTTTGCCTTTGACAATGCTCTTTTCAAACGCGTCTTTGCGCGATGCCGACAGCGGGTGGCTGGATAGATAGCTGGTGATGCCTATGTTGTCTTTCACCGCGCCTTCGCTGCCATCTAACTGGGCAAGCCGATCGAAGAAGGACGCGGTGCCCACCGGCAAGATATTGGCGCTGCCCAGCGCCTGCATCGAATGGGCATCGGCCTCCGCCTCGGCATTGCGGCTATAGCTCATCGCCAGCAGATTGTTGACCATAGCGCCTTTATTGCCATCCACGCCGCCCAACACCACCGCAAGGCCCATTTGCCGCAGCAACGCCTGCATGACATGCCGTTCACGGACATGACCAATTTCATGCGCCAAGACGCCCGCCACCTCATCAGGCGAGCGCGCTTGTTTCAGAAGCCCATCGAACAAGATGACATTGCCACCGGGCAAGGCCACCGCATTCAACATATCAATATTGGCGACCTCCACCCGCAAATCTTGCGGCGCATCATCCAGCGACGCGACCAGTTTCTGGAGAGCGGCGTCGCCCGCTGGCGTATGGCAAAATCGGCCGCCAAAATCGCCCACCAATGCATCGCCCAGCCTGTCATCCACACTATCGGGGATCAACGGTGCCAACCACTGGGGGCTGAACAACACCACCGCAACCGCCGCCGCACTGGTCAGCGCAAAGGCAATCACGGCCTTGCCGATCCCAAGCCGGTCCACCCATCCGCCATATCTGCGCGGCGCAGGTAATAAGCCCTTGAGATCAGACGGCACGGGTCCCGACAATATCAACCGCCACCCATCATGTCCGGTAAGGCCATAGACATCGGCCTCCCCCTGCTTGGTCACATATGCGACATCGGCAAACGCAAAGGGACCGGTGCACCGTTCATTCTCCAGCAAATAAAATTGCGGACCAACGACCTGCACCTCCACCTTGCGCTTAACGGCTTTTTGGCCGTCATAATGCGCGACGTCGAAGAATGTGGACATATTTTAGATCGCTCCCACATCAAAGGCATCGAGCAAGCCTTCGCCATGTTTTTCGACCACGGTCTGCGACTGGGTCAGCTCGTCAATGTTGATCTCGCCATAGGCTTCCATATGCTCAACGAAGAATTTCCAGTTGCGATAGGGCATGAAGATATAGCCAATGCCCAAGGTGCAAATGATGATCGCCATATTCGCCAAGAAGAACAAAACCCAATCGACCGCGCGCGCGCGAAATTCGAATTCCAGCGTGTGCAAACGCAAGCCACCGACCGCCATACGGAAATATTTGCTGTAGAATAGCAACGCGGCGAGCGGCAACATGATATAAAATGCCAGCACCGCCACAATCGCCAACACGCCGCCAACCGCCATCCCCGTGCCACCCAATGCATCAGGCGTGCCGCCCGATGCCGCCATGCTCATCCCGAAAATCACCGCGCCGACAAAAATCAGAAACGGCACCAGATAGAATAACAAATAACGCTTCATCAGCGGCGTCCATTGCGCGTTCGCGCTGAACCGGTGCGGGCCAAAGCTCATCGCGTTCCACCGGTCGTTCCACAAGGATATCATGGCCCAGGGCACCATCAGGAATAGGGGCAGCCAGCCAAGCACCGTTTTCCACATATAGGACAGCCCATATTGAAAACCGGGGTCATCACTGCCGCCGCGAATGCCGCGCCAATATGTGCGGCTCAGCCGGTAACGCAGCGCGCGGAAATAGGCGAGGCCGGTGAGGTAGAATAAGGATAAGAACATCGCGAATGTCAGCAGTCCGGCCAACACGGGCAAGCCCTGAAAGATCAGACCCTGTGACACCAATTGAATGACGATGAAGGGCAAGCCAATCAGCAGAAACACCATGATGAAGCCGATAAAAAGCTCCATCCCGCGGCCCGTCCATTCCAGACGTTCGTCAATAAAATCGGTCTTGCCCCACAAATATTCGCGTTCGCGCGTCGTCGCCCAAAAACGGTAAATGCCCAAGGTGACAATGGTCAGCAACAAATTGGGAAAGGCAATGCGCGCAAATTCCTGCCAGCTTCCGTGAAAACGAAAGGCGCTATGGGTTTGTAATTGTTCGTTGTTCATCGGATTTCGGCCCCCGTTTTCGATGCGCTAGACATGCGGCAAAATGTTACGCTTTGTCAACATGGGCTGAGCGCTGACCGCAGCGGAGGCGTCAAACGCCATTGAACACCCGTGCCTAAGCTGGGGGATAGAAGGAAATGAGAGCTGTATCCAGCCATCTCCCAAACAAACAAAAAAGGGCCCACTAGGGGCCCTATTTTGCTGGTTGTGGGAGTAGGATTTCACGGCTTCGCCGTGGTCTCCGCAATGGCTTGCCATTGCTCCGGCTGAACGAGGTAAAAATCCACAAC
>JAIOYN010000067.1 GCA_021741065.1 Sphingomonadaceae bacterium | reverse complement strand
GCAAAAGCCAAGCGATGCCGTCGGGCTTATCCTGACGCTTCGATACAGGCGTGTAACGAGGGCCTTTTGTGCGGCGAATCTGATCTGGCCCCTTTGACATTTTGAGGACATAATCCTCATCCGCCTGACCCTTTTCAATTTCTTCCATGGCCAGCTCGCCGGCGTGCACGGGGTCACGCCCGGTGTATTTCGAACCGGTCATGTCATCAGCCATGGCCTGAACTTCAAGGATATGAATACCACAGAATTCAGCGATTTGCGAGAAGCTCAAACCCGTGTTGTCGACCAACCAAGCGGCGGTCGCATGTGGCATCAAAGGGGTAGCCATTTCATTTGCTCCAATAATAAGGGCCGCCCCTTACGGAGCGGCCTGAAAGTCTTAACCCAGCATTAGGCGAAGTTTGCCATATCGGCAAGCGACAATGCGCGTTTGGACTTGCACGCACCTTAGCACCCGTGCATTCCTTGAAACAATCATTGGGGGGAAGATATGCTACGTTTGATCAAATGGCTCATCATTTTGATGCTTGCCGCCTTGGCCGCGCTGTTTTTCTGGGGCTATGCGCCTGACGCGGATGCCGCCCGGATGGAGCGCAAATATGGCAGCAACGCTTCGCGCTTTGCCGAATTGGAACCCGGCCTGCGCTTGCATTATCGCGATGAAGGCAAGTTAGATGGCCGCGTTCTTGTTCTTATTCACGGTTCGAACGCCTCTCTGCATACCTGGGAACCATGGGTCAAAGCTCTCGGCTCGGACTATCGCATTATCTCGCTTGATCTTCCTGGACATGGTCTGACGGGGCGCAACCCCTCAGGGAGCTACGACAATGCATCTTATGTTAGCGTTGTTGACCGTTTATTGACCAAGTTGAATGTTGATAATGCGGTAATCGGCGGCAATTCCATGGGCGGCGGCGTGTCGTGGTTATATGCATTGGAGCATCCCGAAAAGGTCGAAGCTTTGCTGTTGATTGATGCCAGTGGGCAGCCTCATGCCAAATCTGGCGAGTTACCGCTTGGGTTCAAACTAATGCGTATGCCGGTCATAAAAGAAGCCGTCCGCTTCATTGCACCCCGCAGCATTTTTGAATCGAGCATTAAAACGTCAATGAGCGTTCAATCCAAAATCGACGACAAGCTCGTTGATCGATACTGGGAATTAAACCGCTACCCCGGCAACCGCGAGGCAACGATGCTGCGATTTTCAAGTCCAAAAAATATGACTTCCGGAACAAAAGAGCGCCTCTCAGCTATAAAGGCGCCAGTTTTGATCTTATGGGGCGCCGAAGATAACTTAATCCCCGTCACAGCAGCCAAATGGTTCGCTGAAGCGATGCCGCAGGCGAAACTCATCATTTACCCTAATGTTGGCCATATCCCGATGGAGGAGATTCCTGAGAAGAGCGCTAATGATGTTAAAGTCTGGCTGGAAGGCTTAGCGGTAAAGTCACCCAAGGTATAACGCCGCCTAAACTTCCAGCATGATTTTTCCGACATGCGCGCCGGATTCCATATAGGCATGTGCTGCCGCAGCTTCGGTTAGTGGAAAAACCTTGTCCATTTCGGGATGCAGTGTTCCATCACAAACTATTGGCCAGACTTTTGCTAATAACTGCTGCGCAAGCATTGCTTTAAATGCGGAGGTTCTGGGGCGCAGCGTTGAACCGGTTAGCGTCAGGCGGCGTGACATGACATAGGCCATGTTAATCTCCGCCGTCATCCCGCCCTGCACGGCAATGGTCACGTGTCGCCCGTCTTCGCGCAAGCACTGCAGATTTCGGGGCACGTAACTTCCAGCGACCATATCAAGCACAAGATGCACGCCCTCGCCATGTGTGATCGCCTTCACACGTTCGACGAAATCGGAATCATTGTAGTTGATGGCGTGATCCGCGCCAATTTTTTGAGCTGCTGCGCATTTGTTAAAAGAGCCACAGGTCACAATCACCGTCAGCCCGAAAAGCTTACCCAACTTGATTGCCATGGTTCCAATTCCGCTGGTCCCTCCGTGAATGAGTACGGTCTCGCCAGGGGCAGCGTAGCCCCGCTCAAACACGTTATGCCAGACTGTGAACAATGTTTCAGGCAAAGCGCCCGCTTCGACCATGTCCATGCTCGCTGGCACCGGCAAGCACACATCCATCCGCGCAACGCAATATTCGGCATATCCGCCGCCCGAGACCAAGGCGCAATAACGCGCACCGATTATGGTCGGGTCAACACCATCGCCCACCGCAATAACTGTTCCCGACACTTCAAGCCCGGGCAGATCGCTTGCCCCTGGAGGTGCGGGGTAAAGCCCCCTGCGCTGGATAACGTCAGGCCGGTTTACGCCCGCATAAGCTACTTTCAGCAGCACTTCGCCCACACCTGGAATCGGTAACGACCGATGTGACGGGACAAGCACCTCGGGTCCACCCGGCGTCGAAATCTCGATTACGGTCATTAATTCCGGTAGCTTATCCATCTGTGCCATATCCCTTTTGATTGACCGGCCTTTTAAGCAAGCTTCATATTGACAGCAACCGCCCATCGGTAAAATATGCGGTATGGATATTGACGAAAATCTGCCGCGCCGGCGCGACGATCCTGTGGCCAATCTTGTCATGCAGGATATTGACGCCCTATCTGTTGCGGAACTTGAGTTACGGATCGCTGCGCTAAAGGCCGAAATCACGCGCTGCGAAGGCAAAATTACGTTTGCAAGCAAGCACAGAAGCGTTGCCGACGCGTTGTTCAAAAAGTGACTCACAGCGAGCCAATGCTAAGAAAGCGGGAACCCAAACCGTTATCTCTCTCATCATGCTTGAAAGCACCGAAGGCCGCGCCGATATAGAGTAGAGATCGTGCAGCGACTCATTTTAGGGAGACCAGATTATGCCATCATTTGCAGAGTCGCTGGAAACCACACTTCATAACGCATTGAAGCATGCAGGCGACCGCGCGCATGAATACGCGACTCTGGAGCATCTCCTGTTGGCGCTCATTGAAGATGCGGACGCGGCGAAAGTTATGCAAGCTTGCGGTGTCGAGCTTGGCGAACTTTCGGACATCATCATTACATATTTGGATACCGAGTTGGAAAGCCTACGCGTGGAGGGCAAGGTTGACCCGTCGCCGACAAGTGGCTTTCAGCGCGTTGTTCAACGCGCGATCCTGCATGTCCAAAGTTCCGGAAAAGACGTCGTAACTGGCGCAAATGTTCTGGTCGCTTTGTTTTCGGAGCGCGAGAGCTATGCCGTATACTTCTTGCAACAGCAGGATATGAGCAGGCTCGATGCTGTATCTTACATCAGCCACGGCATTGGCAAGGACGGCAAGCTAGCCGAACCACGGCCGGTCGCCGGCGCTGAACAGAAAAACGAAGAGCCAGAAGACGCCAAGGCGAAAAAGGACAAGAAAGAAGGTGCGCTGGATCAATTCACGGTCAACCTGAATGAGAAAGCGAAACAGGGCCGCATTGATCCCCTGATCGGGCGTGCGGCCGAAGTTGACCGTACCGTCCAAATTTTATGCCGCCGGTCGAAAAACAACCCGCTTTATGTCGGAGAGCCGGGCGTTGGAAAAACTGCGATTGCAGAGGGTCTTGCCCGACGCATCGTTGAAAATCAGGTGCCTGAGGTTCTGTTACCCGCCGTAATCTATTCGCTCGACATGGGCGCTTTGCTGGCTGGGACGCGTTATCGCGGTGACTTTGAAGAGCGCTTGAAGGCGGTCGTGTCCGAACTGGAAAAGCTTCCAGATGCAATCCTGTTCATCGACGAAATCCACACCGTCATCGGGGCGGGCGCAACAAGCGGCGGGGCGATGGACGCATCAAATTTGCTAAAGCCGGCGTTGTCAGGCGGGACCATCCGTTGCATCGGTTCGACCACTTACAAGGAGTTCCGCAACCATTTCGAAAAGGACCGGGCATTGCTGCGCCGGTTCCAGAAGATTGACGTTAACGAGCCCAGCATCGAGGACACGATAAAAATCCTCGCAGGCTTGCGCAGTGCCTTTGAAGAGCATCACAAAGTTAAATACACCCCCGATGCCATCAAGGCTGCAGTGGAATAGTGTTCACCATACATCAATGACCGTAAGCAACCTGACAAGGCCATAGACGTCATTGACGAAGTGGGCGCCATGCAGATGCTTGTCGCCCCATCAAAGCGCCGCAAACTTATCACCGCGCGCGAAATTGAGGCCGTTATCGCTACCATCGCGCGTATCCCGCCAAAGCAGGTGTCGTCAGATGACAAGACCGCGCTTGGAACGCTTGAGGCGGATCTTAAACGTGTCGTATTTGGGCAAGACAAGGCAATTGAAGTTTTGGCGAGCGCCATCAAGCTCAGCCGTGCCGGCCTGCGCGATTCCGAAAAGCCAATCGGCAGCTATTTGTTCAGCGGGCCGACCGGTGTCGGGAAAACCGAGGTCGCACGGCAACTGGCCTCCATCCTTGGCATTCCGCTCAAGCGCTTTGATATGTCGGAGTATATGGAGCGTCACAGCGTCAGCCGCTTGATTGGCGCGCCCCCCGGATATGTCGGGTTTGACCAGGGTGGACTACTGACAGATGCTGTTGACCAAAGCCCGCATAGCGTGTTGTTACTCGACGAAATCGAAAAGGCGCATCCGGACCTGTTTAACATTCTGTTGCAGGTGATGGATAATGGCCGCCTGACCGATCATCACGGCAAAACAGTTGACTTCCGCAACGTCATTTTAATCATGACAACCAATGCAGGTGCCAGCGATATGGCGAAAGAAGGCATTGGTTTCGGTAACAATATCAGCAAAGAAGATGCCGGCGACGAAGCCGTCAAAAAGATGTTTGCGCCGGAATTCCGCAACCGTCTCGATGCCACTGTGCCGTTTGGATATCTACCAACCGAAGTCGTCGCACGCGTCGTCGATAAGTTCATCCTGCAGTTGGAACTACAACTTGCCGACCAAAATGTGCATATCAAGTTGGATGACGAAGCACGGGCTTGGTTGACCGAGCGTGGCTATGACAAGCTGTACGGTGCGCGCCCGATGGGTCGCCTGATACAAGAAAAAATCAAGCAGCCGCTGGCAGAAGAGCTATTGTTTGGAAAGCTTGTTCATGGCGGCGAAGTTGCTGTGCGGATCAAGGAAGACCAACCCGTCTTTGAAGTAACGCCAGCGCCCCCTAAATCTGCCAAGCCCAAGCCGCCGAAGAAGAGTGCTGCGAAAAAGCCTAGCAAAGCGGGTTAATCGGGCGTCCCTTCATCGCAGGACCGCCTTATCATTGCCCAATTGTTAACAACTGGGCTGAAGCGCCAATTCCATTGAATAATTCGGGTTCCGTTCCAGTCATCCAGACTTGCGCGCCCGTATCGGCCAACAACCCAAATAACGCAGCGCGTCTTGACGGGTCGAGATGCGCAGCGACCTCATCCAGCAATAATATCGGCGGCGTATCACGCAGGACCGCTACAAGTGCCGCGTGAGCGAGAATGAGCGAGAGCAACAAAGCCTTTTGCTCTCCTGTTGAACATTGCTCTGCAATCTGCCCTGAAGCGCTGTTTAATACTTCAAGATCAGCACGGTGAGGGCCTACCAACGTACGCCCGGCGGCCGCGTCCCGATTACGTCCCTTGCGCCAAGCACAAGCAAGATCGGCGTCTGCAGCTGCATCTTTATCAACTAATTTGATTTGCGGCGTGGCAAATGGCCCGGACGCTGTCATCTGCAATTGTGCACTCAACGCCTCTACGACCGACGCACGGGCCGCCTGAATAAAGTTTCCGCTCTCCGCCATCTGCGCCTCAAGCGCATCTAACCAAAGCGGGTCGGCGGCAATGCCGCCCGCCAAAAGCCGGTTGCGTTGTTGCATGGCCTTTTCATATCGGCTGCTGTGCCGCGCATGCCCCGGGTTTATCGCCAATACCAAGCGATCCAGAAACCGCCGTCGCGCGGCTGCACCATCCGCAAACAATCGGTCCATCGCTGGAGTTAGCCAGATGACGGACAGCCATTCGGCAAGGCTGTTTATTGTAGCATTGCTCTCGTTAACTCGCACCTTGCGCCGTTCAGGCTGCTCTGCACTGACTCCAGTGCCAATCACATTGCCGCCAGCGTGCGCAACGATGGCAAAGCCGCCGCTGCCCTCGTTGCGTACCATGTCGGACATGGCCGCCCGGCGAAGACCTCTGCCTGGCACCAAAAGCGACACTGCCTCCAAGATATTGGTCTTACCGGCCCCGTTTGACCCGTGAAGTGCAATGAACTGCGTCCCTGACCGGATGTCCAGCGCAGCATGATTGCGAAAATCATTCAGGATCAGTCGCGACAGCGTCATATCATGCGTCTGCTATAGTATAGCCACTTTTGGTCAAGCGGCTATTGGTACTCCATCACTCCCAAATATTGGCACAATTTCCCAATATATGAATTTATTCCAACAATGTGATACCCTCATGTAGAGTATAATATATTGTTTTTTATTGATAAATTTATTATGGCATGGGCTATGCAAGGTAGTTCGTATAGCCGGAATGGTCCGGAACATCGAAAAGGAAATCAACATGACACAATATGCACGCACACAAGTTCTATCGGCTTTCGCAGCAGTTATCTGCGCATTCATCACCATCGGCATCAGCGTGGCACCTGCAATTGCGCCTGCCGCAGCATTCATCGCATAACATAAATTCGCGTTTTGGAATTAGGGAGCAATTTGATGGCACGTTTAACACTTGATAAAGCCAACAAGAAAATTCTTGGCGTTTGCGCTGGCCTAGCAAACTGGACTGGCATGGATGCCATGATCATTCGCTTGATCTTCGCCGTCGCAACAGTTGTCGGCTTTGGTTCGCCAGTTTTGATTTACATTTTGCTGGCGATGATACTCGACTAACGCGCGTATAGCCGTCGGCAGCGCGCTTGTAGGGCAAAAAAATAGACTTGAACAACCCATCACAGACCGGATTGCGCAAAGAATTGATCGCTGACGTCAACGGGCGGCCGGGTTGGCCTCGCAAACCCGCAGCTCTTAGATTAAGCAACTTTCCGCACGAATACCGAGCCCGCAGAATATCCTGCGCCGAACGAGCATATCAAGCCAATATCCCCTGCAGTGAGGTCTTCATTATGTTTGTGAAACGCGATGATGGAGCCGGCGCTTGATGTGTTCGCATAGGTATCAAGCACAGTCGGGCTTTCATCCTCATTTGCCTCATGCCCCAATACCTTTTGGGCAATCAGCCTGTTCATACCGGTGTTCGCCTGATGTAGCCACAATCTGCGCAAATCTGCTCCCGACAGCCCAAGGCTTTCAGCATGTTCAATGATCATTTGCCCGACCATTGGCACGACCTCTTTAAACACCTTCCTACCCTCTTGAACGAATAGCTTGTCATTGCGCGGTCCGCTTTGGTTGACCGGACCCTGCCCATGCGCGCGGTTGAGAAAGCCAAAATTGTTGCGGATATTGTTCGAGAATTGGGTTTTCAGACGCGTGCCGAGAATTTCCCAATGTTGCGCGGGCGCCATATCCTTCGCCTCAACCACTATAGCCGTAGCGACATCACCAAAGATGAAGTGACTGTCGCGGTCGCGCCAGTTAAGATGTCCTGAGGTTATTTCGGGATTTACGACCAATACCGAGCGCGCATTACCGCAGCGGATATAGTCAGCAGCAGTTTGAATACCGAACGTGGCTGAAGAGCAGGCAACATTCATGTCGAAGCCAAAGCCGCGTTGCATACCAAGCTCATGCTGGATCTCCACTGCCATGGCAGGATAAGCACGCTGCATATTCGACGCAGCGCATAAAACGGCATCTACATCTTCGATGTTCCGCCCGGCGCGCTCCAGCGCATCACGGCATGCCGCGACACCGATTTCCGCCATTAACGAAATCTGGTCATTTGGCCGTTCGGAGTAACGCGGCTCCATGATATCAGGGTCAACGATGGCGCGCTTATCCATCACGTGCCGGGATTTTATCCCGCTAGCTTTCTCAACAAATTCAACCGAGCTATGCGTAAGCAGCTCTGCATCCGGGTTGGCCGCATTATATCGGTCGGCATAGGCATTGAAGCTCGCAACCAGTTCCGCGTTGCTGATGGTATCCGATGGGGTGAACAAACCGGTCGAAGAAATGACTGGGGTGGCACCGTGTGCATGTTGCGACATGTAAATTCCCGCCTTGGTTTTTATTGCGTCCGGATGCCTAGCCTTTGCGTATTTGCGAAACAAGCCGTTTGAAATGCATTGTAACGGCGTTATGTGAGAGATGGGGGAGGATTATCTTAATGTCGTTGAATGAACGCCAGCCAAGCTGGTTGTCCCGGCTGTTCCGGCGGGTACTGGTCGGTATTTATAAACGTGGGGGATGGCGGGCGCATGGCGTGGTCCCGGAACCTCGCAAGTTCGTGCTAATCGCCGCACCACACACCAGCAACTGGGATTTTGTCTATTTTTTAGGACTGACTGAAGACTTGGGAATAAAGCCTCATTTCATGGCCAAAACCTCACTTTTCAGCTGGCCGTTTACCAACTTCATGCTCGACATGGGCGGCGTTCCAGTAGACCGCAGTTCGAACCGAAACTATGTGCAGCAAATGATCGACGAATTCGGCCGTCGCGACGAATTCATGCTGACCATCGCGCCAGAAGGCACGCGCGGCACGGTCAAGGCATGGAAAACAGGATTTTACCATATCGCGATGGGCGCAGGCGTGCCCATGGTGGTCGGCATGATGGACTATGGCTCAAAAACGGGCGGGCTAGGCCCAGCGATCTGGCCAACCGGCAACTATAAAGCGGATATGGCGAAGGTTGCAGAAATCTATGCGAAGGTTAAACCAAAGCACCCTGCCAAAGGAATGACAGAGATATTTGCGAGGGACGAAGCATGACTGATTTTGGTTCGACGATGCTTATCAATGCTGCGGCGTTGCTGGCCGTGATTCTTGCCTTATGGGCATATTCCGTCAAAATTCGAGATGTGTCATTCATCGATGCCTTTTGGGCATTCGGCATGGTGTTACTGGCCTGGGCGACTTGGACGCAATCAAGCACGCCGGACGCACGGTCCCACCTGCTGCTGACGCTGACCAGCCTGTGGGGTTTACGCCTCACCTTTCATCTATGGACACGCTGGCGCGCGCATGGCGAAGACCCTCGCTATGCAAAAATCATGGGCGGCGTGATGGAAAAGAAAGGCTGGAGCTGGGGCAAGACATCTTTGCTTTCGGTGTTTCTCACCCAGGCACCGTTACTGTTCATCACCTGCCTGCCCGCGCAGCTCGGGATTTGGGCAAGCGAAGGTGGGCGGACGGTGTTGGGTCCGCTGGCATTTTTCGGCGCAATCATTGCGATCATCGGCATAATGTTTGAAACGATCGGAGATTCGCAGCTTAACACATTCCGCGCCAATCCGGCTAATAAGGGCAAGGTTCTTGATACCGGCCTATGGCGCTATACCCGCCACCCCAATTATTTTGGTGATGCCTGCACATGGTGGGGCATTTGGCTTATTGCATGCGAAACAGGTCTGGCCGGATGGATCAGCATCATTGGGCCAATTTTCCTGACCTTCACCCTCACCCGTTGGTCCGGAAAGCCGCTGTTGGAACGGGGCATGAGGAAGACACGGCCCGAATATGCCGATTATGTCGCCCGCACATCGGGCTTCTTTCCTTTACCGCCAAAGCGCAAATAATCAGGCGACCACCCCAAACAGGTCGTGCTCGTCAGCATCTTCGACATTGACGAGGACGACATCACCTGCCTTCAAAGTGGGTGCGACATCACGGAGATAAACATGGCCGTCGATTTCAGGCGCATCGGCCTGCGACCGTCCGGTCGCACCGATGCTGCCATCTTCATCCATGTCGCCGATTTCGTCGATGATGACAGGAATGCTTCGCCCCACCTTTGCCGCAAGCTTAGCGGCGCTTATTGCGGCTGTTTTCGCCATGATGCGCTGGAACCGCTCTTCCTTGACCTCTTCGGGCACTGGGTTGGGCAGATTGTTCGCTTGCGCGCCGTCCACCGGTTCAAAGCGGAACGCGCCAACACGGTCTAGTTGCGCTTCCTCGAGCCAATTGAGCAGATATTCAAAATCAGATTCGGTTTCTCCAGGAAAGCCCACGACAAAACTTGAACGAATCGCGATATCCGGGGCGATGCTGCGCCACTTGCGAATGCGCTCAAGCACCTTGGCTTCATTGGCGGGCCGCTTCATGGCCTTCAGGACATCCGGCGCAGCATGCTGGAAGGGAATGTCGAGATAAGGCGTCAAATATCCCTCCGCCATTAACGGAATAACATCATCCACATGCGGGTAAGGGTAAACATAATGTAGTCGGACCCATGGCGCAATGCCATCGCTGGTGCGCAGACTGCCCAATTCGCGCGCGAGGTCAGTCATGTGCGCCCGCACCTGACGCCCCTGCCATTCGCGCGGTTCATGCCGAGTACCCACACCGTAAGCGGATGTGTCTTGCGAAATAACCAG
>JAIOYN010000066.1 GCA_021741065.1 Sphingomonadaceae bacterium | reverse complement strand
ATATTGTTGGAGCGCGCGGCTGATGCCGTAATTGTTGGGATTGGCCTCAACCTCGTCTGGCACCCACAAAATCTGGACCGGAAAGTGTCGGATCTATTGACGCTTGGCGCAGCGCCGCTCGATGCCCAAACGGCACTGGAGATCCTAGCTGACGCATTTGCCCGCTATCTTAGTATCTGGCGGTTGTCAGGTTTGGGCGCTATCGTTCGGCATTGGGAGACGCACGCCCATCCACGCGGCACAGCACTATCGGCCAAACTACCTGATGGCGAGGCAGTTGATGGTTTATATGTTGGTCTCGATAATGATGGCGCTTTGCGGCTTCGCTTGGCGGATGGTTCAATTCGTGCCATTCACGCCGCCGATGTTTTTCTAGTTTAGCAGGGATGGGTTATGCTGCTCGCGATTGATACGGGTAATAGCAATGTAAAATTTGCATTGGTGAATAACTCTGGCGAAATATTGCAAAGGTGGCGTATTGCTACCGATGCGCGGCGCACGGCAGATGAATATGCCGTATGGTTGGATCAATTGATTCAGATGGCTGGCTTTCGTCGCTCAGATATAAACGCGGTCATCATTGCGACCGTTGTTCCGCGTGCTTTGCACAATCTGCAATTGCTCGCGACACGCTATTTTGGAACTGAGGCCTTAGTTGCCGGACGCGGGAGCGTTGGTTGGGGTATTCCATTACGTGTGACCGAACCGCACGCCGTTGGCGCCGACCGGGCTGTGAACGCCATTGCAGCACATTCATTGGCAGAAGGGCACAAGATAGTCATCAGTTTTGGCACAGCCACAACATTTGATTATGTTGGATCAGATGGTTCTTATCGCGGGGGAAGCATCGCACCCGGTGTTAACCTCTCTCTCGATGCGCTTTATGCTGCCGCAGCCATGTTGCCGCGAATTGCAATCGAACCACCGCCGAATGAAAGCGTGATTGGTACAACGACTGTTGGACAAATGCAGATTGGTATCTATTGGGGCTATGTGGCGATGATCGAAGGGATACTCGCCCGGATGAAAGCTGAAATTGGCGAACCAGTATCGGTCATTGCAACCGGCGGTTTAGCCATATTGTTTCAGCAACATGGCCATTTATTTGACCGGGTAGAGCCCGATTTGACGCTGCGGGGGCTGTCGCTTTTATACAGGAATAGAGACATTAACTCATGACGACCCCAAAAAATGAACTGCTTTTCCTTGCCCTTGGTGGGTCCAACGAAATCGGAATGAACGTCAATTTGTACGGTTGTCAGGGCAAATGGGTGATGGTCGATTTAGGCCTCACATTTGCGAACTCGGAATATCCGGGAATTGACCTTGTCCTGCCGGATCTGGAATTTATTGAAAAGCGCAAGGATGATTTGCTCGGCATCGTTCTGACCCATGGCCATGAAGATCATATTGGTGCAGTTGCCTATTTTGCCGCCGACTTGGGCGTGCCATTGTATGCCACGCCCTTTACGGCGACCCTGATCCGGGGCAAGCTGGAAGAAGAAGGTATCGCCGACATTGTAGAGTTGAACGTAATCCCGATGGAAGGTGCGTTTTCCTTGGGGCCTTTCGATTTCAAATTGGTCGCCTTGGCGCATTCCATCCTTGAGATGAGCGCCTGCCTCATCACCACGCCCTATGGAAAGATTTTCCATACGGGTGACTGGAAACTGGACCCGCACCCCGTATTAGGGACGCCTTCTACCCAAGAAGCGCTGACCGCCATTGGCGACAGCAAAGTTTTGGCGATGGTGTGTGACTCTACCAACGTGTTCAATCCAGAAAAAAGCGGTAGTGAAGGCAGCGTTAAAGATGACCTGCTAAAGTCGGTGAAGGCCGCCAAGGGCAGGGTGGTCGTAACCACCTTCGCATCTAACGCTGCGCGTTTACAGACTTTAAGCGAAGTCGCGCGCGAGAGCGGTCGCACCTTATGTTTCGCAGGGCGCTCGCTCCACCGGATTATCGAAGCCGCGCAGGCGAATGGCTATTTGAAAGATATGCCAAAGACGGTGCATATGGACAGCGTTGATAGCCTCCCACGGCACGACGTTATGGTGGTCGCTACAGGCGGGCAGGGTGAAGCGCGTGCGGCCTTGGCGCGCATATCCGAGGGCAATCACCCCGTGAAGCTAGAAGCAGGCGACACGGTTATTTTCTCGTCGAAGCAGATACCGGGTAATGAAATCGCCATTGGCGTGATCATGAACAAGCTTGCGGAACGTAACATTCTGACGGTTACCGAAAAGCAGGCGCATGTGCATGTGTCCGGCCACCCGGGGCAGCCCGAGCTTGCGGCGCTTTATGATTGGATTCGGCCAGAAGTCCTTATTCCCGTGCATGGCGAACGCCGGCATATGGCAGAGCAGGCGCGCTTTGCGCGGGCGCATGGTGTCCCAAAGGCTGTTGTGCAGTCCAATGGCGACGTGGTGCGGCTTGCGCCCGGCGAACCGAAAATTGTTGGCAAGGAACGCACCGGCCGTCTGGTTCTCGATGGCGATACTATTATCGCCGCTGACGGTGCTACATTGAACGAACGCCGCCGCCTGTCATTTTATGGCCTCATTTCCGTTGCCTTTGCGCTGGATGCCAAAGACGGGATGCTGGGTAACCCTGAAATTCGATTGCATGGTGTGCCGATTGACGAAGATCTGGACGATTTTCTGGAAGAAGCCACTGCCGCTGCTGTTAAGGCGGTGAAGGACCATCGTGGCGACTATGACAAGTTGCGCGAAACTGTGCGTTTGGCTGTACGCCGCGTGGCGGTAAGCTGGACGGGCAAGAAGCCTATAGTGGATGTTTTGATAGTGGAGACAGCATGACCTGGACCTCGATTATTGCCATTTATTTGCTGTTTTGGGTGATGACGGCGTTCGTTATCCTGCCCATCGGTGTGCGCACACATGATGAACTCGGCCTTCCAAAGACGCCCGGCCAAGCGGACAGCGCGCCGGGCAATTTTCAGCCCCGGAAAATATTGCTGAGAACGACGCTGCTCTCGGCTACTTTGTTTGCTCTATATTATGCAAATTACAGCTTTGACTGGATAAACCGTGATAGCTTTGACGGGTTGTTTAACCCACCCGTTTAAACCCTAGGCCGTTTAAATAAGGTCAGAAAATTCAGCGACAATATTCTCATATAGTCGCTTTTTAAACGGCACGATAAGTTGCGGTAAGCGGGGGGCATCCACCCATTGCCAGCGATTGAATTCCTGATTCTCGGTTTCGATATTGATATCGGCGTCTGTGCCCTTGAACCGCATCAAGAACCATATTTGTCGCTGCCCGCGATATTTGCCCTTCCAAATCTGCCCAATCATATGGTCGGGTAAATCATAAAAATGTTCTTCTTTGCTGCGGGCGAGAATGTCTACCAAGTCCGCGCTGACGCCGGTTTCTTCGAACAATTCGCGTAAGGCAGCGGCCTCGGCCTCTTCGCCATCGTCAATACCGCCCTGCGGCATCTGCCATGCGTCAGTACCATTGGGCTCGTCCATGCGTTGGCCCACGAATATCTTGCCTTGCATATTGGCGAGCATGATGCCCGCGCAAGGGCGATAAGGCAAATCTTCAAAACTATCGGTCATGCGGCAGGCGTTACTTCAGCCAGGATTATTTTCAAAGCCCTGATATAGCCTTCAATGTCGGTTTGAACCGAAGGAATGGCTTGGCGAATGTTGATATGGCCGTGAATATTGCCATCGGCGCTGACATGTTGAACGCGAACGTCCGCTTGTTTTAGCTTTTCGACATAAGCAAGGCCCTGATCGCGCAAGGGGTCAAGGCTGGCCGTGGTGACAAGGCTTGGCGGCATACCTTCTTGGGGAAAGTTTAGTGGTTCGGAGCGATAGTCACCCGGCACCGCTGCATGGCCTTCTCCGAAATAGGTCATGGCTTCTTCCGTCAGCAAATAGCCATTGGCATAATCGCGCATGCTTGGCCAATCGGAGTTAAGCGTGACGACAGGGTAAATAGGAAACTGCACCAGCACCGGAACAGCAGCAGGCTTGTCGCGCAGCGCCATGCTGGTCACAATCGTCAGGTTGCCACCCGCGCTATCGCCTGATGTGATGAGGCCCGTGACTGTTAGGCCTAATTCTGTTGGGCTAGATGCAATCCAGCGCGTTGCGGCTTCGCAATCTTCCGCAGGCGCGGGAAAGGGATGTTCCGGAGATAGACGATAATCGATGGAAATGACGGGCAGGTCCAGCAAACGCGCGACTTCGGCGCAATAAGGTTCGTAGCTATATAGGCTGCCAATCACGAAGCCGCCGCCATGGTAAAACACCATGACCGGGCCAGCGCCACGATCGGCGCGGCTGTCATAAATCCGTGCCGGAATCGTTCCTGCGGGGCCGGGAATGTTTATATCGCGGATCACGGCAAGTTCACCCACGGGCGCATCGGCAACATCGCGCATCGCCGACGTCATCGCGCGGGCTTCATCTGCGGAAACCTCCCAAAATTTAGGGCCAGGCACTGCATTTAGAAATTGCAGGAATAAGGCCACATCGGGTCGCACAAAGGGTGTTGTTTCAGTCATCACATTCTCCATATGGACCGCGTGATAGGGTGGTGCGCCTGACAGGTCCAGCATATTGGGTCGCACAGTAAATCAGCATAGCGATAACGCCGTATTGCCATTCCGGCGCCGTTCCGTCAGCACCGCGCATATGGATAATCTCACTCACAGCCTCGTCGGGGCGCTGATTGGTCAAACGGGCTTAAAGCGGAAAACAGGGCTTGCGATGCCGACGCTGATTATTGCGGCGAACATCCCTGACATCGACGCTGTGGCAACATTGCTGGGCGGGCAACATCATCTCGCCTTGCGCCGCGGGTTGACGCACGGGCCGATTGCGATGTTGGTGCTGCCGCTGATGTTATGGGGCATCATGCTGTGGTTTGACCGCTGGCAGACCCAGCGTGGGAAACGACCCGAGAAGCGATTACCGGTGCGTAAGGGCTGGTTGCTCGCCTTGGCCTATATCGGTTGCCTCAGCCATCCACTTTTTGATTGGTTCAACAGCTATGGCATCCGCTTGTTGGAGCCATTTTCCAGCCAGTGGTTCTATGGTGATACCTTGTTCATCATTGATATCTGGTTGTGGGCTGCGTTGATCGCGGGCGTTTGGATATCACGGCGGCGTGAACGGTACGGCACGAACTGGCGCGCGGCCGCGTTGGTGAGCTTCGCCGCAATTTGCGCGTACATCTTGGCCAATGGCCTTATCACTGGCCGTGCGGAACAATTAACCGCAAAGGCCGTGCAGGAAAAACATGATATCATGCCCACCCTCATCGTGGCAAACCCCGTTCCTGTCCAATTTTGGAAGCGTGAGATGCTGTGGCGCAACGACAGCCTTTATGGGCAGGGCATCTACACCGTTTTCAGCACCGTCCGCGTCGATGACACTGCGCGCGCGCATTATATGGGCGTGGAAGATAAAAAGGCGTTTGCGGCAAATGTTACGGCGCAGTCGCCATTTTTGTTCTGGGCACGTATGCCCGTGGCGCAGATTGTCGCTGAGAACGACAAAAAGGCGTTAAAAGTCTCCGACCAACGCTTTGTCGACCCGATGGTTGGCGACCGATTTTCTGTCACCTTCCCTATCGGAGAAGAGCTTAAATGACCGCCCCAGTCATCCTCTGGTTCCGCCGCGATTTACGCCTATCGGATCAGCCCGCATTGGCGGCTGCGGTTGTGACCGGTGCGCCGGTCATTCCGGTCTATATTCTTGATGACGACACGCCAAAGCATCGCAAAATGGGCGCGGCTTCGCGCTGGTGGCTGCACCATAGCCTGAAAGCGTTGGATGCAGATTTACGGACGCTAGGGTCAAAGCTGATCCTGCGGTCGGGTAAATCCGACGAAATTCTGGGCGCCTTGGCCGCAGAGACCAATGCTTCGGCGGTGCACTGCATCCGGCATTATGAGCCGTGGTGGCGCAATGCCGAAAAAGCGGTCGCGAACGGACTAAGCGAAGGCACTGCGTTTGTGTGCCATGATGGCAATTATCTGCTTCCCGCCGGCAGCGTGACCACCGGCAGCGGCGGGCAGTATAAGATTTACACGCCGTTCATGCGTGCTTTGTGGCAGCATATGCCGCCGCCCGTGCCGCATTCTGCGCCGACAAAAATCCCCGCGCCGGACAGTTGGCCGAAGAGCGATAGCCTGCCCAGCTGGAACTTGCTTCCGACGAAGCCCGATTGGTCAGGTGGCATGTCCGAAATGTGGATGCCGGGCGAGGCGGGCGCGAAAGATCGGCTCGCGGCCTTTGTGGATAAGGCGAAATTTTACGACGAGAAACGCAACCTGCCGTCGGTAGAAGGCTCTTCCTTTCTGTCCCCGCATTTGCACTTTGGCGAGATTTCACCCGCAGCGTGCTGGCATGCAACCATGGATCAGCGCGGATCGGTCGATGTATTTCTGAAGGAACTGGTCTGGCGGGATTATGCGCAGAATGTCATTGTCCAGATGCCCGAATATGGCGCAAAAAATGCGCGCGAGGCTTTTGATAAGCTCCCTTGGCGTGACCTGTCCGATCCAGCGGTTCAGGCGGACTTTGTTGCTTGGACCAAGGGACAGACGGGTTATCCCATTGTCGATGCAGGTATGCGGCAATTATGGGCAACGGGATGGATGCACAACCGTGTGCGCATGATTGCTGCATCGTTCTTGGTCAAACATTTGCTGATTGACTGGCGCGAGGGCGAAAAATGGTTTTGGGACACTTTGGTCGATGCCGATTATGGCAGCAATGCCGTCAATTGGCAGTGGACCGCAGGGACGGGCGTTGACAGCAATATGTTCGTACGGATCATGGCGCCCTTGTCGCAATCGGAGAAATTCGATGCCGCGCGTTACATCCGTGAATGGGTACCCGAACTGGCGTCGTTGCAGGCGCCCTATATTCACGATCCCGATGAATATGGCGCACGCCCGAAAGGCTATCCACGCAAGATAATCGGTCACAAAGCGGCGCGTGAACGCGCGTTAAAGGCGCATGATGTGGTGAAGGGGTAGGGTGGGAGAGCCCGCTTAACCCGCGACCACCAACCGGTGTCCGGTCACAAATTCGGTCTGCAGCATCTGCACGATTGCATCTGCAACAACTGACGGCTCTTTGACCGTTGACGGGTCTTCGCCAGGATAGGCCTTCGCCCGCATCGCGGTACGTGTGCGGCCCGGGTCGACGATTGCGGTACGCACCTGCGACAGATTCTTGACCTCATGGCCATAGCTTTGGACCAGATTTTCCAATGCCGCCTTTGATGCGCCATATGCGCCCCAAAATGCCAGTGGGTTTGCGCCAACGGAGGATGTGAGCGCCACTAATCGACCGGCTTCGCTTTTGCGTAATAAGGCATCAAATGAGGCGATCATCACTTGCTGTGCCGTCACATTCAAAGTGAAGAGCCGCGCAAATTCTGCGCCATCAATTGCGGGCACAGGGCTTAGGGTTCCAAGCATAGCGGCATTCAAAACAAGAATATCGAGCTTGCCCCAACGCTCCGTCACCGCAACAGCGAGGCGCGATATGTTGTCGCCATCGGTTAGGTCGAGCGGTGCAATGGTAGCATTGCCGCCGGCGTTAAAAATGGCGTCTTCAACGGCCTCAAGGTCTTTTGCCGTCCGCGCGGTCAAAACCACATGTGCGCCTTGCGCCGCCAATGCCGTTGCCGCCGCCGCGCCAATCCCACGACTTGCACCCGTTACCAGAGCAATCTTGCCTGCAAATGCCTTCGTCATGTTTATGCCAGTTTTTGGTCGCCAAGCATCATGAGGTCGCTTGCCTGGTGCGCCTCATGGTCGGTCAGGGTGGTGGGATAATCGCCCGTGAAGCACGCATCGCAATATTGTGGCTGGTCCGCATGGCGCGAATCTTCGCCAAGCGCACGATAAAGGCCGTCAATGGACAAGAACGCAAGGCTGTCGGCCTGAATAAACTGGCGCATTTCTTCGACATCCATGCGGCTTGCTAAAAGCTTGGATCGTTCGGGCGTGTCGACGCCGTAAAAGCAACTGTTCATTGTTGGCGGACTTGCAATACGCATATGCACTTCAGCGGCGCCTGCTTCGCGCATCATCTGCACGATTTTGAGCGACGTTGTGCCGCGGACGATTGAGTCGTCGATCAGCACGATACGTTTGCCTGCCACCAAATTTCTGTTTGCGTTATGCTTTAACTTCACACCCAAATGGCGGACGCCGTCGCCGGGTTGAATGAAGGTGCGGCCGACATAATGCGAGCGGATGATGCCAAGTTCAAACGGAATTTTAGCCGCTTCGGCATAGCCAATCGCCGCTGGCGTGCCGCTATCGGGCACTGGAATGACATAGTCGACATCGACGCCATTTTCACGTGCCAGTTCCGCGCCAATTGCCTTGCGAACCGAATAGACGCTGATGCCTTCAACGATTGAGTCGGGGCGTGAGAAATAGACGTGCTCAAAAATGCAGGGACGTTGCGAAATGGGAATAAACGGCTTGTGCGACTGAATGTCCGTTCCACGCACCACAACCAATTCGCCCGGTTCCACCGAACGGATATACTCCGCGCCCACAATATCAAGCGCCACCGTTTCCGATGCAAAAATAATGGTGTCGTCAAGCTTGCCCATTACCAATGGCCGAATGCCCAACGGGTCGCGGCAGGCGATCATACCTTCTGTGGTGAGGCACAGCAACGAATAGGCACCCTCAACCCGCTTCAGCGCGTCAATCAAACGGTCGAGCAACGTCCGGTAACCCGAGGTCGCAACCAGATGGATGATGACTTCTGTGTCGGACGTAGACTGGAAAATGGAACCACGACGCACAAGGTCGCGCCGTAGGGTCATCGCGTTCGAAATATTGCCGTTATGCGCGATTGCAAATCCGCCGGTGGCAAGATCGGCATATAAAGGCTGCACATTGCGCAGCGATGTCTCGCCCGTCGTGGAATAACGCACATGGCCAATGGCGCATCGTCCGACGAGGCCGCCGATGATTTCTTCGCGGTCGAAATTGCCTGCGACATGCCCCATTGCTCGGTGCGTGTGGAAATCATGCTCATCAAAGCTGGTGATACCCGCAGCCTCTTGGCCGCGATGCTGAAGCGCGTGGAGGCCAAGCGCCACCATGGCAGAGGCGTCTTCTGTGTCATAGACACCGAAAATCCCGCACTCCTCACGAAGTTTGTCATCATCAAAAGGGTCGGTGGTCAGCATATATCGAATCCCGCTGCGCTTCGCTGCGTTGCCTATAGGCATGGCGGTTACAATTGTCTCCCCCTTGTCGTGCAATTGTCACAAAGAAAATGTTGGCGGGGCAAAGATGCTTGGGTTACGATCCGAATATGACCGACAAACGAGAAAGCGGATGGACGCTTGACCCCAAATATGATGCCAACGGCTTGGTGACTGCTGTCATAACGGATGAAGCCGATGGCGCCGTGTTAATGGTGGGGCATATGAATGCAGAGGCGCTTGCGAAAAGCATGGAAACCCGCACTGCCGTGTTTTTCTCACGGAGCCGCCAGCGGCTTTGGCAAAAGGGTGAAAGCAGTGGCAATATATTGCATATTGTCGAAATACGCATCGACTGTGATCAAGACGCCCTTTGGATTATCGCGCGGCCGCAAGGTCCGACCTGCCATACGGACGCGAGAAGCTGCTTTTACCGTAAGTTGACCGATGGGGGCTTGGAACCCGTTTGAAAGCGGTGGTGATGCTGCAGGTGCGGCACGGGATGCCTAGCCTGCGCCTAAATAAGCTTGCCGCCCTTTAACATATGCCGAACGCGACCTTGAACGGGTAAGCGGTCGAAGGGTGTGTTGCCCGCCAGCGCGGCCATACGGTCACCATCGACCTGCCACGGGGCATCAGTATCGATCAGAATCAGATCCGCCTCTTGTCCTTCCACAATTTGGCCTGCGTTTAATCCCAATATTTTTGCAGGGTTCGATGCGAGCAATGCAAACATACGGCACATGGAAATCACATTATCGCGCACAAGGTTGAGCGACAACGCCAGCAATGTTTCTGCACCCGCCATGCCCGGCGCGCTTTCGGAAAAAGGCAAGCGCTTGTCTTCTGGCCCGCGCGGGTCATGGCCCGATGCGATAACGTCAATCGTGCCATCAGCAATTGCCGCGATACACGCCAGCCGGTCGCTTTCGGACCGCAGCGGCGGCGAAAGTCGCGCAAAGGTGCGGAAATTCGAAATGGCGTTGTCGGACAGGAATAGGTGCGCTGGCGTAATTCCGCACGTTACGCGCAGGCCTTTTGCCTTTGCCGCGCGGATCAGGTCGAGACCGCGTGCGGTGGTGACTTGTCGAAAATGCACATGCGCGCCGCTTTCTTCGGCCAAAAGCAGGTCGCGGGCGATAGCCAATGTTTCGGCCACAATTGGTGCGCTTGAAAGGCCAAGCAACGTGGCGGTTTCACCTGCCGTAGCTACGGCATGGCCGGCCACCCCTGAATCCTCATTATGTACAATGACGGGAAGGTCTAAAGCTGCGCAATAATGCATGATGCGGAGCATGACGCCGCTGTCGGATATCCATTTGCGTCCCGTCGCGACACCCACAGCGCCCGCGTCTTTCATCAGCGCAATTTCCGCCATATGAAGCCCATCTAGGCCTTGGGTCGCCGCGGCAAGAGGGTGCACCCATAGATCGGGCTTACCCTTTAATGCGGCAAAGCGGACGGTTGCTGGATCGTCATGCACGGGCGATTGATCGGGCATCAATGCGGCGCGGGTTATCCCGCCAAGTCGAAATGCTGGCTTATCGGTTTTGAACACGCCTAAATCGATTATGCCCGGTGCAATGATTAAACCGCTGGCGTCGATATG
>JAIOYN010000065.1 GCA_021741065.1 Sphingomonadaceae bacterium | reverse complement strand
TTAAACGCAGCCGACCGGACTGCCATGATGACAAAGCGCTTTGCGATAATTGATACCAACGGTGACGGCTCGATTAGTCAGAGCGAGTTTATGGCGACACATCAAGCTGGCGCCGAACGACGTGCAGACCGGCGTGAACGGCGCATGGAACGTATTGGAGTCCGAACGCGTGAAGGCCGACAACGCGGCCGCCTTGGCGCCGCAGCCATGTTGGTACGCGCCGACACCAATGGGGACAAGTCCGTGACACAAGCGGAATACCGGGCTGCGATTGACGCACGCTTTAATAAGGCGGATGCCAATCAAGATGACAGCATTTCAGTTGAAGAACGTCAGGCCGTACGCAAGACACGCTAAGGTTAGCGCATTGGCGCCTGCGCGTTTTCGCGCTCTGTGGGATTGAAGAGCCGCTATCCCTGTGGTCCGCGGGTAATAATACCGTTCACATTATGAGGTGCACGGGCTTCCCGAGCTCGGCGGGCGACATATGGACGTTCCGATTATGTCCCTGTGGCTAGCGATTGCATTTTGTCAGCCTCCTTCGCTTTTAGCGTAATAACCGTTTGGACGCGGGCAGCGATACACGCTAATTGCCGCGAAACAGGTTTTTAGTGAGGAGGCTCTCATGCGCATTGCGCTGTATCAGCCGGACATGGCGGGGAATGTCGGCGCGGTTTTGCGTACGTCGGCTTGCTTTGGCGTAATATGCGATATCATTGAGCCTTGCGGTTTTGCCTTTTCGGAACGCGCGCTAAAGCGTTCAGGCATGGATTATATGGACCATGTCCAGCTTCAACGTCATGTCGACTGGTCTGCCTTTCTCGAAACCTTAGACGGCGGGCGGCTCGTTTTAATGTCCAGCAAGGCGTCTACCCCGCTTCCACAGTTCACTTTTCGTCCTGACGACATCATTCTCATGGGCTCAGAAAGCAAAGGGGCGCCACCCGAAGTGCATGCACGCGCCGACGCGCGCGTCTGTATTCCTATGGCAACCGGATTTCGATCCTTGAACATTTCGGTATCGGCTGGCATCGCTTTGGCAGAAGGTCTTAGACAGACCAATTCATTCCCAAGAGGCGAGCAATGACCCTGATATTAGATCAACGCCAACAGGCAGCACGGACATGGTTCGAATCGCTCCGCGACAACATTTGTGCTTCCTTCGAAGCAATCGAGCGCGAAGCGGGCTCCGACGCGTCGTTTGAGTATAGTCCATGGGATCGGAACGACCATGATGGCTCCCCCGGTGGTGGCGGTGTCCGCGGAGTGATGAAGGGCAAGGTTTTCGAGAAAGTCGGCGTAAATGTGTCGACCGTCGGTGGCAGCTTCAACCCCGAATTTGCCAAAACCATTCATGGTGCAGCCGAAGATCCCAGTTTTTTCGCCACGGGTATCAGCCTCGTCGCGCATATGGCAAACCCGCATGTGCCCGCGGTGCATATGAATACCCGTTATCTGGTTACAACGAAAAGCTGGTTTGGCGGCGGTGCGGACCTTAACCCGCCCATTCCCTATGCGGAAGACACCGACGACTTCCACGCGCGCCTGCGCGCCACCTGCGCGCCTTATGGCCCCGATGTATATGAACGCTATAGCAAATGGGCGGAGGATTATTTCTGGATTCCGCACCGCAACATCCATCGCGGTGTCGGTGGGATATTTTACGATCATCTCGAAAACACGAGCGACGCATTGTTTGATCAAAATTTTGCCTTCACGCGCGATGTCGGCAATAGTTTCCTGGACATCTTTCCAAAGCTTGTCCGCCGCCGCATGAACCAACCCTTCAGTGCCGAAGAAAAGCAGGCGCAATTGCGCTGGCGTGGTCTCTATGCCGAGTTTAACTTGGTATATGACCGTGGCACGACTTTTGGATTGAAGACCGGCGGAAATGTCGATGCGATATTGATGAGCCTGCCGCCCGAAGTAGTGTGGGCCTAACCCCATATGGTATTTAGCCCCATTGCCCATGGCGAACTTGGTGCCATTGTCACATCGTTGGAAATGACGAACCGTCCGCCCTTGCGGGCGCTGCCAGCGTCAGAGCTGCGGTTGGAAAGTTGGCAAGCGCCAACGGCAGATACGTACCGCACGCTATATCGCCGGATTGGCGAACCATGGCTTTGGTTCTCCCGGCTCGCGCTTAATGACGCCTACCTTTTGCACATCATCCACGACCCCGCAGTGCGCATCTGGGCCGCTCTGGACCGGCGCGGCATTGAGGTCGGGATATTGGAGCTAGATTTCAGGCAAGCCGGGCAATGCGAGATTGCCTTTTTCGGCCTGGTGCCAGAGCTGACAGGCAAAGGGCATGGCAAATGGCTGATGGCGATGGCGCTACAGATGGGCTGGGCGGAGGCCGGCGTCCAGCGGATGTGGGTGCATACCTGCACGCTGGATGGTCCCCAAGCGCTGTCCTTTTACCAGAGGTCCGGCTTCATCGCCTATCAACGGCAATTGGAAACCTTCCCTGATCCGCGCCTTAATGGTCTCATCCCGCGCGATGCTGCGCCGCATATCCCGATTATTGCTTAGGTGTCTGCGCGGAAAGCTGTCGGTTGACGGCAACCAGCATCACTATGAAAGCCACGGCTTCCAAAGTGACAAACAGCGCCTTTATGGCGGACACGACAATCGGAACACCGCCTTCGCCAGCGATGGACTGGCAAATAGCAACGATCGCGGTGTCGGCCACACCTGCGAAAATGCGCAGTATAACTGCGACGAAGAGCATCAAAAATAGGATCGCCCAACCGCAGTTACTGGTAACGCGCCACGTCCGGATGACGGAACTGTTGACCCCGCCCTGAGCATTCTGCGCGAAGACGGCAGGCAATATTGCAAAGCGGCCAGAAAGATAAAGGCCCGGTATGATCAGCATAAAAAATCCTGCCAAAGTGGCCCAGCCAACGAGCAAGCTTGCCAGCAAATACGGGAAGAATAATGCCGCTGCGATTCCAAGAGCATTCCCCACTTTTTCCAAGCGACGCCCCGACATCAGCACATACAGAGACAGACTGCCATAAATGGTTACCAACATCGTCGGCACAAGAACGCGCCAGTTGGCTTCGAAATAGCGGCTGATTTCCAATATGGTCTGATTTCTATCGTCCAGATTTTCAACAGTCAGCGGCGGCACGAGAAAAGCCGAAATCCATGCAGACATGAATATGAAAAAGCCTGCAATTGAGGCAATGGCCTCCTTATGCACAGCAAGCAAAGCCCGCGCGTCAGTCCACAAAGCGCGATAATCAAGCTTCTTTGGCATAAAATCTCCTTAGCTATGCGCGGCGTAGAGGCTGACATATGCGGTGGCAAGCCGCTTGCACCATGCTAAAGGACGCATCATGTTGGTGGATCACAATATAGACTGGGACATAACAACGGGCCTAACAACCTATCCAGACGCACTGCAGCGCATGGAAGCGTTGCAGGGGGCCATTCGTGACGACAACGCAAGAGAGCTTATCTGGCTGCTGGAACACCCGCCTTTATACACCAGCGGTACCAGTGCGGACCCCGCAGAGCTTTTGAGCCAGCGGTTCCCAGTCTATGACACAGGGCGCGGCGGGCGATACACCTATCATGGGCCAGGCCAGCGCGTTGGCTATGTTCTATTGGACCTTGCCCGCCACGGAAAGGATGTCCGCTGCTACGTCCATGCGCTTGAAGGCTGGGTGATAAATGCGCTTGGCCATTTTGGCATCGAAGCCCGCCGCGCCGAAGGACGCATCGGCATTTGGTGTGACACGCCCAATGGCCAAGAGGCGAAAATTGGCGCGATTGGTGTGCGTATTCGCAAATGGGTCACAATGCATGGGTTTGCCGTCAATATTTCCCCTGATCTCAGCCATTTTGCCGGCATCGTGCCCTGCGGAATATCGGAGTTTCCGGTGACCAGCCTCGCCGCGTTAGGCATTGATGCCACCTTATCTGATTTTGACGCCGCATTGCTGTCCACTTTCCCCGATTTTTTCAATAGTCTTGCGAAAACGGGTGAAAATTGTACGGATGCGCCGAGTTAGACCAACGAGGATGTTATGCGTTTTTGCAACTTCACGCCTGCCCTTGCCATGATGCTGCTTCTGTCCGCATGCGGCAGTTCGCAGGAGGATAGTCAAGCCACCGAAATGCGCATGGATAATCTCGACAGTCTAGAAGGCACGATCAGCGACGACATGATCAACACGGACGAAGCCGTTGACGACGCAACAGGTCAGTCTGGCGCTAATGTCTCGGCACCCACCGCCAGCCGAGAAGCTGCCCCAGCCAAACCCAATGCCGCAGATACGACAAAAGTCGAAGCATCCGGCGATCCCCAGTGAGACTAAGCAACACGCTGAAGCTGCCTTGCGGGGCCGTGCTGAACAACCGCATCGCAAAAGCCGCGATGACTGAGGGACTTGCCGACCCATTGGGTCGTCCGACACCTGAATTGCAGCGCCTATATGGCATTTGGTCGGATGGCGGTGCTGGCCTGCATATTTCGGGCAATATACACATCGATGCGGACCATCTCGAGCGCCCTGGCAACGTCTTTTTTGAAGGGCATCCAGACACTGAGATGATGACAGCCCTCCAATTCTGGACAAAGGCAGCGACCCGCAACGGCAATCATTTCTGGGCACAAATCAGCCATGCCGGACGGCAGGCAATGCGCGCGGTTAACCCGCGTCCCAAGGCACCGTCTGCGGTCAAGCTGGGGTTGCCCGGTGGGCAATTTGGTACGCCTGTCGCCTTAACCGAGGACGAAATTCTGAACCTCATTGGCCGTTTTGGTCAGGCCGCATTGCATTGCAAAAATGGAGGATTTACAGGCGTTCAGATTCATGCCGCGCATGGCTATCTGATATCGCAATTTTTAAGCCCACGGTCGAACCAGCGTACCGACCGGTGGGGCGGAAGCCTTGTGAATCGTGCTCGTTTTCTGATGTTCACGATAAACACTGTGCGCACCTTGGTCGGCCCAGAATTCCCCATTTCGGTAAAATTGAACAGCGCTGATTTCCAGCTTGGCGGCTTTGCCTTTGAGGACAGCCTTCAAGTAGCCCGATGGTTGCAGGACGCGGGTGTGGATCTGATCGAGATCTCGGGTGGCACCTATGAGCAACCCAAGCTGCTTGGCATTCAAGGCTTGGAGGAGGAAGAGGTGCAGAATGTGGCCGACACCACGCTCGCGCGCGAAGCCTATTTTGTTGATTTCGCGCAGGCGATGAAGGCGGAACTCAAAATACCTCTGATGGTAACCGGCGGTTTCCGCAGCGCATCGGCAATGGAACAAGCGTTGCGCAACGGCGGTGCCGACGTCATCGGCCTTGCCCGGCCATTATGCGTGATGCCTGAAGCGCCAAAGAGGCTACTTGGTGGTATGGCGATGCTACCCAAGGTCGAAAACCAATTGAAGCTGCTGCCTGAATGGCTTTCAAGCTTACGCAAGATCAAGATGGTGCGCAGCATGGAGGGGTTTGCCACGCAATATTGGTTTTATAGCCAGATCTACGCCCTGGGCCGCACAGGCCGCACAGCACCAGACATGACGGTTTTTGCCGCATTGCGTGAAGTGGAAGCGTATCAGAAAGACTGGTTAAAGGCGTCCCGCACCGCGAGATCTTAGGGTCAGGACCTAATCGCCCTCGCCAGGGTCAGGGCTAAAATATTTGTCAAACTTATCGTCTACGCCCTTAAACTCATCGGCATCGGCAGGTGGTTCACGGCTTGAGGTGATATTCGGCCATTCCGCGCTATAGGTCGCGTTCAATTCAAGCCATTGCTCAAGACCGCTTTCGGTATCTGGTAAAATTGCTTCTGCAGGGCACTCTGGTTCGCAGACGCCGCAATCGATGCATTCATTAGGGTTGATGACGAGCATATTGTCGCCTTCATAAAAGCAATCCACCGGACACACTTCAACACAGTCCATATATTTGCAGCGGATGCAGGCATCGGTAACGACATAAGTCACTTGCGGAAATCTCCAAAACGCAGCGGCGGAGTAGCCGTTTCACTTTGCTGCCTATTGCGAGGCGCGGGGAGAAGTCAACGGCGGAATGCAACTGCCTGCCAATTTTTAGTCTATACGCTGATAGCAAAGTTGCACTTCATTCGCGGGGCCACGCCGTGTTGGCATGGATATCAGTTTGAGCATCACAACGGTTTCACCGATCGGTAAGGTGATCACATCACCTACAGCGGTGGATAGACTGGCCTTTTCCACACGTCGGCCATTTAAACGGATATGCCCGGCCTCCGCCCAATTTTGGGCAAGCGTACGGCTCTTAGCAAATCGCAAAAAGAACAGAAGCTTGTCGATCCGCAACTGCGCCCCAACCTATTAGAGTTTTAACCCCTTAAGCGCTGCCAGTTGCAACGCGAGGGATGATGGTTGAGCAGTTTGCTTCGCAGCAAGCGGCTCCCGCTCAGCTTTGGGCCTTGGCTTGCCCGCGGTGCGAGATGCCTGCGGTTGCGGCTTGACGCGTTGCGGACGCTGCTCGGGCGGGCGCGGCTTTGGCAAGCCAACCCATCGCCAATGTGTCAAAGTGACGGCTTGCGGCTCGACTACTGCCGGCGCAGCTGCCTCTGGGGCATTTGTTACGACTTCGTCAGTTGCTGTGACTTCTTCGACATCGGCTTCGGGTGCTGGAACGGATTCTCCCGCGATAATCTCAACTGCCTCGGAAACGGTTTCAGCGACAACCTCCGCCTGCGGCTCAGGTGGCTGTTCCGCAGAACGGAAGCCTGCGTCGCGCATAAGGGCCTTTAATCCGTTTTCACTGATACCCAGCGACGTGGCGAACGTCATGTCCATACCAAACAGATTGCCCTGCCCGCGTGCTTCATGTGCTTTTTTGATGACGCGTTCGGCCAAATCTATGCGGACATATTCTTCACCAATTCGGCGATAGCCTGCGTTGCGAGCTTCGGACGCACTGCCAAAATGCCACGCCTTCAAATGGACAGCGCTTTCTGGGGGAAGTTCCGGCATCGCGCGGTTGTCGCGGGCCGCAAATAATGCCGCACGCCATTTGGCCGCCGCTGGCTTCAGGGCGGCATGGTGATAGATATCAAGTGCGCCAAAAACGATGCCGCCCTTGCGCGCTGCGCCCCGTGCTTCCTTAGGAAGCGCCGCAATCGCGTCGGCCAGATAATGGCGGCCCGCGGTGCCGCCTTCATCGGCCAAACGTACTGCAAGCGCACGGACATTGCCGTCGACATCAGCTTGCTGCGCAAGGTCCAATAGTCCGATTATGCCGCCCATTGCCTTTGCCAATTGCGCCGCAATCCAGCTTTCTGCGCGGGTCGTAATTTCGCGCAACGCGTCGCCTTCAAGCCCCGCTACAGCTTTTACTGGCGAAAATGCAGGTTGAAGCAGTGTCCGACCCTTGGTCAGCGCACCAAGTATATCGCCCTGCCAGAAAATGGCGGGCTTGCCCTCTCCATCGGCTGCGAGCGAGAATTCGCTGTCCTCTGCCATGCTTACGTCCTTTGCCTTTTGTCTCAAATGTGCTGCCAAATGCCGTTCGGCGGCAGCCAATAATAGCTTACGGTCACTTGCTTTGGCCGCTGGGTCAACCCGAAACGAAAAGCCCTGTAAAGTGCCAATGTCTTCTCCATCAACCAGAACATGTGTGTCGGCTTGAATCTCCACAGGCAACAACCCCACGTCCGTCGCGTTTTTCCGCAATAGCATCGAAGTGCGTTTATCGACAAATCGCTGGCGTAATGCATCGTGCAAGGCGTCCGATAACTTTTCCTCCAGCGCGCGTGCGCGTTCCGCCATGGCTGGCGGATTGGTCAGCCAGTCGTTCCTATGGGCAATATAGGTCCATGTCCGCACCGCCGAGATTCGCGCCGAGAGCGTATCAACATCGCCTTGGATGTTATCCAACCGGGCCAGTTCGCTGGCATATACACCTTGCGGGATTACGCGTTCATTTTGCCCGAGATATTGCCATAACGATGCGACGAAGCGGCTGTGATGCTCCTCCCCCATTTGACGGAAGTCAGGCAGGCACGCTACCTCCCACAGGCGGGCAACATCCACCTGATGGCGGATGAGCGCTTTTACATCAGGCATTTCTGCCAAACGCTTAAGCACCAGCAAATCTATAACCTTAGGCGCTGGTAATAGCCCCGGGCGATGCGGCTTCTTCTCCAAATCCGCGATCAAAGTTGCTATGTCATTAAATCGCGGCTTGGCCTCTCGCCAATATAACCAGTCCAAGCGCGGGAAGCTGTGTCCTTCAATAGCCAACACTTCTTCCGGCGTGAATTCACTGCCCTCGCCTGCCAATGTCCCGAAACTACCGTCGCGCTGATGCCGACCAGCGCGGCCCGCAATTTGGGCCATTTCGGCAACGGTCAGGCGCCGGCGGCGGGAGCCATCAAATTTGGATAGGCTGACAAATGCGACGTGCGCGACATCAAGGTTCAACCCCATGCCAATGGCGTCAGTTGCAACGAGATAATCCACCTCGCCCGATTGGAACATCGCGACCTGCGCATTGCGCGTTCGCGGGGACAACGCCCCCATCACGACCGCAGCCCCACCGCGCATACGCCGCAAGGTTTCCGCCACCGCATATACTTGCTCGATTGAAAAGGCGACAATCGCTGACCTTTTGGGCAATCGCGATAATTTCTTCGCGCCAGCATAGCTCAACGTCGAAAATCGAGGACGGGAGATGATTTCAGCATCGGGCAGCAACGCGCGGATAATCGGACGAAGACTTTCCGAGCCCAGGATCATCGTTTCTTCCCGACCGCGTGCATGCAATATGCGGTCGGTAAAAATATGCCCGCGTTCTGGGTCTGCTCCCAATTGCGCTTCGTCTATGGCGACGAAAGCAAAGTCCTTCTGAATGGGCATGCTTTCAACAGTGCAGCAATACCAGCGTGCTTGAGGTGGTTCGATCCTTTCTTCACCCGTTATCAAAGCAACATTCTGCGCGCCCTTTAGGGCGACGACGCGATCGTAAATTTCCCGCGCCAGCAAGCGGAGCGGAAACCCAATCATCCCACTGGAGTGCGCGCACATTCGTTCGACAGCAAGATGCGTCTTGCCAGTGTTGGTTGGGCCTAAAATGGCCGTGAGGGCGGAACGGACTGGGGGCAAAATTTACATCAGTTGGCCATCAAAGCTCCAGCGAGTTCCTTCAATGGCACGGTGGTATCGGCTAATTGTTCAACCGTCGGCGACAGTCCATCGATCACGAACAGGCGGCCCTGGACATAATCCTTAGTCGCGTTAACGCAATCGAGCGCAATGACTTTTCCGGCTTTTAGATACACCACCGAGAAGCTGCGAGTGTCAGGGTCGCCGCGCAACACCATGGAATCATAACCCGCGCTGATGCCGACCGTTTGAAGGCGCAAATCATATTGGTTGGACCAGAACCATGGCACGGCATGATATGGCGTAAGCTCACCCGTCAGGCTTTTGGCTACCGCATTCGCCATATCATTGGCGTTTTGGACCGATTCAACGCGCATGACGTTGCCGCCTGCAAAATCATTGGCATGGGCCGCGCAGTCGCCAATGGCATAGATGTCTGGCAAGGACGTCCGACAATAGGCATCAACATCAACCCCTGCCCCGCCAGCGGCGCCTGCCGTCAGCAAAGGCGTAACAGCCGGAATGATACCAATGCCGACAATGACCATGTGAGCGGGGATCACGTCGCCATCGGCCAAACGCACGCCGGTGACAAAATCTTCGCCCTCTATGCCACTGATTTCAACACCTAAGCGCACGTCCACGCCATGCGCGCGATGTTCCGCCTCGTAAAAGCGTGAAAGCGGTTCCCCAGCAACCCGCGCCAAAACGCGATCCATCGCCTCTAGCACCGTTACTTTTTTGCCCATTTTGCGCAGCACGGCCGCCGCCTCAAGCCCGATATATCCGCCGCCTACGATCGCAACCTCGGCCACATCATCGAGGCCACCAAGCATCCCGTCGACGTCAGCGCGGGTGCGAACCACATGCATACCCGGCAGATTGCCGCCTTCTACCGGCAGTTGCCGCGGACTGCCGCCAGTCGCCCAAATCATCTTGCCATAGGAAATGATCGCCCCGTCAGATAATGCTACCTTATGGGCGGAGGGATCGACCGCGTCCACACGCGCGCCCAACAGCATATCGACGCCGCGCTCTTCCCAGAAAGCGGCTGGCCGGATCATGATGCGTTCAAACGCCTTTTCACCGGCAAAATAGTCTTTTGACAAAGGCGGGCGCTCATAGGGATATTCAGGCTCAGCGTTCACCACGCCGATGCTGCCCTCATATTTGGCCTGCCGTAACGCAATTGCGGCCTGTGCGCCGCCATGGCCGCCACCCACAATAAGAATATCATAATGCATTAGTGAAGATTCGCTCGCTTTAACAACATCGGATGAGCGGTAAGCAAAAGGTCGTCCACTGGCTAGTCCTATGCTTGCAGCACATGTAATAAACTGTCAGAGTAAGTCGATGACAAGCATGACATTAGATTTTGCCCTCGGCGATAATGCCGACATGATCCGCGAAACGACGAAGCGTTTTGCAACCGACAAAATCGCGCCGCTCGCGGCCAAAATCGACGCGGATGACTGGTTTCCGCGGGACGAGCTGTGGCGTGCCATGGGCGAACTTGGCTTGCATGGCATAACCGTTGATGCGGCCGATGGCGGCCTCGGCCTTGGCTATTTGGAACATGTTGTCGCTGTAGAAGAAGTCAGCCGCGCTTCTGCCTCTATTGGCCTATCCTACGGCGCGCATTCCAACCTGTGCGTCAACCAAATCGCCCGCTGGGCAAACCCAGAGCAAAAGGCGAAATATCTGCCTAAGTTGATCTCCGGCGAACATGTTGGCAGCCTGGCCAT
>JAIOYN010000064.1 GCA_021741065.1 Sphingomonadaceae bacterium | reverse complement strand
ACCAAGGTTGTAATGATCCGCGCGCCTGACGCGCCAATGGGATGGCCAAGCGCAGTAGCGCCGCCATGCACGTTAATCTTGTCATGCGATATGCCAAGATCATGCATCACGAACATGGCGACGCAGGCAAAAGCCTCATTCACTTCGAACAGGTCGACATCATCGATGGTCCAACCGGCCTTTTCCAAGCATCTGCTGATCGCGCCGACTGGAGCGGTCGTGAATGCCGATGGTTCCTGCGCATGCGCGGCATGGGCCACAATGCGGGCGATCGGTGTTCGGCCGTTGGCATCGGCGACCGACTGACGTGTGAGGACAAGCGCTGCCGCGCCATCGGAGATGGAAGAGCTGGTTGCCGCTGTAATTGTGCCGTCCTTGGCAAAGGCCGCTTTAAGCGTGGGAATTTTGTCGGGCATGCCCTTGCCGGGTTGTTCGTCTGTGTCGACAATGACGTCGCCTTTGCGCGTGGCAACGGTCACAGCGACGATTTCCTGCTTGAATGCACCATCGGCAATCGCTTTTTGCGCGCGGCGGAGCGATTCAATCGCGTAGGCATCCTGTGCCTCGCGAGTCAGTTGATAATCATTGGCGGTGTCTTGCGCGAATGTTCCCATGGCGCGGCCAGCCTCATAGGCGTCTTCCAAGCCATCCAAGAACATATGGTCATAGGCCGTGTCATGGCCAATACGCGCCCCGCTGCGATGCTTTTTCAGCAGATAAGGCGCATTGGTCATGCTTTCCATGCCGCCGGCGATGACATAATCAACAGACCCAGCGGCGAGCGCCTCGCTGCCCATGATAACGGTTTGCATGCCCGAGCCGCATACTTTGTTCACCGTCGTTGCTTGCACCGATTTGGGCAAGCCAGCCTTGATTGCGGCTTGACGGGCGGGCGCTTGGCCCAAGCCTGCTGGCAGGACGCAGCCCATATAGATGCGCTCAATCATCGCGCCATCGACGCCAGCGCGTTCAACCGCGGCCTTCACCGCCGTAGCGCCAAGGTCGGTTGCGGAAACGTCGGCCAATGCCCCCTGCATCCCGCCCATGGGCGTTCGGGCGTAGGACAGGATTACGACGGGATCGGCGTTGCGCATGGGAGATTCCTTTAATTTGGCTTTGAAATTGTATAGGCTGGCGGGCCATCAAAAACAAATATGAATCACCCTGCTTGTTGGCTTAGAACAGCGCCTTCAAATCGCGTTTCAGGATCTTGCCATTGGCGTTGCGTGGCAAAGTATCCTGCGTGAAGATGATTTTTACTGGCACCTTGAACTTCGCCAGACGTTCGCTGACATAACATCGAAGTTCGTCCTCGGTGGCGGTCATGCCGGGTGCCAGATGCACGACGGCTGCAGGTTCTTCGCCTAGGGTCTGGTGCGGTATGCCCACCAAAGCAGCGTCGGTAACGGCAGGATGTTCGTAGAGAATGTTTTCAACTTCTGACGAGTATATATTCTCGCCACCGCGAATGATCATGTCCTTTGCACGGTCAACGATGAAGCAGAAACCTTCGTCATCTAAGCGCGCAAGGTCGCCTGTTCGTACCCAACCATCGACAAATGTTTCGGCGGTGGCGTCGGGGCGGTTCCAATAGCCTTTAACAATTTGCGGGCCGCGTGCCCATAATTCGCCTACTTCACCAAGGGACAATTCCGTGGTGCCATCCTCGGACATGATCTTCAGGTCGGATACAGCAACCGCCGGGCCACAGCTATCCGGACGGTTGAGATAATCTTCGGCCAAGTGTGAAGTTACGGTTGCCATGGTTTCGGTCATGCCCCAGCCATTGCCGGGCAAAGCGCCGAATATTTCGTGGATTTTGCGCACCAATTCCGGCGCAGATGGCGCGCCGCCATAGCTGATCGCGTCGATGGAGCTGAGATCATATTTTTTGCGGTCGGGATGCTCGATCAACTGCCAAGCGATAAATGGCACGCCGCCTGTGGCATTGATCTTTTCGCGCTCGATAATCTCGAACGCCTTCACGGTATCCCATTTGTGCAATAATATGATTTTGTGGCCAGCCTGAATGGTGGGGATCATCGATGCTGAACAAGCGGTGACGTGGAACATCGGGATCACAAGCAAGGAAGCCCGAATGCTTGGCTCAGGCAAAGAATCACCCCGGCGCAGCACCGTAGCCGCGCCCGAATAGGCACTGGAAAGGCCATTGGTAAGCAAATTGCGATGTGATCCCAATGCGCCTTTGGGTTTGCCGGTTGTACCGCTGGTGTAAAAAATAGTGACGGCATCGTCAGGCGCTATGGCGACGTCCGGCAAGGGCAGGTCTGGCAAATCAGAATAGCTTTTTGGTTCGCCAATCACATTTTCAAGCAGAATAGCGGGTTCTGTCATCGCGGCCCCACCGCCACGCGTAACCATCACATGTTGCAGCGCGGGCATTTCGGCTTTGTACGGGGCAATGCGGTCCCACCGTTCCGCGTCGCAGATCAAAACGGCTGCGCCCGAATCGGCCATGCCGAAGGCCAGCTCTTCGCCCGTCCACCATGCGTTCAACGGTACAACAATCGCGCCCATGACGGCGGCGGCGAAAAAGGCGACCGGCCATTCGGGTAAGTTACGCATTGCAAGGCCGACGCGGTCGCCCTTTTTAATGCCGCATTCTTTTAGCGCCTGCGCCAATGACGCGACGGCGCGGTGCCACGCGTCGTATGTAACGCGCTCATCTTCATACACCACAAATTCGCGGTCACCGAATGCCACTTTGGCATGTCCGGCCAGCACGGCGAGATTGGGCAAGGCGTTTTTCCAGACGCGTGTTGGCACGCCTTCAATCACGGCAGTCTCCATTTCAAATGGCATGCCCGGCGCGCACAAGGCTGCCTTTACCTGATCACGGGTCATCACGGGCCAACCCGCAGGTGGCGTCCACTCTTTACCTGCCTCGATCATGGTCTCTCCATTCAGTCGCCGCGCTTTGCGCGTGTTTGAGATGTCGATACGCCAAAATGGTTTCAATGTGCAACGCTTCGCGCTAGCAATTCATTAATTGATACAGGGAGAGAGAAATTGACCGCAAATATGCAAACTGTGCTCGAAAAACAGCGCGCCGCGTTTACCGCCGCCATGCCTGAGGCCATGTCGGTGCGCCGCGACCGTATAGACCGCGCGATTGCCTTGCTGATCGACCATGCCGAAGATTTTGCAAAGGCTGTCTCGGCCGATTTCGGCCATCGCAGCCGTGAACAGACATTGCTAACCGATATCATGCCTTCTGTTAGCGCGATGAAACATGCCAAGAAGCATTTTGAGAGCTGGGCAAAGGGCGAGAAGCGCAAACCCACCTTTCCGTTGGGCCTTATCGGGGCCAAGGCAGAGGTAGTGTTCCAACCCAAGGGTGTGGTCGGTGTCGTTGCGCCTTGGAACTTCCCCGTTGGCATGGTGATGGTGCCAATGGCGGGTATCCTCGCCGCCGGCAACCGCGCCATGATCAAGCCATCAGAATTCACCGAGCGGGTGTCGGCCTTGTTTGAAGAACTTGTGCCCAAATATTTCGCTCAAGAGGAAATGGCGGTTTTCACTGGCGGCGCTGATGTCGGTATGGCCTTTTCGAAACTGGCCTTTGACCATATGATCTTTACTGGTGCGACGAGCGTCGGCAAACATATCATGCGCGCTGCCGCCGACAATCTAGTGCCGGTAACGTTGGAACTGGGCGGCAAGTCGCCGACCATCGTCGGCCGCAGCGCGGACAAGAAAAAAGCGGGCGAGCGGATCGCATTGGGCAAGATGATGAACGCTGGCCAAATCTGCCTCGCGCCGGATTATCTTTTGGTACCAAGCGATCAGGAGCATGATGTGATTGAGGCTGTGAAGGCTGGCGTCACCGCGCAATATCCAAAATTGCTGCATAATGACGATTACACGTCGGTCGTGAACGGCCGTAATTATGAACGGTTGCAGGGCTATCTCGACGATGCCCGCGAAAAGGGTGCGGAGTTGATTGAGATTAACCCAGCCAATGAAGAATTTGCTACGTCCAACGGCAACAAAATGCCGCTGACCATCGTACGCAATGTCACCGACGATATGAAGGTAATGCAGGAGGAAATCTTTGGACCCATCCTGCCCGTGATGACGTATTCATCGGTGGATGACGCCATTGATTATGTGAACGCACATGACCGGCCACTCGGCCTATATTATTTCGGATCGGACAAGGCCGAGGAGGAACGCGTGCTTACGCGGACTGTCTCCGGTGGTGTTACTGTGAACGATGTGGTCTTCCACAATGCGATGGAAGACCTGCCCTTTGGCGGCGTTGGGCCATCGGGTATGGGCAATTACCACGGCGCCGACGGGTTCAAGACGTTCAGCCATATGCGCGCGGTTTATCGCCAGACCGGCGTCGATGTTGCCGGCATGGGTGGGTTCAAGGCTCCTTATGGAAAGGCTACGCTCAAGACGTTGGCAAAAGAACTAAAAAAATAGACGAGCGGAAGAGATAAGGATGCACTTGCATCATGACGGAGGCTCGGTTAGAGGGTCCTCCGCTTTATCGGGTTCGCCCGAAAAGATGTGCCCCAGTGGTGGAATGGTAGACGCGCTGGATTCAAAATCCTGTTCCGAGAGGAGTGCCCGTTCGAGTCGGGCCTGGGGCACCACTTAATCTGCTGACATTGCAGATTGCGGTTTTTTCGATCGGGAAACTAACGCCTTCGGTTCGACTGCACTTTTAGAATTTGATCATGATCCGCCGCACAAAAGCTGGCGAGATTGAATATAACATCCGCAGAATCTTAACCATGCCGACATTGGCTTCCGGGGCATTGGTCGCAATGGCATCAACGATTTCCGCGGCACATTGTTTGGCCGATATTTTATTGCCGTTGATCCGGCCACGCGTCATTGCGGTGTCGACAACGGGCGGCAGCGCCTCAATGACATGGACATTGGTGCCGCGCAAATTGTGCCGCAGCGATTGGGTGAAACTGCGTAAGCCCGCCTTAGTGGCGCAATAAACAGGGCCACCAGCGCGTGGTGCAATAGCCAGGCCCGAGGTGACATTGACGATCACCGCCTCTTGCCGTTGCAACAAACCCGGCAGGAAATGGCCGATCAGATGCAGTGGTGCGTTGAGGTTCAAGAAAATTGCTTGATCGGTCAGCGCCAAGTCTAGTGGTTCACCGGGACCGAAATTTCCACTCATCCCCGCATTGTTGATTAACATGTCGATGGGCCTGTCCGCCAAAGCAGCGGCAAGTCCGGCACAGCCGGTGGTTGTGGAAAGATCAGCTTGAATGGCCTCAAAACCTTCCGTCCGCGCCGATGCCAGCGCGTCTTCGCGGCGGCCGCATACAATCACGCTTGCGCCTTTTGCCTTTAAATGACGCGCGATTTCCAGACCAATGCCGTCTGTTCCGCCTGTCACTAATGCGGTTTTACCTGTGAACTTCATGCTATGGTTTCACACCCTTTCGTCTCGATCATCTGCCTCATGATCTGACCTGAAGTGCAGCAATATCACATGCTTTGTGTAGCCGCCAAGCGATCCAAGCAGATATCAAACAGGCCGCTGCGATCATGAACAAAGTATCGGCGATGCTGACACCTGCGCTCACGAGCAGGCTGTAGACAATGGCGCCAATGACCATTGCGCCGGAATTGACGATATTGTTGGCGGCAATTGTCCGTGCAGTTTGCGATTTTGCAACGGTCGTGGTCAGAAACGCATAAAGCGGGACCACGAACATGCCGCCGGCAATAGAAATACCCAGCAGATCGATAATCATCCGATCGCCTTTGCCAAGCATCAGGAAACTGTACCAATTCATCAACTCTGGTCCGACGGGCCCCCAATGGCTGACGCTCCACCATAGATCGAGGACGAACAGCCCCATCACAATCACCGATGCTGGTGCATATTTCGCCGATACTATTCCCTTAAGGAGGCGGTTTACAGCAATCGATCCAATGGCGATACCCACCGAGAAGAATGCCGTGAACAGTGTTGCGACGGTATTGTCGCCGCCAATGGCATTCTTAACCATAGGAGGGAAGATCGATCCCAATACGGCGCCAATACCCCAGAAAAAACTGATGGCCATGATGGCCATGAAAAGATGGGGGATATGCATTGTGTCGCGCACCAGTTGCCAACTGCTGCGGAAAATATTCCAATCCATTTTCGCGGTCGGCGCGTCGCTTTCGGGTGGAGCGTCCGGAACAGATTGGGCGGTCACCCGTCCTATGATGGCAACAATGATGATGCCAACGCCAGCAATGTCGCCGGGGATAATGCCACCTGCAATCGTGCCGCCCAATATGGCCAAATAGGTGCCAGCCTCCACAAGGCCGGTGCCACCCAGTACCTCATCCTTCTTCAGATGTTGCGGCAGGATCGCATATTTGATGGGACCAAAAAATGTCGAATGAACGCCCATCGCGAACAAGGCGGTGAGCATCAGCGGGATGTTTTGCAAATAGATGCCCGCTGCCCCAAAAAGCATGATGAATATCTCGGCCGTTTTGACCATGCGGATGACTTTGGTTTTTTCAATCGTATCCGCCAATTGGCCCGCCAGCGCGGAAAACAAGAAGAACGGTAGGATGAACAGCGCGCCTGCAATCGCGTTGAAATTTGCTTCGCGCGTGGGGTCCGAATAAATCTCATAGGTGACCAACATCACCATCGCCATTTTGTAGAAATTGTCGTTGAAGGCGTTGAGAAATTGCGTCACGAAAAGCGGCAGAAAACGGCGCTTGTTCATCAAAGACATTGTCGTGGCCATAAAATTACCAGCTTCCCATGCAGAGGACTTACTGTGCCTTAGCCGCCGGTGGGAGGCATGGCAAAGTGCATTTCAATCGGTGGGTAAATAGTGAGGTGATTTTGTCCGCGCACCACGCTATCTATGCTTGATGCTGAGCCTGCCCAATATTCTGACCCTGTCGCGAATTTTCGCCGTGCCCATTTTAGTTTTCCTTTTGTGGCCGGGAACAAAGCCGATGAGCGTGCAACCGATGCCGCTCGATTATGCTTTTGCTTTTGTGTTATATTGCCTGATGGGCATCACCGATTATTTCGACGGCTATCTGGCGCGCGCGCAGGGTACAGTGTCCAAATTGGGTGTTTTTCTTGATCCCATTGCCGACAAAATCATGATTGCGGCAGTCATCCTGATGCTGGTGTTCACGCGCGATGTGGAGGGGTGGCATGTGATTGCCGCTTTGACCATCTTGTTGCGCGAAATGATCGTGTCGGGCTTGCGCGAATTTCTTGCCGGGCTTCAGATTTCGGTGCCAGTGTCCAAACTCGCAAAATGGAAAACGACATTTCAATTGGTCTCGCTTGGTGGAATCATCTTGGCTGGGGCGTTGCCGGATTGGATTTTGCTCAAGCAGCTGGCGTTGCTGTTATTGTGGATAGCGGCGGTGCTGACGATGATTACCGGCTGGGATTATTTACGCGTCGGCATCAAGCATATGGATTGACGCCATGAAACTGGTGTATTTTGCGACTGTGCGGGAGGCGATCGGGCTGTCATCCGAAGAATGCCATGTGCCACAGGATGCTTGCACAGTAGGCGATCTGGTGGCGAGGATTTCCGCGCGTTCCGAAGAGCATGCCCGCGCATTACATGATCTTTCGCGCCTGCGTTTCGCATTGGACCAAGAAATGGTTACAGGCGACACTCTGCTCGGTGCGGCGCAGGAATTGGCGATTTTCCCTCCGGTCACGGGCGGATGAAAATCGTACGGATTAGCAATGCGGCGATTCAGCCCGACCAAGAGTTAGCTGCCTTGACGGGCCTTGGCGGCGGCGCACTGGCCAGTTTTACCGGTATTGTACGTGATGATGGGGGGGTAACCGCCATTGAATTGGAACATTATCCCAGCATGACCGAGGCGAGCCTTTATCGCCTCATAGAAGCCGCTACAGCGCGATGGACATTGTTGGGTGCCGTCATAACCCACCGCGTCGGAATCATTCCTGTGGGGGCTCCTGTGGTCGTTGTTGGGACCTCTTCGCTGCATAGGGCGGAGGCATTGGAGGCGACGGCGTTCCTTATTGATCGGCTGAAGACCGAGGCACCCTTTTGGAAGCGCGAGCATTATGCCGATGGCAGTGCCAAATGGGTGGAAGCCAAAGCGAGCGACGAGGCGCGCGCCGAACGCTGGGTCTAACCTGCGTGTAAGCCGCGCAGGGCATCCGCCAGCAGTTCAAATTCCTCACGTCGCGGGCTATTCGTCCGCCATATCAAAGCAATTTCACGCGACGCATGTTCCGCGTTTAACGGGCGTGCTTGCACATCAGTGCCGTTCAACAACCCTGCTTTAACGGCCATCTCGGGAATGATCGTGAGCCCAAGGCCATTATCGACCATTTGCACCAAAGTGTGCAGCGAGGTCCCCAACATCGTTGCAAAGGCGCGCATTTCGGGGCGGTTGCATGCGGCAAGAGCATGGTCTTTCAGGCAGTGGCCATCGACCAGCAAAAGCAGACGGCTTTCGTCGATCAATTCTGGATCAATGCTTTCGGGTGGGTCGCGTGGATCGTCCTTGGGAAACGCAACGAACAAGCGGTCATCAAACAACGTCGCTTTTTCGATATCGCCAGCGGCAAAAGGCAGCGCCAACAATACACAATCCACCTGCCCATGATGCAGCGCCTCAACCGCGGCGGCGCTGGCTTCTTCGCGCAGATATAATTTCAGGTCGGGATATTGCTTACGCAATGCGGGCAATAATTTGGGTAACAAAAACGGCGCGATTGTCGGAATGACGCTCATCCGCAGATCATCGGCCAATGGCGTGCCCGCCGAACGCGCCATTTCCGCCAACTCCTCTGCCTCACGCAAGATGCGGTGTGCCTTGGCCACCATCTTGTTACCCAATGGGGTAAAACGTACCACGCGCCGTGTGCGTTCAACCAGCATCAGGCCAAGCAAGGATTCCAATTCGCGAATGCCTGCCGAGAGCGTAGATTGCGTGACAAAACAGGAATCTGCCGCTTTGCCGAAATGTCCATGTTCTTGCAGCGCCACCAGATATTGCAGCTGTTTGAGCGTCGGAAGATATGTACTCATAAATCGGCTCCGTTAATCAATAAATGACATATAATCGTTTTTGCCAATTTTTCCATATAATTTTATCGGTAAACTGCATCCTTTGCTGGAAAAAGCCACCCGGACGTCTTAGCTTAGACGCAACCAACGGGGCCGGCAAAAGCCAGAAGTGTCATTATGTTTATTTCTAATCTCATCGATTATCTCGACTCGATCAAAGAACGAGACCCGGCGCCGCGTTCGCGGTGGGAGATATTGCTATATCCAGGCGTTTGGGCGGTGGCCTATCACCGCGTCGCACATTGGTTGTTTTTGGGCCAGATGTTTTTTCTGGCGCGACTGGTCAATCATTTTGCGCGTTTCCTGACGGGTATCGATATTCACCCCGGCGCGAAAATCGGCAGCAATTTCTTCTTGGATCATGGTTTTAGCGTCATTGGCGAAACGGCCGAGATCGGTGATAATGTCACCATGTATCAAAATGTCACGCTTGGCGGTACAAACCCGACTATGGGTGTCGGCGGAAAGCGGCATCCGACGATATTGGATAATGTCATCATCGGTTCGGGCGCTCAGATTCTTGGGCCCATTACGGTAGGCGCGCGCGCGCGCATTGGGGCGGCTGCGGTGGTGACAGACGATGTGCCCGCCGGCGCGACTATGATTGGCCAGAAAGCGCGTTCGACTCTGGTAAAAGCCGAAACCTACGCGCGGGATTTCATGCCCTACGGCACGCCTTGCCGCGAAATGTTCGATCCCGCGACCCAAAGCCTTGAGATCATGCAATGCGAGATTGAAAGCTTGCGCAAGAAAGTGGCCGAGTTGATGGCAGAGCGTGACGCCGTTTCTAATGTTACGCCTGCCAAGCCACGTCCAGCCAAAGGACGCAAGGTCAGTTGAGTGCGGTCATCGCGCCCTTTCCCGGGGTTAGTCGCCACAATCAGGTCGGCTTTGACAAGAATGAGCTGGCGCAAATCCTGAACCTATATGGCCGGATGGTTGCGGCGGGAAACTGGCGGGACTATGCCATTGACTTAGGGCGCGACGCTGCTGTGTTCAGCATGTTCCGTCGCGCCACCGAACGCCCCGAATATCGCATCGAAAAACGGCCCGCTTTACGCAACCGCCAAGGCATGTGGGCCTTGGTCGGGGAGGGCGGCGCGGTCCTAAAACGCGGCCATGATCTTGGGCCGGTGCTGGCACCTGTTGAACGCAAGTTAATGAAACTGGTCGACGCATAAAAAAGCCCGGCCAAAGACCGGGCTTTTTACGATCCTATTGCGATGACTTAGCCGAGGGCTTGCAACGCCTTCATGACGGCGATCGATTGTTCGCCACCCGATTGCGGCACCGTTTCGCCGGTGCGGTCGATGATCTTGTCCCATGCTGCGGCGAACCCTTCGACATTGCGGCCTTCCTCTCGCAGCGCGACGCCGGGCGTCATGGTGACATAAGCAGCATGATAACCACCGCCGCCAGCACCGATGATCATGTTGGTCGGCGCATCTTCGCTGACCAGATAGAGCGCGGCTGGAACAACATTTTCGGGCGTGAATTGTTCGAACAGGCCTTCTGGGAAAATATCTTCGGTCATGCGCGTGCCAGCGACTGGCGCCAGCGAGTTGACGCGGACATTATATTTCGCGCCTTCCAAATGCAGCGTCTTGGTAAAACCAGCCAGCCCAAGCTTTGCGGCGCCATAATTTGCCTGTCCGAAATTGCCGTACAGACCCGTTGATGATGTGGTCATCAAGATACGGCCATAAGCTTGGTCACGCATCGTATCCCACACCGCTTTGGTGCAATTGGCCGAGCCCATGACATGGACTTGAAGCACCAGATCGAAATCGGGCATATCCATCTTGGCAAAGCTTTTGTCCCGCAGGATACCGGCGTTGTTGATC